>JBMYNT010000019.1:0-30731 GCA_049598575.1 Candidatus Poseidoniaceae archaeon | reverse complement strand
ATGCCTGATGCCAAGAAGAGATGATCTCAACACGATTCTCGTACTCGGTTCGGGCCCAATCAAGATTGGCCAGGCAGCCGAATTCGATTTCTCTGGTTCGCAAGCTGTTCGGGCACTTCGTGAAGATGGCTACGAAGTGATACTCGTCAACTCAAATCCTGCGACCATTCAGAACGATCCAGAAATGGCGGATCGAGTGTACATCGAACCACTTCTACCAGATACCGTTAGAAAGATTCTCGAAATCGAGAAACCAGATGCACTTCTTGCAGGAATGGGTGGTCAGACAGCACTCAACATAGCAAGCGAGCTATCGCATGATGGAACGCTCGAGCGATTGGGTGTTGAATTGATTGGTTCAGACCTTGATGCCATTGACAAAGCAGAAGATCGTGAATTGTTTAACCAAGTTTGTGAGTCGATTGACTTACCAATCTCGCAAGCCATTGCGTGCAATTCCATGGAAGAAGTCATCAAAGCGGCTGAGGAAATTGGCTCATGGCCGATATTGATTCGACCTGCCTTCACGCTCGGTGGACTCGGCGGTGGAACAGCCTTTGACATGGGCCAACTCGTTGAAATCGCAACGCTTGGATTACGAAATTCACGCATCAATCAAGTCCTCATCGAAGAATCCATTCTAGGATGGCAGGAACTCGAATACGAAGTCATGCGAGACACTGCAGACAATGCGACCATTGTTTGCACAATGGAGAACATCGACCCAATGGGCGTCCATACCGGTGAGTCCGTCGTTGTAGCACCGCTCCAATCCTTTTCTGACGCAGACCATCAAGAACTTCGAGACAAAGCACTCGCCCTGATTCGAGAATTGAACATCAAAGGTGGATGCAACGTCCAGTTTGCATTTAATCAGTTCACTGGCGAGATTCGAGTCATTGAAGTCAATCCACGTGTGAGTCGCTCCTCTGCTCTTGCGTCAAAGGCCACAGGTTATCCGATTGCCCGAATGGCAGCAAAAATTGCAGTAGGATACACTCTCGACGAACTACCAAATCCAATCACAGGGGAAGGAACAACGGCGGCATTTGAACCAACACTCGATTACGTCGTCGTCAAGATTCCTCGATGGCCGTTTGACAAATTCAGAACCGCAGATAGAACGCTTGGTACTTCCATGAAATCGACCGGTGAAGTCATGGCAATCGGTAGGAATTTCGAAGAAGCATTCCTCAAAGCGTGGGCATCCCTCGAACAAGGTTGTCCATATCCTCGCCCGTTGACACGAGCCGATGAGTCCGAAGGTGAAGGCATGGCCGAACGTGCTCACGAACAACTTCCAGACAGTGTTCTTGTCGATTGGCTGCACACGGCAACCGATCGTCGCATGGGTGCGCTCTTGGAAGCCTTCCGACGAGGATGGAGCATCGAGCGAGTCCACGAAATTACCCGAATCACTCGATGGTTCTTACAACGTTTCGAGCATATTGCACAAATGGAATCCAGCCTAGTGAACATGGGTCTACGACCGGGTTCTCTTGATCGAAAAACAATGATCGAATACAAATCGCATGGATTCAGTGATGCTCACATCGCTGACGCTCTTAACGGGTTCAAGCCAACAGGCTGGAAGGCATTGCCAAACGATTGTAACGAAGAAACAGTCATGCAACGACGTCACGAATTGAAGGTGCACCCACGCTATCGTATGGTCGATTCTTGTGCTGCTGAATTCGCTGCAAAGACACCGTACTACTACTCAACCTACGAACCCTTCCAAGACGATGGTATCGACCATGTTCCGGATTTGGATAAGCGAGACAAACAACGTATGGTCGCGATTGGCTCAGGACCGATTCGAATTGGTCAGGGGATTGAATTTGACTATGGATGTGTGCATGCAGTCATGGCGATTCGTTCTGCTGGAATGGATGCAGTTCTCATCAACAACAACCCTGAAACGGTCTCCACGGACTTTGATACATCCGACCGTCTCTACTTCGATCCACTAACCAGCGAATGTGTTTCAGAGATTCTCTTGCGTGAGAAAGCCCACGGCATCCTCCTGCAATTCGGTGGACAAACGGCCATCAACCTCGCACAGCCCATCGAAAAGCGACTTACTCACCTAGCATCGAAAGGTGCAGATGTACAGATTCTTGGTACGAGTGTCGATGGTATCGACGAAGCCAGCGACCGAGAACGTTTCGAAGCATTTGCCAAGAAACACGGTTTACGTATGCCGAATGGTGCAACAGGTACAACAGCTGACGACATTCGAAAAGCAGTGGACGACATAGGATTCCCTGTTCTGATTCGACCATCCTACGTCCTCGGTGGCCGAGGCATGGAGATCCTTTCCAACGAAACACAATTGGAAGCGTATCTCAAAGAGGCATACCTAGCACCAGACAAGCCATTGCTGGTTGATGAATACCTTGGTCATGCTACAGAACTCGACGTCGACGCCGCCGGCGATGGCAAAGAGGTTCTCGTTGGTGCCATCATGGAACATCTCGAAGAAGCAGGCATTCATTCAGGAGATTCGACCTGTTTCATACCTGCTCAAAACATTAGTGAAGAAATGCTTACACGCGTGGCTGAACAGACAAAGACCATTGGTTTGGGACTCAACATCAAGGGATGCTTCAACATTCAATTCGCCATACAGGGCGATGACCTGTACGTGCTCGAGGTGAATCCAAGGTCCTCAAGAACCGTTCCGTTTGTTGCAAAATCCTCAGGACTTCCATTGGCCAAGATTGCAGCCAACGTTACGATTGGAATACCTCTCTCTGAACAAACGATTCCTAAGCGAACCACAGGTCAGATTTGTGTCAAAGCCCCGGTTTTCCCGTTCATCAAATTACGAGGACTCGACCCTGCCCCCGGACCTGAGATGAAATCAACCGGAGAGGTCTATGGCTCCGATACTTCTGCCGACGTAGCTTATCTCAAGGCACGATTGGCCACAGAAGTGCCTGTTGCAAGTTCAGGTGGTGTTTACCTCACCGTTCGAGACGAAGACAAAGACGCACTCGTTCCAATCGCCGAAGAGTTGTGCGATCTCGGATTTACCTTGTTCGCAACACCAGGCACAGCAGACGTTTTGAGATCTTCAAATGTTGAAGTGACAACTGTCTATAGAATCAATGAGAGGAAACATCCCGATGCACTTGACTTGATGCGCCGCGGTGACATCTCCTTCATCGTCAACGTGCCTACTGTCTCTGGAGGAGCCGTTCGTGATGGGAATATGATGCGACGTCTTGCTGTCGAATTGAACATACCGTTTGTGACAACGATTCGAGGGGCTCGAATGGAGACTGCAGCCATTCGTGCACTGATCGAAAAAGACATCGTACCAAGAAAACTCGAAGTCCATTACGATTCAAAGTTCCTCTGATTTAGCAAATCACCTAGCACCGGTTCATCCATTAACCACCACGGTTGAAGTCTGAACATGGACATCATTGCGTTTTCAACTTCTGATATTGATGCAATGTGGGCCATCAATGAGCAAGGACTACCAGGGACAGGAAAAGTTTCGAAAGAGGAAATCGCAAAATTACTGGAATTCTCCTCATTTTCTGTCGGAGCCTATGACCAAGGTGAATTGCTCGGATTTGTGATCTGTTTACCTCCAAAAACAGGGTATGAAAGCCTCAATTATGCTTGGTTCAATGATCATTACGCTTCGTTTGTTTACGTCGATCGCATCGCTGTTTCGGAAAAACATAGGAACAAAGGAGTGGGCTCTGCATTGTATAATCATGTTGTTACGTATTCCAAACGACATGGAGTACCTGTAGCAGCTGAAGTTAACCGTGAACCACCGAATCCTGGCTCAATGCGATTCCATCACCGATTTGGATTCGAAGAAGTTGGAGTTCTTCATCATGCAGAAAAATCTGTTACGATGTTCTTGAAGCAAGCATAGGATCAATTCGGATTCGATTCCCAATCCAAAAGCCTGCAATGTTTACAATGACATCAGAGATTTTGTTGTCAATGGTTTCCTTCGCAAATTCGTAGGGTAATACCAATTCTAGGAATTCCCATCCAATCGACAAAAAGAGGAACAGGTACCAATTTGTCAGTATGAAACGACCAACAAGGGACCACTGAACAAAGTGACCAAGCGACCATAGATTGAGCAATGCCATGCTGATCAGAGTGCTTCGATGACGATGGCGATACCTTGGCCACCACCGATGCATGCTGTTGCAATGCCGTACTTGCCACCGCATCGCTTCAATTCATGTGCAAGCGTGAGTGTTAAGCGAGTACCTGTTGCAGCAAGTGGATGCCCTAGTCCGACAGCTCCTCCATTCACATTGACTTTGTCTTCATCAAGACCAAGTTCCTTGACACAAGCAACAGCTTGACCTGCGAATGCTTCGTTGATTTCCCATCGGTCAATGTCCTCAATGGAGAGGCCTGTTCTCTCAAGAGCCTTTCTTGAGGCTGGAACGGGTCCGTAGGCCATGATTGCAGGTTCGAGACCAACAATTCCCCACCCTACAATGCGAGCGAGTGGTTTGTCTCCATCGGCTTCTGCTTGTGATGCTGACTTGATGACAACAGCTGCTGCACCATCGACAATTCCAGAAGCGTTACCCGCAGTAACCAAAGAATCAGGGCCAAACGCTGTTGGTAGTTTCGAAAGCGACTCTGGAGAGGTGTCGCGAACGACGTGGTCCTCATCCTTTGCAGTGATGACTTTGTCACCACGTCGAGACTTGATAACAACATCAACGATTTCATCGTCAAAGACACCGTTCTCGATCGATGCAAGTGTACGTTGGTGGGAACGAGCAGCAAACGCATCCGTTTCCTCACGAGTGACGCCTTTTCGGGCACAAATCTCGTCGCTTGTCTGCGCCATGAACTTCCCACAGGTCATATCCTGAAGATTGGTCATCATGTAGTCCTCAACTGGTGGTGAACGACCAAGTTTCCAACCATCACGTGCGCCTCGAAGGACATGTGGAGCTTGTGAAAGATTCTCCATGCCACCTGCGACAACGGTGGATGCTTCATCGAGCATGATCATTTGAGCACCCGTCACGATGGATTGGATTCCAGAACCACAGATTCGAGAAAGTGTGAGCATAGGAACTTCCTGAGGAATACCTGCTTTGAGCCCTGCATGTCGAGCGCCATAGATGGATTGTGAACATGTTTGAAGTGCATAGCCCATAACGACGTGATCAACGCTTTCTGGAGCCGTGTTGGTTTTCTGCAATGCACCCTTGATAGCGATTGAACCCAATTCTTGAGCACTCACTGTTTTGAGGAGGCCACCGGGTTTTCCATCGCCTCGCTTTCCGCCAACCCATTCACAAAAAGGAGTTCTCGCCCCTCCAACCAATACGACATCTTCTGCCATGAATCTCCGAATTCAATTCGGGTCAAGAAGGATGCGCTTCCACGCTCAGAGGTTCATCAGAGAGATGATGAGGCCACCAATCGTTAGACACAACGGAATCATCATGACTTCGAACGATGATCGCATACGTCCTAGATTCGCAAGTTCGGTACCACGCTGAAGCGTTGCTTTGACACCAGGGGCATCTTCACCAACAACTTCGAGCAGTGTGTTTTGCAGTGTACCATCGAGACCTTCGTTTTGGAGTTCTTCTTGTGGGCGGCTTCGTGTTGTGCCTACTAGGTACACTGGGTTTCCAATTCGGAGAGCATAGACTGTCCAGCGGTGTTTGATGATGTTGCCTCCAGTGAACAAGCGTGCTGCAAACTCCATTCCAAATTCCTGCTTGAGAGTATCTGCGTGGTTTGATTCCCAGCGCTTGAGATACTGCCCCATGTCCGTTCGCTTGAACGTCGTTGGCTTGACGAGTATACCACCTGTTCCATCGTTGAGAATGAATGGAACACCACCATGATCTTCTCGAATGGTCTTCCAGTACTCCTTGGTTTGAGTTTTCCCTTCGCTGTCAGTGTACTTTTCGCGAATCTTTACTTCATAGGTCCAATGGAAATGGACACAGTTTGGAATAACTCGGTTTGGATGACCATCGACAACAACTCGTAAGACACCAGACTTCGATGGTCGTACTTGGCCGACAAGTTCTGGGTTTCCAACAGCAACTGAACGAACGAGGCTTGTTGGTGTATCAGCCATCTGTCGCTGCATCTTGTATTGGAAGTAGCCAATCAATGTCCAAATAACGCCAACGCCGAGTGCAACATAAGGCAAGAACGAGAGGTCTTCTTCTGGTGTAGAATTCTCCACAGCCCACCATGCGCCAATGCATACGCCAACAACAAAGAGAATCATGGTAATTCCATATGTTGAGACTGTTGCTGGACGAGGCGTTCCAACATTCGCTGGGTGTTCCGGGAGGGGAGTACCGTCACCATGTGGAAGATACTGATTCTCATTCCACGTGGTTGGACCAGGTGCAGTGAGAATCCAGTCGCTCGGGTCTGTGGTCGGAGCGTAGGAGGTACGTCCCATCCACCATGAGTCGATGGAGAATCCCTTCTCAAGTGCCTCTTTTTCCAAATCTTCAGGTTGTGGTGCAGCTTGTCGAACCTTGTGGAGATCTGCTTCTAGTGATCCAGGAGAGCATAATCCAACGAACAGCAGCCCAATGAGCGAAATTGCAGGGTTGACAACAATCCCCGCAACAATCAAAATCATTCCAATGACCCAACCGATCCAGTACTGCCATCGGTAAGGCATTGTCAGTTGGAAAAAGCCACGGTCGAGGTCAAGCTCGTTGATGTTCATGCCTAGGCTACCGAGAACTGGTTTATGTCAGTAACTCACTTATCTGCGAGAATTCCAACGACTTTGACAAGAATGCGTTTCGGTCGACGACCATCAAATTCAGCGTAGTGAATCTGTTCCCAAGTACCCAATTGTAAGCGTCCGTTTTGGACAGACATTGTCACTTGTTGACCGAGCAGTTGACGCTTCAAATGAGCATCTCCATTGTCTTCACCGGTTCGATGGTGACGGTATTCTTCTCCATCTCGACCATCCTGACCATGATAAGGAGCCAACTTCTCAAGCCAAGCCATAATGTCATGATGAAGACCATACTCAAGATCGTTCACGTAACAGGAGGCAGTGATATGCATTGGATTGACGAGAACCAATCCATCTTCAATACCACTCTCTCGAACAATCCGTTCAACATCGTTGGTGATGCAAACAATTTGGTAACGTTCGGGTGTGGTGAGTGTCAATTCTTCCGTGTATGTACCGTATTGTCCAGTTTTCTTTACTCCCATCTATTTCATCACCCATTGATTTTGTTGGATTTAATCTTTCCATTGAAGGCGACCAGTGTTCTCTAATCTTACAGGTTCAAGTTGGGAATTGCCTACCATCAATGGAATTGCTGCGATTAGAAAACACATTGTGCTACAGAAAAGTTGAATTCCAATTCCCAAACCGTAGTACAACCCTGCTGCCTCTTTCTGTGTTGAAGGAACAGGTTCTAGAAGAAGTGTTGAAATTGCAATTACTGTTGATACAACAATTAGGCCAAAGGCAAGATGTATTCCATGACGTTGATGTTTAGTCATCAGATTCCCAGCATAGATGTAGCCAAGACCCATCAGTATTGAAATGAATCCGAGGATGTAATCGGCAAGACTCATCGTCAAGTCGACTTGGTCTTCTTCTGGAAGTAGGCTGTTGAGAAAATCATTCAGAACAGGAGATGCAAGAGTTGACAAGATGATGAATCCACCCCATACAATAACTAAAACACCAACAATTTTTGGTGCTTGGCTGGGTTGTTGCATAATTATCAAATTACTTTGTTCCCCTGAGATCGACTGAGAACTTCCATTGATGCTCCGTGGAGGGGATGTCGTTTCCCCTGAAATCATCACACTGGGTATCGCATCATCCTGTGCAGAATTTACTTTGCCCCAGAAGTCTTCTTCCTCTTCCATGTAATTTCCTAGCCATGGAGATTTATGAATCATCGGTCTTCTTCAAGAAGGCCAACCGCTTGGCTTGTATTGGAGGAGAGGTCATGACCAACGTGCTTGTTGTGTACAAAAAAAACTTCGAATCCATTCACGATGAGAGTCTCTCTCAACTCAAGGCAATTCTTGAAGAAATGAAATCATTGCATCAGCTCCGTGTTGAAATGAGAGCACGAGAAAGGGTCCGTAGGGCGGATTTCATTGGACGTGACTTGGTAATTGTTCTCGGAGGAGATGGAACATTAACCTCAATTTCTCACAACATCGATGAAAATACGCCTGTTATGGGCGTTAACTCTCATCCTTTGCATAGCGATAAGGATGGAAGCGTTGGATTCTACATGGATTCAACCTTGGACACGTTTGCTGATGATTTTCTTGCTGCCTTGAATGGCAAAGCCATCGTCAACAATCTACCTCGCTTGCGAGCCATCATCGATTCGACATCTGGTAATCGCTACACAACAGATCCCGCAATGAATGAATTGTTGATTGCCAATACGCACCAATACGCTCCAAGCAAGTATCATCTACGTCGTGGAGAAAAGAACACAAAACAGCAAAGCAGTGGTTTGATTTTCTCAACGTGGTTAGGTCAAGGGGCTTGGTTTTCTCACAGCCTCGATCTGAAGACACTCGATGATCTCATGAGCGGTATCGATGAGAACGACGTTGATTCCCATTACTTCGTACTTGCTCGTGATCTCAGCCACAAGCAGCGTGAAGATGAACGATGGGCGTGGGTTGATTGGACCAAGGAGCCTACGCAGATTTTGAGTGATATGCATCGAGGGTACGTTGTCCCTGATGGATGGGACGAGGTGCATTTCAACCGTGGTGCTTCAATCACCGTGGACCTGAAAGCGCCAAAGCTACGACTCCTAACCTTCCGACAGTCGATGAAAGACCGTCTTCTTCAATCGAAACATAGGTGATTCCGTGAGCCGAGAACATGCGGTTCTTGGGGTTGATATTGGTGGTTCTTCCATCAAATGCTGTCTCTTGGATGCCCAAGGTATACTTCGACATGCGACACTACCGTACACAAATGGCAAACATCCAGATGCTGTTCTCAGCATGGTGAATGAGATAGTTGAATCATGGAATCATGATGGCCCAATTGGAATTGGGTTTCCAGGAATTGTTGATGGAAATCACATCATTGATGCACCGAACATGGGCGAAGGATGGGACGGATATGCGTTCGCAAATCGACTTAATCTGCGTGTTGACGCCTCAGTTGCTATCATCAATGATGCAGATGCTGCTGCCTTGGCGATGGCTCGAGAAACAGAAGGATGGGAAACTGAAAACATTCTGTGCCTCACATTGGGAACAGGAATTGGATCCGCTTGGCTCAAGCAGGGAGAATTGCAAGCAGGAACTGAATATGGGCGCATGGTTCATCCTCAGTTGGACTGTTCGTTGGAACAGTGGGCATCTGTTCGCACATTGAATGAAGAAAATCTGTCCATTGAAGGATGGGCAGAACGTCTTGCAACCGTTCTCGAATTCTTATTGGAGCAATTCATGCCAGATCGATTTGTACTCAGTGGAGGCATTACTACGAGTTCAGAGGAATGGATCAACATCATTCAACAGCGAATGAGCATCCCCGTAGAGATATCGAAGTATGGTAATTTGACTGGCGCTGTCGGAGCAGCAAAACTCCGTTCGGTGTAAAAAGTAAACTGATACATTGACAAAAAAAGGTGGAGACTGGGGCTCTAGGAGCCCCAGCCTCGCTTTTCTTAGGAGGTGATCCATCTGCAGGTTCCCCTACAGATACCTTGTTACGACTTAACCCTCCTTGTCGAAGGCAGGCTCGAATACGCCATAAAGCGCAGCCTCACCCACCCCCAACTAAGATGGTTTGACGGGCGGTGTGTGCAAGGAGCAGGGGCATATTCACCGTGCTATATTGAAACACGATTACTACGGAATCCAGCTTCATGAGGGCGAGTTACAGCCCTCAATCCGAACTATGAACAGGTTTCGGGTTAGCGTGAATGCCTCTCGGCCTAGCATCCCATTGTCCTGTCCTTTGTAGCGCGCGTGTAGCCCAAGACATTCGGGGCATACTGACCTGTCGTTGCCCTCGCCTTCCTCTGGTTTCACACCAGCGGTCTCTCTATAGTGCGCCTGTTCCGGAGAACAGGGTAGCAAATAGAGATGAGGGTCTCGTTCGTTATCTGACTTAACAGAACGCTTTACAGTACGAACTGACGACGGCCATGCACCACCTCTCTGAAAATCCGATAAGCTCATTACGCTGATCTTCATCTAACAGTCGGCCCTGGTGAGTTTTCCGGCGTTGAATCCAATTAAACCGCACGCTCCTCCCGTTGCAGTGCTCCCCCGCCAATTCCTTTAAGTTTCAGCCTTGCGACCGTACTCCCCAGGCAGTGAACTTAACATCTTCACTCCGGCACCGGGGACCCCTTGCGGACCCCCGACACCAAGTTCACAGCGTTTACACCTAGGACTACCCGGGTATCTAATCCGGTTCGTGCCCCTAGGCTTCGTCCCTGACCGTCGGATCCGTTCCAGTGTGGCGCCTTCGCAACTGGTGGTCCTCTAAGGATGACAGGATTTTACCCCTACCCCTAGAGTACCCCACACCTCTCCCGGTCCCTAGTCTGGCAGTCTCTGCAGAATTCAACCAGTTAAGCTGGTTGATTTACCCACAGATTTACCAAACAGGCTACGGACGTTTTAGGCCCAATAAAAGCGACGACCACTTGAGCTGCCGGTATTACCGCGGCGGCTGGCACCGGTCTTTCCCAGCCCTTATTCCAAAACCGATTAATAGTTAAGAAAAGCTACCACATAGTGATAGCACTTGGAGTTCCCTCATCACAGTTTCCTGCAGTGTGAAGTTTTCGCGCCTGCTGCACCCCGTAGGGTCTGGATTCGTGTCTCAGAATCCATCTCCGGGCTATGTCTCCCAACACCCGTACGCGTCGATGGCTAGGAGGTCCATTACACCCCCTACGACCTGATACGCCGCAGACCCATCCTATCTTCACCCACAAACCGTTCCAGGCATTGTGGGTTATCCGGCTTTGTTCTCAGTTTCCCGAGGTTATTCCAGACAATAGGGCAGGTTATCCACGTGTTACTGAGCAGTATGCCGAGCTCCGAAAGCTCTCGACTCGCATGGCTTAATCGAACTCCAAAAGCGGTCGCCTCTGGCAGGATCAACCAGATTTCTCGTGTTTTGATCCCTAGAGTTGTTATCGCAATTAATTTGCTGTCCTAAATTTCTTGGCGAGGTTATGAGCACTATCTCTTGCACAACAAAAAATACGTCATAATCTCAAATCACCTACCTGACCCTGAGCGAGCTCCTTCCCGGAGGTTTCTCAGAATCGCATGTGCTTCGGCTGTCGTCGTTGGGTGATGGGAACCTTCACCGTCCGAAGACTCGGGTCCCAACGCCGTTCCCACCGACGCAAGCAACTCACCCACTCACCTCCCCTATATCAAGATACCCGACTGTAATTGGCCCTTAAATCGCTCACTGCGAGCCAATCCTCTGCATTAATTGCCCTATGAATCGTCCTGAGTCCAGAAGGCATCCAACTGCATAGAATCCGAGGGAGTGTTGACTGACGGAGGTGGAGTTGCTATCTCACCAGTTTCAGTAGGACTCTCATACTCAACAACACGTGTTTCGTTGACGATGATTTCAGGGGCTTCAAACTCAGGATCGAGTTCCTCAATGACATGATTCAGCAACTTTTGGGCATCTACTCTGTCGGCGAGTGACTCGATTCCAGCACCTTGGTACAATTCGTCCAACGTTTTTGCGTGTTTAGGCGAGCCCATACCTTCAACATAGAATTTGTAGATATGTCGAGCATCGTTATCACTGTCCCAATTGGACACGTCAAACATGTCCAGCGTGGGCATGCCGTCGTATCTGCCTCCATCCATAACGCCTTCATCTGAGATGTTGAGCAAAGCTTTCAGAGGCTCAATATAATCACTCGCAGACTCACCGATAAAGGATGCAATAAGCCGCTGTTCGCCACTGATTTTCATATGTAGACCCACAGCATTTGGTTCTTGAATTAGCTTTGCAGATGAGAAATTCACATTCTTCCAACTCCACCCACCAAAACGAGTCGAGTTCATTGAACGACGCATCGACATCCGCCTACCCTCGAAATCAAATTTCAAAACAAACCTCCTATGGTCTGCTCTCAGCAGGATATAGAGCGCAACAAACGTGAGGATAACCCCAAGAATGATTTGTTCCTCAATGATTGTTTCAACCATCTCAGATGATGGATAATAGGAAAATTTCTTGCTCGAATTTGTAATCTCTTCGAAGACAAGCTGTTGGTCATACGCATCGTACCTTGCTTCAAACATCCTGACGCCTAGAAAAGGGTGCGAATCGTCTGAAGTATATTCAACATCACTCGAGTTTGAAGAATATTGATCACACCATTGTGGGAGTAATGCATTGAAACTATACTGGCCAATGAAAAGGTCGTTTGTGCCAAAACCTTCTGGCAAAAGAGTCTCTGCGAAGTAAACTCTGCAGGATACGTAACCATCGTCGTAAATGTCTCCAACAATGACGAGTCCTTGTTTGTCAGCCGAAAATTCATACCGATATTCTCTTGTCCAATCATCGTAAGTTATTCTGAAATGATTGTCAGCAGTCTCAATCTGTTCTATTTTGTACTCTTCTCGGGGAGACCAATCCTCGGCACTACAGTACACTGAACCATCACCAAGTTCGAGTGCATCACCCCAATCACTTGGACAGGGATCGTCCGACATCTGCATCTGCTTGTTGCTCACAATCATTGAAATTGACCAAGAGGCAAGAATAAGTCCAATGATGCATATGACGGAACCCGCAAGAAGTACTGGAATGAAGATTCCATCCGGCTTGAGAGCTCGTACGTCGCCTTCGTGTACCGTTGTGTAACGGCTGAAATTACCTGCAGATACGAACGGTGAATGAGGTTCACTGAACCGCATACATTACGCTAGGTTGCGCCGTATATCAACTGAGAGCCTACTCAGCACCGAAGAATTGTCGGAGCATTGGGTGCATCTCCATGGCTTGTTCCTTCTGGATTTGCTCGTAGGTACGTAGAATGATACCAACAGCCAACAACAGACCTGTACCGGTCGCATTACCAACCGTACCAAGCAGATCGGCACCTGCTGCAAGTAAACCGACGAAAGCACCAGAGAAGTAGGTCACCGGTGGAATGTAGTTCTCGAGAATCTTCTCCAAAACCTTCGGATTCTTACGGAAACCAGGAATCTGCATGCCTGTTCGTTCAATTTGCTTTGCAACGTCCTTGGTACCCATGTTGGTGGTATCAATCCAAAACTTCGCGAAGACCATTGAACCGACGGTCATCAAGACCACATAGAACACAACGTGGAGCATGATTTGACCAAGACTATGACCAAACATATCCGATTGTTGATTCAACAACGGAATCAGCCAGTCGTTGACACCAGCTGGCATGGATGCATACCAAGCAAATCCACCAGAGGCCGTCGTTTGACCTGGTTCATACGTCCCAATGTAATCCGACATTGAGAACCATCCCTGCCGTCCTAATATCGGCGTCTGCGACATCGTTGGATGACTCCAGAACAAGAGAGAGAACATGTTGACGTTTGCAAGCAGTGCAGCCATCAAAATGACCGGAATGTTCGAAGCGTACACCAATCGAATTGGATACTTACCACGGTGACCACGGACCTTTCCGTGTGTCAATGGCAATTCCAGTTTACTCGATTCAGCATAAGCAACCACAAGGAACACAATGATACTGGAAACGAGAGCAATCACAGCGTTTGGATGCGTCGCATCACCTAATAGGATCATTTCGAATCCATTGAGCGATATCATTTCTCCATTCGTCGCCGTTCTGAACATGTAGAAAATCATCGGCAGCGTACCTGCTGGTGGGTTTTGCACAGAGTAGGCCATACCTGCTGTGGTAGGGAGAGGTGAGAGCGTACCGACGAACGTCGATTGTGCAACACCTGCTGCAATGAAGAGTGACATACCCGATCCGATACCCCACTTGCTGACCAATTCATCGAGCAAGAAGACAAGATACGAACCAGCGAACAATTGAGCAACAATCACAAAGTTAGCCCAGCCAAGTCCGTACTCATCGATGAGGAATTCCGAAGGGTCGAGGAAACCGTAGGTTTGTGGAATCGACTCAATAGGAATCATAATCAAAACGAGGAGCTTCTGTACACCTTGGTACATGGCCTTGTCTTCACTGTTTGTCAGGTCCAAACGGATGATCTTTGCACCTGCGAACAGTTGCATGATAATCGAACCAGTAACAATTGGACCAATACCCAAGTGCATGATGGTACCGGATGCACCAGCCATGATGGAACGGAAACCACTGAACAAGTCCATGGCTTGACCACTCAATCCATAGAGCATGACGTTGGTCATAGCGAAGTAAATGATCAGGACGAAGGTGGTGGTCCACATCTTCTCACCAAAGCGGACGTGACGGTCAGGCTTGGTGATGGCTGGATAGACATCGACGAAGCGGCTGAGAGCGTACAGACGGCTGCTTTGGTCACCGCTCCACATGAAACATGTGAGGATGGCTGCTGCACCGAAACCAAGCAATAAGACACCCACAAGGAGGAACCCGACTGCTTCATCGTAACCGCCCCATTTTTCTGGGCGGCAGTACCATACAGCGATGAAAACGAAGATCAACCAACCGTAGAGTTTCGCATAGCGCCCAATGATTGGTAGTTGCTTCATCGAGGCAGGAAGATCACGCTGGAAACATGCCATGACGTAAGCAACGTGTGCAACTGCGAGAACGATACCGAAGATGGCTGCATCTCGTGCTGCACCTTCGCCTGAAAGTTCATCCCACTGCCAATAGAAGAGGAGACCAAAGTAAATGACACCCGTAAGAACAACACCGATTGGTACTGGCTTGTGTTTCATTCAAAGACCTCCTTGTTCACTCTTCTTCCCATTCGTCCCAGTCATCACCGTCATCAAGATTGACGGATCCACCCGCAGCTTCGACCTTTTCGATGGCTGAAGCGCTAGCGTTTGCGACTGTGACGGTGATAGCAGCGTTGATTCGACCAGATCCGAGGAGCTTGTCAATTCCAAGTTCTCCAAGATTGATGCTGTCCTTACCATCTGCCATACCTTCGAGTTGGCTGACGTTACAGGTCACGTGTACGTTGCGTAGGGAAGGGTGACGGTTGAAACCGTGCATACCCCAGTGACCTGGCATGTACTTGATTCGAGTCATGACACGATGCTTGTTCATACCTGCATTTCCGCGGCCACCACGCTTTCCAGCGCCACGACCGGCTTTCTTTCCACGACCGTGGTATCGGTTTCGTCCACGGTGCTTGTTTGCTTTTGTACCCATCATATCACCTCAAATCATTCTCTCAACGAGCGCCTTGATGTCGTCGCCTCGGGAACCGAGGGCGCCACCAACAACGT
Organism: Candidatus Poseidoniaceae archaeon; assembly: GCA_049598575.1. Classification (GTDB taxonomy): domain Archaea; phylum Thermoplasmatota; class Poseidoniia; order Poseidoniales; family Poseidoniaceae; genus MGIIa-L2. The sequence continues at coordinate 15,301 of JBMYNT010000019.1, read as the reverse complement.
AGGATCGCTTGATTCCGCCCCATCCCTTTGCGCCTCGAGGAGGATGCAAACGGAAGACACGCTTCAAACCTGGAACATCTTTCACGGTTGCTTCATTGTTGACAATTGCCTTAGCGAAGTCACCAATGGTCTTGTAATCGGTTGCTTCTGCAACGATTGCATCGGTCAATGGAGCATCACCTGGCATTCGTCCACGCTCTGAAAGCATGGTTTCAACGGTTGCGAGGTCTGCATTGCCCCATGTGATGTAGTCCTTGGCCTTGCGAAGCATTCCAATGTACTGATCGTTCTCTGGAATGATGACCGCATGGTTGACCTTGGTCAAGTTGAGATAGTCCATTGTTTCACGAATGGATCGCTCGACACCAACATTGCTTCGTGCTCGAACAACGATGAAACTCACTTCAAAACCCTCCCAGTGTTGATGAACAAGCGTTCTCGCTGTTCGTTGCTGATACGAGTTGTGTTTAATGTTTTGAGTGCATTGAAGGTTGCAGCAGCGTAATTGATGGTGGTTCGGGTTTGTCCCTTGGTTCGGGAGAGAACGTCAGTAACACCAGCAAGTTCGAGGACTTTCTTACCGGTTTCACCGATAACAAGGCCCTTACCCTTTGCAGCTGGCATCAACGTGACACGGGTCGAAGCGGAACGACCGTTGACCTTGATTGGCACGGATGTGCCTGGACCAGCAGAAGATTCCCAGGAACCGTTTCCACGTTGGACGCTGACCAAGTTGAGCTTTGCAGCGACAATGGCCTTCTGGATGGCATTGGAAACTTCCTTTGCCTTGGCCATTGCGAGACCAACGTATCCATTTCGATTTCCGACACAAGCCATGACGTTGAATCGAACACGACGACCACTGTCGGTCATTCGCTGAACCATGTTGACGTTGATGATCTCATCTTCCAACTCTGGTAGGAGAGCATCGACGATTTCGACTTCACGGATTGGAAGACCACTTGCGAGGGCTTCTTCATAGGTTGTGACAAGGCCAGCATAGACCATGTTTCCGAGTCGGGTACGTGGCGTCCAGTTGCGGAGGTTGTTGATCGCATCAGATTGAGCGCTACGACGTCGTCGTCGACCGCCCGTCTCTTCAGCCTCTTGTGGAGCGTAAGCAAGAATCATACCTGGTGCTTGCTTGATTTCTGTTGTTTCTTCTTCTGTCATCAGTAGGCCCCCTCAATGGATGCTTTTGTGGTTTCAATCGCACCAGCGACGTTGTCGTCGATGTGTGCGCCGTTGATTCGGTCGTCAGCAGGAAGAATTTCTTCGCTGTGAGGAACGTTGAGTCCAGCTTCGACCATTCCGCGAAGTGCAGCGAAAACACGACCGCCTGGTGTGCTTGCTGCAAGTCCGATATCGAGAACTGCATCTTCATGTCCAGCAGCAAGGGCTGCCTTTCCGAGTGCATAGCCTACGAGGTAGGATGCAGGAACGGATTTCTTGGACATGGTCTCCGGCCATGAGAATTTCTTGACCAGATCGTTGCCAGTTACATTGAGTGCAACTTTGTCGCCTTCGGCAGCCCATGTCACCAATTGGCACGATGTGCGTGTGTTTGAGACACGGACAACTGCACGAGGTTGTTGGCTTCGGAGAAGTCGTAGTCGGCGTCGGTAGTCTGTGAGTCCAGCCTTACGTCGTCGTAGGACTGAGCGTCGTCGGTTTCCTTGCATCAGTTGTCACCTTCCTTGAGTTGTACACCTTCCATGGTCATTTGAGAACGCATGTGGGCAATGGATCGGTAGGAACCACCCTTTGCCTTGAGGTAATAGCGGCGGTATTGCGAAGGCGTGATTTCATCAGCCTCTCGCAAGTCTTTGAGAGCACGTCGCTGGGAGCGAATGGTTCGCATCCATCGGTTCTTGCGAGGGTTACGAGCGTTTGCAGTACCCATTCGCTTACCTTGCCCCTTCTGTCGACCCTTGCGGCGCTGTTCTTGACGGGTACGAGCACGAACACGAGATGTTCCCTTGACAGCCTTGGCACGGATGAGACCCTCTTCGATGAATTCGCGAATGTCGTCTGCTTGAACAGACGATGCAACCTCATCGATGTAGTCAGGGTTGATCCAAACACGGTTTTCACCGCACTTGAGAATCTTCGCTGCGAGTCGCTTTTGGTTTGTGAGTTGCATCAGACATTCCTCCTTCGGTTCAAGATACGAATCCCCAATTCATCAGCACGAGCGTGGATGTTCTCTCGCTTTCGGCCACCAACGGTTCGACCGATTCGAGCGGCTTGGGTTTCCGGATCGATGGTTTCCAAATCGTTGAGGTTGTGAACCATGACTTCCTTGAATCCAGATGGGTGGAGACCACGTGCGGATGCAACCTTGCCATGTCCAACGCGAACGAGGGAACCTCGATATTTGAAGTTGCGACGTTGCTTGTTGTCCATTCCGTGAGGAGCACGCCATCCGGAGCGAGACAATCGCTTGTAACGGAACCATTCGGTTCGACGGAAGGATGGTGTTTTCTTCTTCTGAGCAGCACGAAGCGCAAGTGCCTCTTGTGTTGCTTCATCGAGAACTGGCTTTTGCTTAGCGACGTGGACTTCGTCTTCGTCATCATCCCAGTCGTCATCGTCTTCGAAGAAATCATCATCGTTTTCTTCAGCATCGGATGTGGCTTCTGTTTCTTCAACAGGCGCATCGTCTTGCTCAGCACCTGCGAGGCGCTCGATGAGATCTGCCTTCTTTCCGGAGACAGGGAGGCCTTGATCCTTGAGCAATGCCTTGAGTTCAGCTACAGTCATACTTTCATAATCGTCTGCCATTCTTCATCACTCCTTGCTGAGACGGTAGATACCGTCTTGGAAAACACGTCGATCTCGCTTCTTGACCGTCGTGCAGCGCTCAATGTTCGCTGCAGTTTGGCCGACGAGTTCCTTGTCGATTCCTGAAACTGTAATCTCAACCTTGTTGCTGACTTTCACGTCAACACCCGGAAGGATGTCTGCGGAACGAGGAACTCTTTCACCGAAGTAGTTGTTGACAACAAAGTTCTGTCCTTGGACAGCCAACGTCATTGGGAAGTGAGAGTAAAAGGCCTTCAAGTGGTAGGTGAAGCCTTCGGTTACACCCTTGACCATGTTGTTCAAGTGAGCATTCCAGGTTCCTGCCATAGCCTTGTCCTTGCGTCGTGGCAAGTCCGTTCGTACGATGAGTCCGCCTCCGTCTCGGAGGATCTCAACTCGAGACGATACGAAGGCTCGTGAGAGGGAACCGTTCGGTCCTGCAATGGTGACGACGCCATCTTCGCTGAGTGTAGCTGTGACGCCTTCAGGGATGGTTACGTTGTGTTCGATTCTGTCGATTTTTACCATGCTTTTCACCTCAATATACGTAGGCAAGCAACTTGCCGCCGATGCGGGCGTCCTTCGCATCGTAGTGGTTCATGACGCCGGAATTGGTCGTCAGAATGAGAAGACCAAAGTCCTGAGCAGGGAGATATCGTGTCTCCCACTTTTCGAATTCTTGTCGGCGAACGCTGTGTCGTGGCTTGACGGTACCGCATCGGTTGATGGTTCCGCGAAGTTGGACGACAAAGGCGTCACCTCGGCCGTTCTCAACACGTGAGTACTCTCCGATGTATCCGGAAGACTGCATAATGTTGAGAACGTTTCCAAGTAGTTTGGAGGCTGGAGTCAATTCAACATCGAATTTTCCAGCTTGTTCTGCGTTGTAAATCTTGACGAGTGCGTCGTTTAATGGATCAAATTGCATTCATAATCACCTCAGTTCATCTTTTTGAAACCGATTTCGTTTCCAACATCGCGGAAGCACTGACGGCACAAGCGTAGCCCGTGTCGTCGAATCATTCCTCGACGTCGCCCACATCGGCGGCATCCAATCGTTCGTCCCATGTATTCTCCATGATCTCGTGCCATCTTCATTCCTCCATGATTTTAATTCCAAAGTTCGACTTGAACCATTCCATGGACTCGTCACGAGTTACGCCATGGCCCTTGCCAACCTTGCTCTTTGCCTTTCGGCGTCGGCTGATACGGTGGCCAGGTCGCTCGAGAACGACGTTGATGTCCATACCGTAGATGCCGATGTCTGGATCGTATTTTTGCTCTGGGAAATCCGTGTAATCACGAACACCGAACGAGAGGTTTCCTTGTGCGTCAAAGTTCCAGCTTGGGATGGTGTTGTCACGAACCCAGAAAGCGTTGGTCAAGAATTCCTTGATGGAATCTTGGTCACGCATGGTGGAGCGGCACCCGATTGGTGCACCTTCACGGACCTTGAGGTCACGGTTCTGAATCTTACCGAGTGTTCGCTGTGGGCGGACACCAGTGACCATTTCGAGAACGTTCTCAGCGTTGACCAGTCGGTCACCGCCTTCGCCAACACCGATGTTGACGCAGACCTTTGTGATTCGAGGAACACTCATTGGATTGACGGTCTCGCTCAAGCCTTCACCTCCATGGCTGGAATGTTGGCATCACCAACAGCAAAGACGTTGATTTCGGTTGTACCGAACTCATCGAATGCAACTTCGTTTGGCATGCTGGAACGCTTGACAATGCGCTCCTTCATGGAAGCTGTTTCACCAACGTGTGTACCACCGATGAGGTAGCATCGAACACCTTCCTCGAACTTAATGTGTTCGAGAACTTCTTGGTCAGGCAAGGAGAGTTTGATCGAATCACCAGTGTTGAATTCCTTTGGATCATCAACGAGCATGTTTCGACCGTCGTGGAAGTTGAGTTGCGTCTTGCCACCTTTGAGCGTGGTCTTGCCTTCGATTCGAACGAGTTTCCATGAGGCTTCTTCAGCTGAAATCTTGACGTAACGAAGACGGCCGTTGGCATCGAGCATGCATCGGAAATGTTCGTCTCCAAGTGAGAGAACGTCCATGAGACCAACGCCACGTCGAGTGTCCTTGCAAACACGTCCATCGACCTTGATCAGTTCATTGTGAACGATGAATCGAACTTCACGAGCGCTCTGTGCACGTCCAAGGACGTCACGAACGATGAGGTTGACTGGCATGCATCGCTCTAGACTGTGTCCACCTGGACTTGGGCGTGTGACCCAGATGGTGGTCTTTCGTGGAAGAGGCCAGCTTCGTGGCATGGCCAATCGCTTCAAGTGACTGCTGCTACCCATATTGTTCAACTCCTATCCTCGGTCAATTTCTGCACACGCAGCTTGTCTGTCTCATCGAGTTTGATGACGACGACGTTGGAGGCATGGACCGGGACTGCCTCTTCCCTGTTATCGGACTTGGATTGTTTTGCACCTTCGATAAGGATACGACCCTTGTCAGCATCGATGCCGATGACTGGGCCAGTGAGTGGCTCAGCCTTTCGCTTGCCACCGTGGCGCTTGCCACCGTGCGAGAAATCGCCACGGATGACACGGACGGTGTCACCTGCACGGACGGTAACAGATCGAACACCTGCGAATCGCTCATCAGGCTTGTCGAGTTGCAATCGTGCTGAAACACGCTTGCGCTTGGTGTGCATGGAGGCGTTGTATTGCGCCTTACGCTGCTTTCCTGGTTTACTTGACTTGACCATTCTTCTTCACCTCATACAATTTGCTTCGCTGTTGCAGCGATACGAGGCCAGCGTTCTGCAGCCTCACGGGAAACGGGTCCCTTGATGTCCGACCCTTGGACTTCACCCTTGAGATTGGTGATGACACAAGCATTGTCTTCGAATTGTACCCACGTACCATCTGCACGACGGAACGGACGTCGCTGTCGAATGATGACAGCGTTGAACATCTGACGACGGGTATCTGGTGTACCCTTCTTGACAGAGACCTTGGTCATGTCACCGACGCCACCAGCAGGGTATCGACGCATGGTACCACCGAGCTTGATGACGTTGACAATTTGGACGATCTTCGCACCTGTGTTGTCAGCGACGTGCAAACGAGCCATGGTTGGCAAACCACGTGTTTGTCGACCTGCAATTCCACGCATCAGGCTTCACCTCCAGTCTTTTCGATGACACAGAATGAGACCGTCTTGGAGAGCGGTCGGCATTCCATGACACGCACGGTGTCGCCAATCTCGACGTCACCGATGCAGCTTGGAAGGTGGGCGCTGAGAGCACTTGTTCGCTTCTCGAATCGCTCGTACTTCTTCATGTATCGAACGTTGTTACGCTCGATGGTGATTGTCTTCTGCATACCAACACCGGATACAACGCCCTCGAACATTTGTCCACGTAGGCGTAGGCTTCCATAGAACGGACAGTTTTCATCGCCATCCCATTCGCCTGTTGGTCGTTTTACGTCAATTCCAATTTCTCGCATTTTCATGCCTCCTTGTAGTTGCGGCTCATTCGATCTTCAGGTCGTTGCCGCAAGGACGACCCAGATAGGACGGTAGTTCCGTCGTTGAGTGTAAATTGAATCGATGCCTTGCCGAAAACACGCTCTTGGCCGTTCTCGACGATGGTCACCGTCTTTTGTGTCTCGTCAATGACGTTTCCAGAGCGTCCGACAAGCGTTGAATCGGTGGATTCAACAACGGTCAATCGTTGACCAATCCAGGTTGTGTTCATGTCCGTCATCTTATCTCACCTCCACATTGAATCCATTGTTTCGTAGTACATTTGCTGCCTTCTTTTTGTGATCGCCTTGAAGTTCAATGATTCGACCTTTGACAGTTCCCCCGGCAGCGCATTTGTTTTTGAGTAGTTTTGCTAATTCGTTGATGTCGATGGCAACATCGTCAATTCCTTCCACTTTGGTTACGATTTTTCCGTATCTCCTTCTATCGGTGGACAAGATTGCTCGTTGTTGTTCCTTGGCGATTTCTTGGCAGATGCATAGTTCGTCTGGTAGACCACATACACCACAAATTGCCGCCATAGTCGTTCATCACCTCGTGTTCATTCAGTTGTTCCCTAGATGGGTCTTGATTCGTGCAATACTGCGTCGAGTAGCCTTGTAAGCACCCATGTTGGATGGCGTGCCACCAAGCGCTTTCTCAGCTTGCAGTTGGAGAAGTTCGTCTTGCAATTCGAGCAATCGTGCTTCAAGAGCTTCACGGCTCATAGCGGAGATGTCACGGTTTCGTACGTGGCTCATTCAACAACCTCCTCAGTAGGAGCTTCTTCGCCTTCCTCGCCTGCGGCTTCTCGGATCTTCAACTCCTCATCGGAGAAGATGGAAATCTCGTGAGGCAGACGAACGTCCTTGCGCATGATTTCGACGGTGACACCGATGGTTCCGAGTTTACGAACAGCTACGGCGTATCCCTTGTCCATGTGCTGGAGTGCAGTCTCACCACAGTACTTGACGTGGCCCATGATGAACTTCTGCGTTCGGTTTCGGGAACCTGTGAGTTTACCAGCGACAGTGACGATGACACCACGAGCGCCTTCGGACATGATGTTCTCAGCTGCACTGTTTCCAGCACGGCGGTAGTACCATCCACGTTCGAGGGAAGATGCAATCCACTCTGCCATGACTTGAGCGTTCAGGATGGAATCCTTCTGCTTGATTTCTTCAACCTTGAGTTGAGGGTCAAACAAGTCAAACTCGCTCTTGAGGCGACCTTCAAGTTCCTTGATGATCTTACCCTTTCGACCAATGACGAGACCTGGCTTGACAGCGTGAACGGTGACTTCGGTACCGTTTGGTGTGCGCTTGATGTCCAATCCACCGAAGCCAGAGCGCTTTGTGTTCTTCATCAAGAATTCCTTGACGAGGTGACGCTCGACGTTTCGGTCAACAATTGCTTTGATTGTACTCTTCTTTCCTGCCATGATCGTTCACCTCAGAAGTCATCCTCCAACTCATCGTCGGTTGCGGTGAAGTCTTCGAGGAAAATCTCGAGGTTCACCTGGTAGTGGTTGCTAGGCGTTGCACGACCACGGGCACGTGGAATCCATCCTCGGCGGATTTGACCACGGTGGGCTGCAACGTGTGTGATTTCCATATCTTCTGGTTCAACATCGTCGTATTGGTGGCGAGCGTTCTCCATAGCACTCTGAATGAGCTTGATGAAGGCACGGCTTGCCTTGACTGGGTATCGTCCTGGTCCGACCTTGCCCTTGCGGTGTCCAACCATCGAAGGACCTGATCGCTTTCGTCGCTTGTTTCCGCTACCCAATCGATATGGGACTGCGGTTGCCTTTCGACGAATGTCTGCACGGTCTGAATCGATGAGGAGAACCTCGTTGAGGTACTCGACTGCTCGACCAGCTGTCATGCCTTTGATGGCACGAGCGACTTCGAAACAGTGCTTGACGTGCATGTCGACGTTGACGGCACGAGCTGTTGCGAGTCGGCTTCCTTGGAGAAGTTGGGTGTAACCACGTTGTGGGAGTTGTCGACGCTTTGTTCGACGGTCCATGTTTCGCTTGTTGCTCATCATCTTCACCTCACTTCAATGGTACGTGCTTCGATGAACGGGTAGCACCAACACCCGGCCCACTGTGGGCAACTCCACGTCGCGTGATTGCGAATTCACCAAGGTAGTGTCCAATCATCTCAGGTTTGACATCGACCTCAACAAAGTTCTGGCCGTTGTGAACTGCGATGGTCTTACCAACGAATTCTGGGAGAATTGGCATATCACGTCGATGGGTACGGATTGTGTTTGACTTGCTTCGCTGAACACGGTCACGGAACTTTTCGTTTTGTTCTGAGAGACCACGAACGATGGAGCGTCGAACACGAGCAGGGAGAAGGCGAGCAAGATACTCATCGGATCCTTCTTCCGGGAACATTGGCATGTTGACCAAGGTTTCAATGTCGTATCCACGGTATGTGAATTCCTTCTTCTGTCGAGCCGTTGTGGTCGAAAGTCGCTTACGTGCCTTTCGTCGACTGGCCTTTGGGGTCATGAATGACTTCTTCTTTTTACGTCCCATACATCAACACCTCATACTCGCTTGCCGCGACCTCGGCCCGTGCGGCGTGGGGCAATCAAACCAACCTTGGCACCTGGAGGGGTGCTTCGTGCAACTGAGTTTGGTCCGTGGACAGCCTGGTGGTTTCCACCACCGTGTGGGTGATCCACAGGGTTCATGGCAACACCGCTGACATGCGGGAAGAGTTTACCACGAGCCTTGGCCTTGTAGTGAGCAGCACCTGCAGTTCGCAGAGGCATCTCATCACGGCCGTGACCAGCGAGCACACCGATGGTGGCTCGACAGGTGCCAGGAAGTTCCTTGAGGGAACCTGATGGCATTCGAATACGGACCTTGTCGCCAAGCTTGGCTTCGACAACACAGGAGTTTCCTGCAGAACGGGCAACTTTGCCACCATCACCAGGTCGAAGTTCGACGTTGTTGATGGCTGTTCCTTCTGGAATTTCCGATAGTGGTGTAATGTTTCCAGGGCGCAGAGAGACGTTGTCTCCAATGGCGATTTGGCTACCGATTGCGACACCTTCTGTTGCAACAACAAGTGTCGTGTCACCGTCTGGTAGTTTCACACGAGCCAATGGGGCTGTGTGGACAGGTGAGTGAACCAATTCTGTAACTTCACCAACCACGTCCATCTCTCGTGGCATTCTGTTCGCACCAGGGAATCGGTGACTTGACACACGATACCGTGGTGATGATCCTTTGCGCTGTGCACGAATTCTCTTACCCATAATTCCTCACCTCATAGAGCTCCTAGACGCATTGCAGCGTCTTCTGCGTCGTAGCCCTCTGCCAAACGAACGCTTGCATGCTTTCCATGCTTGGTGTTGCGTACGTTGACGGAGTCAACTTCAACTTCGAAAATGGTTTCAACTGCACGAGCGATTTGCTTCTTTGTAGCTGCTCGGCGTACAATGAACTCGAGACGGTTCTGTGTGGTACGTGCTTCCATGGTCTTTTCAGTCAACCATGGCATGATGATAACGTCGTATGCATTCATGATATCACCTCAGTTGAGTGCCTCCACAGCGTCCTTGGTAAAGACGGTCAAGCGACCGACATCGCCACCAGGGGCGAGGTCTTCTGCGCTGAGATCCTTTGCAGCAACGACATCGACACCTGGAAGGTTTCGAGCAGCTTGTGCAAGACCAGCCTTCTCTTTGACGACCAAGAGTACGGACTTTGGCGTCTTGTGAACACGGCCACGCATGGTTGCCTTACCGGCACGAATCTTGCGGTTGGAACGAGCACGGTGGAGATCGTGTCCAAGTCCGAGTTCGTTGAAGATAGCGAGGACCTTGCGAGTGGCGGAGCCATGGTTGAAGGTCTCGATGTTGTATTCCTCTGTCTTTCCATCGACGGTCTCTGTGTAGTTACCGAGAACGATTGGGAGGTGCTCGACCGACTCATCGAGTTGGTGACCACGGGCGGCAACCAGTTCCATATCGACGGTTGCAGAGAGCGCAGCGTCACGAGCCATGCGTCGTTGCTTAGCGTTGAACTTACGGGACCAGTCCTTCTCGACCTTCGGTCCGTGAGCACGGCGACCACCGAGTGTGTGTGGGTTTTGTGCAGCACGGCGCTGTCCAGTTCGTCGCATGATACGGGAGACACCACGGCCCTTACCCCACCATTCGACAGAGTGCTTCATACCTGCCATAGGTCGGCGCTTACCGACGTGTCGGCGAGAACCGTAGGCTTGTCGGCGGTTGGCTCGGCTGGATGCGACGGCATCTCGAACGAGGTCAACACGAACGGATTGGCTGAACGAGTCTGGGAGGGTGACTTTCGATCCATCTTCGACTGTGATGTCGAAAACGCTCTGGAGGCGACCTGCATCCATCTCATCTTGTGTGATGTTGTTGCTGATGTTCTTGACGGCTACCTTCATCTTCAGGCCCCCTGCTTGCTACGTGTGCTGACGTAGGTGATTTCGTATGGTTGCGGCTCATCGTTGGAACGGATTGCATCACGGAATCGAATCAATCGCTTGGCAGGTCCTGGGACACTACCCTTGATGAGGATGTAATCGGAGTTGACTTCACCATAGTGGAGGAATCCACCTGCGGGTGTAATCGAGTGCTCTTCTGGGTTTGCAACACGGAGAACACGCTTGTTGAACTCGGTTCGCTGGTGGTATCCAGTTTGACCACCTTGTCGGATGGTCTTTCGGACGTATCCTGTACCGAAATCACCCATGTTACCGTGTTGTCGGCGCTTCTTGGAGTTCTTGTGTGATTGGAGCTTACCACCAAATCTTCGGATAACACCTTGCCATCCGTAGCCCTTGGTAACTGCAACGATATCGGTCATTGCACCTTCTTCGAATGCATCGGTAAACGATACTTCGTTGCCGAGTCGCTCTTGAGCGAATGCGAGTTGTTCACTTGCAGCGCCACCATCAAGTCCAACTTCCATGACTTCAGGAACCTTGGATGGGGATCCTGTGACGTTGGAAGGTTGTGTAGCGACAATGAGACGTACTTCGCAAAGGTCCTGCTTTCCGAGGTTCTCGAAATGCTTGTCTGCGTCGTGATTTTTGCGGTTGGATACACGGTCGAAGATTTCTGGGAACGATTCAGTGAGTGTTTCTGCATCAACCCATACCTCACCAGCGGCTTGCTTGCCGTATGGTGTCATTCGGTATCCACGCACACCGAGGATACGCATCTTCGGTACCTCGACTACGGTGACAGGAATTCGAATTTCCTGACCGGCGCTGGTTGATCGTGGATTGAGGTCTCGAGCTAGAACGTGTGTCATTCCGGCCTTCCATCCTGCAAATCCTTGCATTCGTACTTCGCTTGCGTCGCTGGTCGGCCATGACTTGACGTGACCAAACGGTCGGTTGGCCCGCTTGCGCGGGCTAAACGCCATGCTACCTCGACGTGGGTGGTGTCTTTTTGCCATTTTGGGCTCCTCCATTATTCTACAACACAGAGGCTCCGTAGAGCGTGCGAGGGCTCCTCAGGCCGGGAGTAGCCGTGACACAGAGCGCCATTTCCACGAGCGGGAAACGGTGCCAGCGGGTTCCATTCGGATTGCCCAACGTGTCTGGCTGCTCACCCTTAGAGCAACCTTCCGACTTTCCACCCCTATATGAGTGGTTCGGTGTTTGAAGTGCCTGAAAACCAACGACGTCGGCTCGTTTCTACCCTCGCACATCATCCTTTTGAACCCTCGACTTTTTCATCAAACCATGCCTGTCTTGAGCCATCCATTCTTGCGGGATGGCATCGAGGCAAGAGGCTATCAAATCGCTGCAACGCAAGCATGCATTCGATGTTCGACGTTGTTGGTGATGCCGACCGGATTCGGAAAAACGGCGGTTCAATGGAACTGCATAGCGGATGCGTTGGACTCTGGTATCGAAAAAATCGTCATTACTGCACCAACCGTTGGCCTGGTTGAGCAGCAACGCCGGATGATTCTCGAACGAATTCAGATCGATGAGGAGCGAGTACGCACCTACACGGGGAGTGACCGTCCTGCGAAACGTGGGGATATTTGGAACGAAGGGACCATCATCATTGCAACACCCCAAGTGATACGAAACGATGTCGATTCAGGTCTGATTCATTTGAACAACGTTGGCCTTCTCATCATTGATGAAGCGCATCATGCAAAAGGCAATCATGCTACTGCACAAGTCGCTGATCGCTATCAGTCCCAAGCCTCTGAGCCTTGGCTCGTGGCAGCTACAGCAAGTCCTGGTTCAACGCAAAATGCGATACGACAGTTGTGGGGCCGTCTCAACGTCAATCGGATTTTTGTAGCCAAGCGGGAGGATGACCTGCTCAAGCCCTACGCAGTTGACATGAACATTGCAACCATTCGGGTCATGCTCGATGCCAAAACGCTGGCCTTGTTGGAGCCGCTTGAGGCGCACCAATTCGAAGAGACAGATGCTTTGAAACGACAAGGATTCCTTGCCCCAACTGGCCATCTTACTGCAGGATTGATTGAAGAAGCTGCTCAGAGAGCGAGCATTGCTATTTCACGAAGAGATCCAAGAGGATACGACGCAGCACGACGTATTTCTGATGTTCGAAGAATGCATATGCTTCTTGATTTGTTGAAAACGCAAGGATTACGATCGGCACGCTCCTATCTTGAACGAGCTGATGAACAACTGCGAGAAGGTGAACGCTCAACCAGTCGATTTCTGAAGAAGCAAGTCGTACACAACTTCCGACAGGCGGTTCAAGGAATGGAGGAATGTCATCCAAAGCCTGCATATGTTCGTCAACTCGTTCAAGAACATCTCGAAAAGCATCCCGATGAGCGTATTCTTATCTTCAGTGAGTACAGAGATACCGTCGATCATTTGGTTGATGATTTGAATCAAATTCCCAATGCGATCGTCGATCGCTTCATTGGTCAAAGCAAGCGAGGTAAGCGTGAAGGAATGTCCCAGAAGGAACAGTTGGAGCAGCTTGAACGTTTTCGCAATGGTGACATGAATGTGCTTGTTGCAACCTCTGTTGGCGAGGAGGGATTGGATGTTCCTTCTGCATCCATGGTGTTGTTTTACGAACCAGTTTCCAGTGCGATACGAACCATTCAACGTCGGGGCCGAACTGCTCGGGAACGAAGTGGTTCGGTTCATGTTCTGGTTGCCAACGACACGCGAGATGTGCATGTCCTCCACGCTTCAAGGAATCGAGAGAAACGTATGCACAGTGTCCTTGGACGAATGCGCCTTGAAACTCCACTTGGTTCGTACAAAATTCGTAAGGAAGGTAAATTGCTTGAATTCAGTATTGTTGAAGGTGAGACAAAGCAACCTGCGCTTGAGTTTTTGGAACAAGAAAAGGTTCGTTTGAAATCTATAGAAAAGGATTCACAGACCGATTTCGAATCAAATATTGAGAAACAAGAGGGAGTTAAAACCAACAGTACACCAACACTGCATACGCGTTCACGTTCTCAGAAAAGTCTCTTTGATTTTGGAGAAGATTCCAACGATCCGTGGAATCCAATTCTTGACGGTCGAGACATCAACCGCCAATGATCATGGCTCGAGTTCGCAATTGTGCCAGTCGGTCAGGGAAGTGGCCCAGAGCAAAGGCAACCAATTCTGCGAGGTGAATCACAGGGACGGAGGTGTCCTTTCCAGTAACCTTGCCTGCTTTGACCTGGTAGGAATCGAGGTTTGCATGCGAGATGGTGCATGCGCTCACAACCAATTGCGCACCGTTTGCTTTTGCTTCAGAGAGGACCGATGCGGTCATACGGAGTGCGGTTTTCTCGTTGGTGAGAAGGCTCGGAGAACCAACGCTTTGGCAGCGTGCTTCGTAAGCAACTGGCGTTCCACCAAGAGCCGTGATGAGGTCTTCAAGATAGTGTGGGTCAAACGGGTCGTCATCTCCACAGAATCCTTCACGTTGCATGTATGGGCCGTAGTAGGCAGCGACCTTCATGTTGAGAGGATTCAATACAGCAGCTTTGACTTTGTCTAGACCGATTTCTTCGACGAGTAGGTGAAGAAGATGGCGAGACTTGGATTCACCAGCATACTCAATTTTCGACGTACGTGCGATGAGGTTGTTCAATTGTGATGCCATCACAGGATTTGCTTCCATGGTTTCAGCCGTATCGCAGTGAATGCTGTGCGATGTTGCACAGGACGTCATGATGTCAAGTCCCTTTTCTTCAGCGAGAGCAAGGTTCCTTGCAGCGAGTGCGTGTTGAAGACGTGGTGAGGCCTGACGGATGATGTTACCACCATCAGATGTTGCTTTTGGAAGTTCAATCAAATCGATTCCCAAGGTTTTGCAAAGAGGCTGGATGCAATCCTCAACCTCCATCATTGCGCCTCTTGCAACATTTCCGGGATAATAGGCTACCTTCATCAAAACACCTCAGAATCGCTGATCAAGTTCGTTGAACAGACTCACAACTTCGTGATGTCCCTCAACCTTGCCGTTGAACATGTTCGGAATCTTACCTACACCTGCTGGTGGAAGAAGAAGAGCTTGGAGGCTTCGGATAGGGGGACCACCGGTTCGTGTGAATCCGAGCATCATCCGTGCGGATACACCAGAGAAGACGTTGGAAACGAGACCCAGCGGACCGAGAACTTGTCGATAGAGCGTCGTTTCGTTGAGTTTACCAGACCACTTGACCGAGCGACCGTACCACTTGACGAGGCGCCCATGGCGGCCAGCGTTCTTGTACTCGGTCAGCAAACGACTTCGGGCATCGTTCAGCGTGTTTGAGAGCATGGCACCAGTTGCACCATGTCGAGCAATCGAAGCAGAGTCTGCTTCACTCCAAATACCGCCCTTCCCTTGGAGCGATGCCATCAATTGAGCACGGTGCTTTTCTGAAGTTCGTGGGTCGTTGATGCGGACCCATCGCTGCAGGTGAATGCCTGGACCTTCGTATTCCGAGTCGAAATCGACCGTGTCGGACATACCGTGAACGAGCATGTGGCTTGATACGGCGT
>JBMYNT010000018.1:0-30866 GCA_049598575.1 Candidatus Poseidoniaceae archaeon | reverse complement strand
CTCAGTTGATTCTGGGACTCTTTTTGCACGCCAATGTACGTTGGAGATTGAAATGGTTGCATCGCCTCATCATTACACCCGAATTCCATCATTGGCATCACACGAACGAACGAGATGCGATTTGGACCAATTACTCGACCTTTCTCCCTATTTGGGACCAGTTGTTCGGGACGTACTTTATGCCGAAAAACAGAAGGCCGCAGACGTATGGTGTCAATGAAGAAATCCCAGTAGGTATCTTGAGACAGTTGCGTTATCCATTGCGATCGTGGAAGAACCCTTTGTGGTATGTTCTTCATCCATTCCAAAGCATCAAGCGTACGTTCAAATTTGCTTGGCAGATTTTGAAAGCTATGCGCAAATCCATGTTTAGGAAACGAGGTTCGAAGCCGTGGGATGTCTATCCCAACAACCCGCTCTAGAACAGTGTCGTTTGCATCGATATGGGTTCTTGCTTCTTCGCAGAATGAAGCTTCCAAATCAACTCAAGGGCTGCTTGTTCTGCTGATCTTAATGCTGCTTGTACAGTTCCAATTGGTTCTGCCCAAGCATCTCCAGCGAACGTAAGTCGATTATCATCGATTGGTTGAGGGCGACTCAGTGGCCGAGAGAACCTCCAACGATGTGCATGGAATGCAGCCGTTTCCAGCCACTCTTGACTTACGGATTGAAGTTCTTGACGAATCAACCCCGTTACCTCATCTCTCGATTTCTCGAGGTGTTCTTTGCTCCATTCATTTGCCATCTGAACGATAAGAACGTTGGATTCTCCATCGTCAATTCCGGTTCGGAGCAATTCTATAGAAACGGACTTGTAATTCAGTAAATTGGGTGATACTGGACCTGTCCCTGTGCAAATCAATGTCCAATTGGATACGTACGGATGGTCTTTCCATTCAGTCGGTGCAAGATTCGGCATGAGTGCATGCAATTGTGGAATTGGGCATGTGAGAAGAACAGCTTCTGCTTCCCATGCGAATCCTTTCTCATCTTCAAGGAGAACATACTCTTGATGTGGTTCGATTGAAGTAATTCGTGTATCGCAACGAACATCGGTCTGCTTGAGCATATCGTTGATCGACAAGTCGGCATAGATTTCTCCATCAAGGGCATCACAACCGTGATTGTATGCTCCAGTCTCACGCCGCTTCGTTGATGATCGCCCTCCAGGAATGGTTCCTTTGTCGAGAACGAGGACGTCGTAGCCGTAATTGGTGAGAATCTGTGCTGCACGTGCTCCAGCAAATCCTGCACCAATGATGACGAATGGTCGTTCTTGCTTGTATGCGAGACGTGTGACATGGCGTTCGTATGCATCCATATCGAGTCGTGATTGGTGTGTTTCCAATTCCCGTTTTCGTACCACGCCCATAACCGGTAAGGGTGGAAGGAAGGCTCGGTCGAACAGGCCATGGCACCAATGAATCCCTGCAATTGAGGACGGATCTCTCCCATCAAGCGCAAACTTGTCGTTCAAATGTTGGCCCATTCTGAGAGAATCTTCAACCGAAGGAGTCCAATGTGGTGTTGCTTTCCCCCATGTCATTCGTAGGTTGTTGTGCAGTTCACCGTGTCTGTAGAGTGACGTTTGGCACAAATTCCAGAGGTGGTTCGGAGAATTTCCAATCTCAAAAGCCTCTTTGGAAAGAAGTGTTGTACGCACATCATCTACCGTGTCTTGCCACGATTCAAGGGCCCAATTTGGTAGATTATGTAGTCCATACGGCTCTTCTTTCGAATAAACATGGTGCCATGCATGTTCACGGAAAATGAGCAACTCGTCGAGAAACTTCTCAGCGGCTTTTGTACCTACTTCGTGTGCCTCTCGTACGATTTTCATCACTGAAATCATCCCGTAGTGGATGGCCATTGAAAGACGTGAGACGCCCTCAGGATCGGCAGCATTGTTCCTTCTTCGTGCATAGCCTGACAGCCGGTTTGTGAGAAAATCGTTCCATCTTGCTAATGCAGCACGCTCTCCTCCACGCTGTTTCCAAACGGGATGAACCGACATGTCGATGTTGCAGCATTGTAGGAGTCGAAGGCGTTTGTTCGGGTCAGTCAGATTTGATATCTCGACTGGATCGAACGGCAAATTTTCGTCCCATGACAAGGATTGCTCGACTTGTGGCTTCGGCCAAGATACGCCTACACGTCGTTTCCTGAGTTTCTTAGTTGCATCACGATAACGGAACGGTCTGTCCATCGACTTGCCGAAGACAGGAAGAGGGACCACACAATGACAA
Source organism: Candidatus Poseidoniaceae archaeon (assembly GCA_049598575.1). Lineage (GTDB taxonomy): Archaea > Thermoplasmatota > Poseidoniia > Poseidoniales > Poseidoniaceae > MGIIa-L2. Next base: position 28,620 of record JBMYNT010000018.1, on the reverse strand, counting down.
TCGATTTCCAAAACAGGACATCGTGCGATCTCGGCAATGCGTTTAACCCAGTTTTTCCAAGGAGGTAGAGGAAACAAATCTGTGATGATTAGACTCGCTTGTGAAGCGAACGTTTTCATGACCGAAGGTCGATGTCCTTCCCTTGCAACATGCAGAACGTAGTCAATGCCCAACTGGTTGCAACCGTAATGCATGTCGAGAGCGGCGTCGAGGAGTACGTTGTGATGGCGAGCGTTTGCGTGTGGATAACGCTCATCGATGCCTTGGTACACAAGCAAAGGTCGCCCAAGTCGATCTGCAAGAATTCGACCTGCATCAATTGCAGGATTCTCATGGGTTCGCAGAGATGACTTCAGCCAAACGATAACTGGGCCCTTGCCTTGTGGTTCCTGAATCGAATTGGCCAAGCGACATCTTTCTGCAAGATGCTCTGGCAAATCGAACATGCGTCAAACTACCTGCGTTGGCTAATATACTCCTGTTTGAAGACAAACTCCAAACGATGATTAAACGCCTCGACTTCAAAGCAACATGGACAAGAAGACATATCTCGTAACCGGTGCGTCAAAGGGTATTGGTCGTGCAATCGCTCGTTCGCTTGCAAACGATGGTTATCAGGTGATTCTTCTTGCTCGAGCATCCGATGAGCTTGATTCTGCCTGCATGGAAATCCAATCCGTTTCCCCATCTTCGTTTTCAATCGCATGCGATCTATCACAACCCGAGTCCATCGATCTCGCTGTTGATTCTCTTCAAGAACTGGATGCCATCGATGGTATTGTCCACAATGCTGGAACGATTGCACCCATTCAATCGATGTTCGATGCTGATGATGCAACGTGGGAGCGGAACATCTACGTCAATGTTACAGGAGTTCAGAGGTTGACACGAGGTCTCTATTCGAAGATGAAAGCTTCCGACCATTGTCGTGTCACAACGATCTCAAGTGGAGCAGCGTTACGTCCACTACATTCCTGGTCAGCATACTGCATTTCGAAAGCTGGGCTCGACATGTGGTCACGATGCTTGGCGGAGGAAGGGGCGAAAGATGGAATTACATCCATCGCCATCGCACCCGGCATCGTCAACACCGACATGCAACTCGAGATTCGATCTTCAAGTTCCAAAGACTTCCCATTGGTCGATTCGTTCATTGGTTACCATCGAGATGGAGACCTCACGCGTCCAGACGATGTCGCAGCGAAACTTCACGCGCTCATCACTGCCCATTCATCGGAACAATCGGGACAACGGTTCGATGTCCGAGAACTCTAACATTCGAGCGTAGCCAACCGAACTGTCATAAGCCACCACCACGGCGTAGGTTCATGCCAGGAACCGACCGTGTTGAAATCCGAACCCTCAAAGTTGGACGATTTTGTGTTGTAGATGATGAAGCCTACAAGATTTTGAGCATCTCGAAATCCAAGCCTGGAAAGCACGGCTCTGCAAAGGCTCGTCTTTCTCTTGAGAGCATCTTTACCGGCAAGAAAATCTCGCACGTAGGAACAGTAACCGATTCGATCAGCGTTCCAATGATTGAGAAGGGAACTGCGACTGTAACCCACATCGAAGGCAACGAAGTTCACGCTATGAACGACCGAGATTACTCGATGATGATTCTACCAATGCCAGATTCTGAAAGCGAGATGAACATCGACGCTGGTCAAAAGATCATGTGGCAAGAGGCACTAGGCCGCTACATCATCATTCGAGATCATTGAAATCCGAGTGACTTTGCTGCAGAGACAATCATCTCCTCGTGGCTTTTTGAGACCCATCCTGTCTTTTCGACGGTGTTGCTGCAATCGTAGTGATTGGTTGTACCAAGGCCACGGGTGACCAATCGTGCTTCTTTGATGAAGATGGCCATGATTTTGACAATGGTGTTTGGTAATGCCATTGTCCTCACCTTGTAGCCATTCGATTTCAGATGGCGAGCGATGTTTGGCATGGTAATTGGCGATGTTGCCATCATGAGTCGCTCTCCATTGAGCTCACTTCGCTCCAATGCTTCAGCATGCATCCATGCAACGTCTCGTACATCAACAGGAGCAAAGCTGATCTTTGGGAACCCGGGATACGAACTCTGAACGATGGATTCAATGATTCGCAACGAAGTTCCAGACGTTCCACTGTGCAGTGGGCCGAAGATTACGTTCGGATTGACGGTTGTTAATTCAACATCGTCACGCGAAGATGCAAATGATCTTGCTGCTTGTTCAGCAAGTGTTTTGCTCTTCGTGTAAGCAGAAATATCCTTCTCCAAATCGGTCCAATCTTGTTCTGTATAGGTGTGATTTTTGGTTGTCGGTGTTGCACCGGATATGGCTGCAGTTGATGAAGTAATCACGAACTTACGAATTCCAGATTCGTAGGCCGTGTTGAGAACTCGCATTGTACCTTCTCGAGCAGGTCCAATCAAATCCATCTCATCCTTGGGTTCGTAAGCAGAAAATGGTGAGGCAGTATGGATGACCGCATCGATGCCTTCCATGGCTTTGCTCCACCCGTCATGGGTTGTGAGATCAAGCGAACGCAGTTCAAGAGCGTCATTGTTTTCAAAGTCGCTGCGAATCGATTCATGCTGTGCTTCAGGTGAACGAGTCGTTCCACGGACGTTGTATCCACGCGACAGGAATTCCTGAGTTACGTGTCGTCCCAGAAAACCTGTGCATCCAGTTATCAGAACATTTGGATATGTTTTGCTCATGTTTTCTTCCTAAGTGCATCAAGGTTTGAACATTTGTTAAACCGATTCAAACGGTTCTGCTAAACATCCGTGCAGGTGCTGTTTTCATAAACCAAGTCGAACATGGTGTCGTCAGGGATACCATGAGTGAGATGGCAATTGCAGAAGATATGCGAACGACAAAGGAAATTATGTCGTCGATGAGTGATAATGACAAGAAGGCCCTCAAAGGCTGGTACTTCTTTGATTGGGCCAATCAAGCATATGCACTTACCGTCATGACGGTCATAGCACCTGCGTTGATGGCAGCGTTGTACAACACAGCTACAGGTACCCAGTCTGGTGATACATTCTATGCGTGGGTTTTGACGCTCTCGATGATTTTCGTCGTCGTTACTGCACCTGCTCTCGGCGTCATTGCCGATAAAATGCCAATCAAGAAGAAACTTCTCAAATGGTACACTGTTGCAGGTATCCTCTTCACTGCGTTGATGGGTGCTGCACCGTATTTTGGTTCACAAGGCTACATCATTCTCGCTTTGATGTACACCATCGGTACCATCGGATTTACCGGTGGTAACGTCATCTACTACTCCTTTATGCCTTACCTGGCTCCTAGAAAGTGCCAGGATCACGTCTCAACTTGGGGATATGCCTACGGATTCATCGGCGGTTCATCGCTGCTGATTTTCCACCTCATCGTTCTCCTTGGAACACCATGGGATACCAATTTCAAAATGGCCATCATCTTTGCAACCTCTTCCATTTGGTGGTGGGGCTTTGGAGCTTTGATCTTCAAATGGACGCCTGAACCAGAAATCCCATCTGAAATGGAGTGGGACGGATTTGGAAAAGCAACAAAAATGGCGTATGGACAAGTGCTTCAAACATTCAAGGAAGTCAAGCGATTCAAGGTTCTCGCTTTCTTCTTACTTGCCTATCTTTTATTCTACGATGGTGTCAACACCATTGCAAGTATGGCGAGTGCATTCGGTGAATCCGTTCTTCGTCTGGATCCAAGCATGAACGTCATCTTGTTGCTCACCGTCAACGTTGTTGCGATTCCTATGACACTTGTCTTTGGGAAACTCGCTGATGTGAAAGGCACCAAGTTTGCATTGATGCTTGCTCTGCTCATCTACTGTTTCGTTGCCGTCACTGCAGCAGGTTTCGCACCACTCGAACTTGACCCAACTGCCGATGAAGACAACGATGGAACCCCTGATGATGCTGAACGCTACGATTTCACCTTCACATGGGATGCTGAATCAGGCATGTACAACATGACCACGCTTTACGATCGAGGTTACGAAGGTTGGATTGGTGAAACGGCTGAGGGTGACTCCGCTTTCAGAGACAATTTCCAAGAACACTTCCCAGAACCTGATTACAGCGTTGGTGACAAAGGAGAGAGCACCATCGCAACAGGCCTCATCGTTTGTGTCGTTATTCTCGCTTTCGTCGCACTTCTCGGTGGCGGAATTATGTTCATTCAAAGCAAGGAACTCGGTTGGTTGGGCGTTGTTGCAATGATCGCCATGGTTGCTGTTGCCATTTTTGCATCAAGTTACCTGGCGGATCAGCAAGTCGCAGAGGAGGATGAAGTCAAGCAAATCGATGCAGAGAATGCAACAATGATGGTTGCTGCCTTCGAAAACACCAGCGATCACAGATTCTCGATCATCTTTGTTGGAGGACCGATGGAAGGTGAAGCCGAACTTGGTGACCGACATCCAACAGTCGTTGACCAGGGTGGTCCTGCAGACGGATGGGCGACCTTCATGCGTGACAATGTATGGGGTCCGTTGAACATCAGTGTTTCATTGCAATGGATTATCCTCGGAATGTTTGTCGGTGTGGCGATGGGAAGCGCTGGTGCACAAGCACGTTCGATGTTTTCTCAACTTGTTCCTGAAACTCGAACATCTGAATTCTTCGGATTCTTTGGTTTCCTCGGAAAGTCTGCGGCGATGATCGGAACGTTCCTGTACGGTATTGCCAGTTCAGTCTTTGACAGTCGTGTTGCGATTCTAACGATTACCATTGTCATTCTCGCTGGTACCTACCTCACAAGTCGTGTCGACCTCGAAGAAGGTATACGTGTCGCAGAAGAAGAAGACGCTCGAGCACGAGCAGAAGCTGCCATGGCCGATGCTTGATAGGTGAAGGCCATGCGTGGCTTCACTCAGATTCAGGCGGTCTTGTCCATCATCATGATTCTGCTCATGGGTGTTGTTTGGGGTCTACCGATTGCTCCTGCCATCTATGTGTTTGACTGGCTGACAGCGTACGGCCCCGGAGACAAGAGTTGGCCAGATTTACTTCTGATCGGTTTCTCCGCATCGATTGCGTTCCTGACTTGGGGAATGTTCCTTCTGCTCTTGTCAGGAATTTTGCAGTTCTTGACACGATTGCGCTTTGACGATCGTATTGTGGCTCCACTCGCATCGATGACAACGATTCGCTGGGCCATCTGTGGCCAACTCCACAGATCGACACAACCGTTTCTCAATCACATTGTCCCGTCCTTTTTTGCGAATGCCTACTATCGTCTCGCAGGTTGCAAGATCGGGAAGAATGTCAACATCAATACATCAACAATCAACGACCCGTCTCTGGTCGAACTTGGAGACAATGTGGTTGTTGGAGGCGGTGCAACCATCAACGGACATCTTGTCGAGAAAGGCAATCTCGTCTTGGAGAAAGTGATCGTTGGAAAGAATTCCACCGTCGGTGGAGCGACCATGGTTGGACCTGGCTCTCGAATTGGTGAAAATTGCGTCCTTGGTAGCCGTGCAGTCCTTCCGAAGCGGAAGGTCATTCCTGATGGTGAAATTTGGGTCGGCATTCCAGCTCGTCCGTTGAGCATGCTCCGTCATTTTGATGCCCAGGATGGCGAAAAAGCAGTGAATTAAGGGGCAACTGTATTCAAGTGCCCGCGTCACCAACACAACGTTGGGAGTGGACACTATGGACGAGCAATCTTCTTCGGGCTCAACGGTTCAACGTTCAGCATACCGTCAACCGGTTACTGCGAAAGGTCTCAAAGCCATCGAGGATGGCTCGCTGACATGGCTCGATGATGAGATGTACAACAATCTCAACACGGGTGTCCTTGAGCAATATCTTGAGGAAAAGAATCTCGAAGAATCCTTCGAGGTTTCTCACTGGTCACCATCCAAAGTGATGATTGGTATCGCCATCGGTGCCATCTTTTCGGGTGTTACTGCCTACATTGGCCTAAAACTTGGTCTCGCTATCTCTGCTGCGTGGTACATTGCCTACCTGTTGGGAATGGCACTGAAGTGGTCTCCTTCTGAGGTCAACATCGCTACCTCTGCAACAACTGGTGCAACACACGCATCGACGGGATTCATCTTTACGTTCCCTGCTATCTTCTTGCTAGCATCGAAAGCACAGTATTCACTGGCTGATGGCCCTCTTATCACATTGGAAGATGGTGAAGCGTTCAGGCTTGCGTTTATCGCGATTGTAGCCTCCATGTTCGCTGGATTCCTCGGTGTGATGTATTTCATCATCTTCAGAAGGGTTTGGCTCGTTGAAGATCCACTCCCTCTCCCCGGTTTCGAAGCGACACTGAAGATGTTGGACATTGCTTCAGACGTCAATACAGGTGCTGTCGAGCACGCACGTGAGTCGCTGAAGACCATTGGTGTGTGGACTGGAATTACAATGATCGGGATGTTCCTAATTGAATATCCACTGATATGGCTGTCTGATAAGAAACTCTCAGTCATGGATTATCTCGCAGAGACATTGCATGTTGGTGAAGTTGGCCTTGCCTCGTTTTACAGTGCAGGAAAAATCCACCAACCTTCTGGTATCTACGAAGATGGTTCCTCAAAGAAGTACACGCAGTGGTCCGAAGAAACGGCTTGGAATCCGTTTGCTTACACGTACGTCGGTGTCGCCTTGACACCCTCGATGTTCGCTATCGGTTGGTTCATGAAGACTCGTGTAGCGTTCCTGGTTAATCTTGGTACGCTCGTTGGATGGTTCTTCCTCGTTCCACTTGCTGTATTCGCAAACTTCCCTGTCTATGACGCTACGATGCAAGCCAACGTCCCTATCCAAGCCTACGCAAGTGAAGGTGGTCAAGCATTGCAGATGATTGCCTTCTCCAAGACCGTTCGAACCATTGCCATTGGTTCCATCGTTGGCGGTGGAATGTTCGGTTTGGCCAAGATGTGGCGAACATTTGCGAACATCTTCAAGGACATTGGTGCAGCGTTCAAGGGCGAAGGATCCCAAGAATATATGGAAGGCAAAGGTTGGTATGAATGGCCGCTCATGCACATTCCAATTTTCATGGGACTGACCTTCCTGTCCATGATTCTGATTTTCTGGGTCGGAGGTTTCCCAATTGCTGCTGCGATTATCTTTGCAACGGTTCTCATCATGACGACCTTCCTTCTCGGTGCCATCGCAGTACGTGTCATGGGTGAAACAGGTATTGAGCCGGTTTCAGGAACCTCATTCATCGTTCTCCTCATGCTGTTGGATATCTTCCTCAACTTTGACCAAGCACTCGGTTTGAACAAACAAGATGCCGTTCTCCTCGGACTTGTCGGAACAACGGTCTTTGGTTCAGCAATTTCGATGTCAGGAACAGTCATTGGTGATTACAAGAACAGTCTCTACATCGGTAACCGACCATACCACATTTCGAAAGGGAACATCATGGGTGTTGTTCCTGGTGCCATCATCGGTGCGGCAGTTGCTATCTTCCTCTCGATTCAACTCGCAGAGGGTCGAATTGACTTGATTGCTCCACAGGCCAACGCCTTCGCAACCTTCTCAGTTATCTTCGCTGAAGGACAGGGTGACTTGATGCTCCTCGCACTTGGTTTCCTCTTGGGAATGTTCGTTGAGTGGGTTACTGGTATGGGCACATCCTTTGGCCTCGGGATGTATCTTGATGTTCCTCACACGCTTCCAATGCTCATTGGTGGTTACAGCCGAGACAAGTGGGAAGAAAAGAAGCTCAAACCGAAGATCGAGGCAATCAAAGCAGAAGAAGGAGCGACAGCCGCAGAAAAGAAGCGTGCTCTCATTCTCCTCAGCACCTTCATGGTCGCTGCAGGTCTCTTGACTGGTGAAGCCTTCTTCGGAACGGAGTCGAGTATTCTCTCGTTCATTGACACGCTTGTTCCCGATCCGAATGCCACAGGTTGGTACATTGGCCGTATGGCTGGATTCGTTGGACTCAATGTCGGTATTGGTTACATCATCTATGCTCTGTTCAAGCGAGCAGGTGTCATTGGCGCTCCTCCAGTCATGGATGCTGAACTGGTCAACGAGTCGTGACCGCCATGCGTGGTGGCTCCGTCCCAGCACATGTCTGGCTGGTTCTCGGAGTGGCGATATGTGGCGTTTCCAGTGCTGGAGCCATCTTCACCCATGTGGATGAGATTGACCCCTTGTTGCGTGCCTCTTGGCGCTTGCAACTGACTGCATTGATTCTCGCACCGCTGGCTGTTTGGCAACTCTATCAAATCGATGATGAGGGGAAATCGAAACTATGGAGTGCATCAACAGGGAAAATCATCCTTGCTAGTGGTGTTTTCTTAGCTCTCCATTTCGGTTTCTGGGTCACTTCGCTCGACTATACTTCTCTGACCCACTCATTGTTGTTCGTGACCGCTCATCCATTGGTCATTCTGATTGGTATGTTTCTCTTCGTCCGGAAACCAAATCGATTGGAAATGATCGGTGGAATCGCTGCTTTTACGGGTGCTGCAATCTCAATGCTCGATGCAGGTGATGTCCAAGGTGACCGTTCAGTTACCTTTTTTGGGGACCAATTGGCGTTCTTCGGTGCGGTCTTTGTGGTTGGTTACATCGTCTGTGGACGGATACTTCGAGAATGGATGCCTCTGTTCCTCTATGCGTTCCCTGTAACGCTCATTGGTGGACTCCTTTTGCTACCTGCTTCTTGGTTGCTCGAGGACGGTTTTTCTGAATTCGGAGCCTTCGGATACTTTGGACACGAAACGTTGTTTTGGTTTGTTTTGCTGGCATTCATTGCAGGAATTCTAGGTCATACTGGGCTCAATTATTGCCTCAAATATGTCTCACCTTTGTTGATCTCGATCAGTGTAACGCTTGAGCCAGTGCTTGGTTCCCTCATTGGCTGGATGTTCTTTTCAACTGGAATTCCTGGCCTATGGACTTGGATTGGTGGTCCAATTTTGATGCTTGGCATTGTTTCGATCATCTACGGAGAACATCTCACCAATCAAACATCACTTGATAACAAGGACCGTGTAATGGAGGCTGAATGATGGATAAGAAATGGGTTTTGATGACCAACGATGATGGAATCGATGCTCCTGGCTTTGAGTTGCTTGTCAAGGCCATGAACGAAGCAGGTATTCCACTTGTAGCATTCGCTCCATCTGGGAACAAATCTGCATGCAGTATGCAATTGAATCTCGGTAAACCCATCGATCTTCACAACCGGAACGAGTTGATTCAACAATGGAATCTTGATGAATCGGTTGGTGTGCATTTGTATGCTCTTGACGGTACGCCATGCGACACAATGATTGTCGCGCTTGATGGAGGCCTCAATCATGTCCTACCTGACATTCAACCATCTTTGGTTCTCTCAGGTGTTAATCTTGGTCCAAACCTATCACAAGACTCCTATCATAGTGGCACCATGGGGGCTGCTCGAGAGGCAGGCTTGTATGGTATTCCTGCCATTGCAAGCTCGTATACATCGTTCGATCCTGAAGGCATGGAGGTTGGAATTGATGCAACTGTCGAACTTGTTCAACGGGTCCTTCGTTTAGTACCCAAAACACCAGAAAACCTCTGCCGACCTCACATCGACCTACATGCCGAGCATGTTTCTTCTTGGCCAAATACGGCACCTGAGCGCTCATCCACACAAGCGGATCAACAATTGATGAGCGCTTTCAAGAACGGAGAGTTGATGCTGAACTTGAACGTTCCACCTGAATGGAACGGATCGTACCAAACCACTCGATTGGGTATGCGTTGGTACAGAAACGCTGTACAATTCTCTGAAGGGAAAGCAGGTTCTGTTGAATCAACGTTCACAATAGGTGCTGCTTACATTGATACTGAATCTGTTGAAAACGGGGATTGCGATTCTGTTGCGTCTGGAATTGCAAGCATTTCCTCACTTCCAACGTGGCCACAAACACATCCGCTGGCTCTTGATGATGCCTTGCTTGCACACGCACTCCGTTCGGATGAGACAGGACATCCAATGTGGTTCAAAGGTTGAGTTCAACACCTTCGTCCAACAAGAAATGACAGATTGCAATAGCATGATGCCCCTGCAACCACGTGGAGCCGAGGGAACGGGGAATCCCTTGATCTGTATCCAACGGTTGATCATCAGAGAGAAGGAATGCAATGGAGTCCTCAGTTGGAATTGATTGGATTGGAATGGTACTATTCTCGTTCCACAATCGCTCTGCATCAGCATCGAGTCGAACTGTAACACAATCCTTCCATTCGGTCAATGTATGAGACAACGAGCCTCCTCCGTCGTAAAGTCCTGGCGTTCGTTCAATCCAGTGCCCAATCGCCGGTAAAGGCTCTCGGATGACTTTTGCAATCAGCCCTGCAACGCTACGCTCTTCTGCATGAAATCCTCGTAGTTCTGAACCTACAAACTTCAATCTTCGGTGCGGACCTGGTCCGCCTTGTAAATGCAAGACGACTTCGACATTGTCTCGAAGTCCATGCGAGGTGAGCAGCGAAGACATAACCGCTCGAATGAGGACATCCATCCGGCCAGCACCACCTGCAAGATCGTTCAATGGTAACTTGCCCTTGCTCATAGCTCGATGGCCAACGATTGCAAATCGTCGCACTTCAATCGCCTCGTTCAATGATTGTTCTTAGTGCATCGCAAAGATCGTACTGTGTTTCGAGGACGAAATGACTTCCTTGTTTGTCGACAAGATAGCCTCGAGGTTTCGATGAATCTCCCAAATCTTCCAAACGATTGGCAACCACGGCTGTCATTTCAGAATGCTCAATTTGGGCTGTTGCACGATGAATAAGATCCCGTTGTTTGATTCCAGTTTCCAACTTGAAACCAATTCGAGTCGAGCCACGAACGTTCTCCTTGAGTTCCTGAATGTGTTTTGCACCTTCGACAAGCTGGACTTGCAACGGGCCTTGTTGGCTTGCCAACTTACCCTCTGCAGGTGCTTCAACAACGTAGTCGAGAACGGCAGCGGTGTGAACCCATGCATGGATTTCATCGTTTGAAAGTGCTTTGAGTTCAGCGAGCATTTCATCAGGTTGTTCCGCTTTGATGCACAGTGGTAACCACGATGGCTGCTCAACGCTTGTTCGACCAACAACGCATGTCACATCGTGCCCATAACGATAGAGTTCGTCAGCGATGGCATATCCCGTTGAACCAGAACTCGTATTTTGAACGCCACGGACATCATCAATCGGTGAATATGTACCACCAAGGGTGACGACGACGCTTTTCCGATTCTTTGAGTGCGCATTGATACCGTGTGCAAATCGAGCAACAATGTGTTCGTGATTCGGCGTTTTTCTCTTGCCTTCTTCGAGGTCACCCCACATCACATCAATGCCTTCATCTCTCAACCGTTCAACGATGTCATCGGTCACTGGATCGACTGCAAGGTCTACATGCATACTTGGTACCATGAGGACATGGGTATTTCTCGACCTTGCAGCGCTCAACGCCATGAGGAGCGGTCCTTGTTGCATCCCGTGAAGATGTGCTGCAATCGTGTTTCGCGTTGCTGGAGCAACGAGAATGGCATCAACATCCTCAAGCTGTTTCATATCGCCATCCCAATCGGTAATGACTTCGCATTGACTTGCCCATTCAACTGCAAGTGGTGTGATCACACGTTGTGCACTTTCGGTCATAATCACAAGCATCTCGGCTCCATGTCGTCGCATTTCTCGAAGAAGACGAACTGTATCCACCGCAGCAATACCACCTGTGACACCGACCAGTATGCGCTTGCCAGCAAGACTGGCGCCACGCTTCTCAACGTCGGTGTCACGGACGCTCATGTCCTTGCGAGCGTATTGCCCATCAAGACTTCTTCGCTGTTCACAAGCCTTCATGTGAGGGCAGATACTGGTTCTACCATGGCAGGCAACAGAGGCGATGATATCGTCTTGGCTGGTTCGGGTGGGCAGCGTGCTTCTGCCACTCTATCTGCTATTTTTGACCAGACGCATCGGAGCACAGCGCTTATTCTTGCCATTGACAGTCTCATCATCGTTCTTATTGCATGGGATTTTGCGAGCCTATCTCAACAATACATCGGTCGAGGTGCTATGTTGATGTGGGCGATTCCACTGTTCATAACGACCTCGACATGGTTCTCCTATCGCTCACGTCGTCGTTGGGCGTATTGGCCAGCAGCAATGATTATCGCTATCGCAGCCGTCATTTTCTTCCTGTTGTTCCTAGCAAATTTGTATGCGACATTGGGCGGAGCAGCTGGCGGAATTTTGTTCATGTTGATCATGGGATATGCCTCCTTTAGTTCGTTTCAACGTGTTCGTTATCATTTCTCTCCGCTCTATAGACAAGGATACACAACATTTGTTCCAACGCCAGAAGCAGATTTGGAAGAAGGCGAGATGTTGGCTGCATGTCCAAGTTGCATGGCAGTTCTAGCCATTCGTCCTGACCTTCTCTCTCCATCCGATTCTTGCCCACATTGCAACAATCCACTCGTGAGCAAAGAGCTCGCACAACGTCATGGTTGGGAAGAAGAGTAACCATCAACTCGAACATGAAAGCATCGAACATCCAACTCGATGACGAGCCCACTCAGGCCGCTTTTGGAACCATTCTTCCTCGTGCTCAGGTTGTTCTGCGTATGGCTTCTTGAGCAGTTCGTACAGTTCTTGGGCAACGGAATAATCCTCCCTTTCTGCAGCATCAATGGCGAGTTGTGCCATCCAATTGCGAAGTACATATTTTGGATTTGATGAACGCATAGTCGCACGATCTGGCTGACCATCCACCCGCTCCCACCATTTGTCAAGCCAATTGTTCCATTCCGTTATGGGTATGGTCGATTCATCGTAAAATGCATATCGAATGTGTTCGATGTTCGGCTCGTTCAACGAAGAAAGCAATCGGAAAAAGATGGTCATATCCGTTTCGACCAATTGCAAATTGGTTGTCAACTCCTGTATCAATTTCCCATCGCCATCTTTGAATTCCTTCAAGCCGAGTTTGTTTGACCACATTGCATTGGTGCACTGCTCGTATTCAGTATAAAACGCTTCTAGACTCTGATAGAGCCTCTCAGGCTCTTCCATGAGCGGTGAAATGGATTCCAACAAGCGAGCAAAGTTCCATGCTCCAATTTGCGCCTGGTGGCCAAATCTGTATCGTCCTGTTCGTGCATCGGTCGTGTTGGGTGTCCAATCTGGGTTGAAATCCTCAATCCACCCATATGGCCCATAATCGATGGTTAACCCATGGATGGACATATTGTCTGTATTCATGACACCATGAACAAAACCAACACGCATCCATTCAGAAATCATGCGAGCAGTCTCTTGACCGACTTTCGTGAGCCACTGAATCAAGTTATCGTCGCTTTCAGAACTATGATCGGGAAAGTGGTGCTTGATTGTGTACTCAACGAGGGTTCCTAGTGTCTCCTTGTCTCCGTTCATCGAATGAATTTGGAAGGATCCAAAACGAAGGAAACTTGGAGCAACACGGCACACGATTGCTCCTGGCTCCGGTGCAGGATTGCCATTGTAGAGTACGTCTCGAACGACGTCCTCCCCAGTCGTGACCAGTGACAATGCTCGTGTTGTAGGGATGCCCAAATGATACATGGCTTCACTGCACAAGAATTCACGAATCGATGAACGTAAGACTGCCTTTCCATCAGCGAATCTTGAGTATGGTGTAATACCCGGTCCTTTGAGTTGCAATTCGAGAATTCCATTCTTCGTATCAACTTCACCGAGTGTGATGGCACGACCATCTCCGAGTTGATTGGCCCAGTTTCCAAATTGATGCCCTCCATATCGTTGAGCATAGGGATCCATTCCTACTGTGATGCGGTTGCCGCCCAATATATCGCCATCACCCATCTCAAGATTCAATTCCTGAGCCATTTCATCGGACCAGAGACGTAGACTTGGTTCAGGAACAGTTGTCGGATGCACCCGTGACCAGCAGGCGTGGGGCACCTGTCTCGGTCTGCCACCAACTTCATCGTCACCTGGCGTCTCTGTGACAAAGCGGTTGAGCCAGTTCAATTCATCCAATGAAGCGGTTCCCACATCATTGTGTGCAGGTGATAACTATTGAAGTTGATTCTTCCTTCATTGGATGAAGACTGTACACAGGGGTACCCACGTAAACACATCATACCTTACTGTCTGTGGCCTCTTTTCGAAGGATTGCAAGAAGGACCGAAGTAAAGCAAAGAACAACCCCAAATCCAGGAACGGATTTCTCTTCGTCTTCATCAGAAACAGTCGAGTTTTCATCACTGTTTTCGACGACTTCAGTATAGATTCCATCATTACATGTTCCTGAACCCACAATCAACTCTTGTTGGAATTGATCGAGTACAATAGCATCAGCTGCATTGTTGTTCAAGTCATTCTTTTCGTAGAGGCTTCCTTCGATAATGTAGCAACCCCTCTCCAACGCGATGGATTGTTGATATTGGACAGAATCTGATTGAATGTTATTCCACCACCACATACCACTCCACTCCTCAGTGCTCGCATTCTTTGCTACAATGAGTGCAGTGTAGCTTGTATCGGTGGCAAGATCGCTGACTTCAGATTGGAGATTATAGGTCCAAGAACTCGACAAATCTTGTGGTTGATTGATTATGCTCATCGACTTCAATTGAATTTGTTCATCAACTTCGATGACTGGTGCGATGTATTCCCTCCAAAGCCAAACAGTGTTGTATTCGTGCTTTCGTGTATCTTCGCCGACCAAGATACTCCCATCGTTGAGTACGAGGATGTTGTCTGGTCCTGCAAGATTGTTGTTGTTGCACTCGTATTGTGCTGAAGAGATATACGGTCCACCAATGATGACAGGATCGATTCGATTGAGATCCCAGTCCTCGAGAACGGGCATTCGGTATACGATACCACAGAAGTTGTCTGAAACGTCGATGTCTCCTTGCCCATCGGTCATGGCGCGATCGATGTTGGACATAGCCATGTAAACGTACTCTGGAGCGTTTGGATTGAACACAACCCCTTCCATTTTATTCCACTCATTTGTAGCACCAATCGCAGCAGCTGCCTTGCGAGTTTCGAGGAAAGCAACACGATCATCCAATGAATAACCGATGATCCCATCGTTGTTGAGATCTTGATTTAATCGTCCTTCAGCCCAATCGTTGATTTCTTGGTCTGTGATGTAGGAATTCTCGCCTTGAATGTAATCGTCTGTTGTAATTCCATCATAATCACCGATCCAATTCAATATCTCTGAATTCGAAGATGAGGCTAATTCAATCCATTCAATATCAAATCCCGTTGTTGACGAATCCGTTGTTGAATCTTGGATGAGTTTTGCAGCATACAGTGTTCCTTTGCTTAGATCGCCTGGTGCATCAGCAACGAATTTGTACAACACAGTATCGTAACCATCGTCGCTGAGATACACCGTCTTGTTGTCCGGCATCACCTGTGCGTTTTCATGTGAATAGCGTCCCATCGTATAATGACGAATCAAGCCAGGATTGTTGGTCTGTGACTCCTCCATTTCAACGATGAACCCATAATCGTATGGATTCGGATACGTGCCTAGGTAGGATGCAAGTAATTCCTGACCCTGATGATAGCGATAGTTCACATTGTTCCAATCCTCAGTATCATCAAAGTACAGTTCTTCAGAGAACAGTGGTGATCCCCATGGACTCACAGTACCAAAGCAAAGAACCCAGCCTCCGTTGATGTTTGATAGATTCAACATTTGACTGCTGATCACATCCCAATGATTGGATGTGGAATCCCATTGAATCTCAATTTGACTGATGCCCGCTGGTCTATCCTCCCATGCAGTGTAAAGAAAACCGCTGGTGCCTTCCTCATTGGTTGGAATGAAGGCATTGAAATCTGGCTTTTGACTATCAAGGATTTTCTCTCCATTGGCGATGGAATAGATTCCTCCAGCGAGACGGCCGTCACTCAATGTATCGCCTGCTTGCAGAAGAA
This sequence comes from Candidatus Poseidoniaceae archaeon, assembly GCA_049598575.1. Taxonomy (GTDB): domain Archaea; phylum Thermoplasmatota; class Poseidoniia; order Poseidoniales; family Poseidoniaceae; genus MGIIa-L2. The sequence goes on along the minus strand of JBMYNT010000018.1, from coordinate 12,695 downwards.
CCTGATATTCACCGTAACCACTTCGAATCCCGTGCCACACATCACTTGCTTGACTTGATGCAGAAAGTTCAGGGACAACATCAGGCAAATTGTTCCAATCAACTCCATTGATGACGCCGATGGTTGCATCGTAATTGTTCGGATCCGGATGCATTGCATTGACAAAGAAACGACCATGCTCATCAACATACATTCCAGTGACTTCTGCTTCTGGAGGCGTCATGAGAATTCGGATCATTTCATCTTCTTCGACTTGACTTTGAGCTTGAACCATCGAGGAACCCGAAATCCCAACCATCAAGCCAATCGAGATAAAAATCAACAAGGTGTTCACTCGCATGGTTACCACTTGTAGATACGTTGCAAAAACATTGGTCAAGATTGCATCCATTTTTCGACGAGCAATGGAAGAATGTCTCCAGCTTTCCCTTGGATGAATTCATCAAAAAAGTACACATTCTCTGGCGGATCAAGATTGATACCCATCGTGTGCGCACCGTGACGGCGTGCCATGTGAAGGAAATTTGCAGCAGGGTAGACATGACCACTCGTACCAATGGCAATGAAGACATCGCACTCTGACAGTGCTTTCTCAATTTCAGCCATCTGCATGGGCATTTCATTGAACCATACAATGTGTGGGCGTAGTCTTCCTTCGCATTGTGAGCATGCAAGGAACGAATCCTGAAGATGTTCATCGTCCATCATTTCCTCCACATGATGGCACATCTCACATCGCAGTTTGGCAAGTTCTCCATGCATGTGAATCAGATTTTTTGAGCCTGCACGCTCATGCAAATCATCGACGTTTTGGGTCACTAAAAGGAAATTTTCCAGTTGGTTCTCGAGTTCAACCAATGCCGCATGGCCTTGGTTTGGTTCAACTTCAAACAATTGTCTTCGACGTTGTTGGTAAAAGTTCCAAACAAGTTGGGGATTGGCTTGCCATCCTTCCGGTGTCGCAACTTCCTCAATCCGATGATTTTCCCATAATCCATTCGAATCACGAAAGGTTCGAATGCCGGACTCGGCGCTGATACCGGCACCAGTCAAGATCACAACGTTGGTTTCCCTTGAAATCATGATGTCTCAATCTTCGTTTTTGTGTTCGAATGAAAATCCATCAAAATCGGTTTGATAAATCGGGACGTCATTGGGGCTTTTCTCAAAAGCAGGAGGAATGTTTTGCGGCTGCTGGATCTGTGGTTGCTGGACTTGTGGCTGCGTAGCGAATTGTTGCTGAATTGGCTGCACACCAGATGGTGGGACGTATTGCTGAACTGTTGTTTGATTTGGTTGATACATCGTTCCATCAGGTTGTTGGTATACGATCACTTGTGGCGCCTTTGACCCTACTGAGAGTCCAATGATCAATAGAATCAATCCCATAAGACAACAAACACCACCTCCACAGAACGACAGACCTGGAAGAATCAACCCATCTGCATCAATGATTACGATATCGCCTTCTGCATCGATGGTGTAATCACCCACAGTACTCACTTCCAAATCTCCGAGGTATGTGTATCCATCAGCCATGGTCGAGCCATCACAATTTGGCCAGAAATAATCGAACATTTCGTCGCTAATTGAAACGGTAAAAGTATAGCAATCAACATCGCCCTTTGCGTACACTTCGAGCAATGATGCCTCGCCGTCATATGTGAAAGTCATACCATTCGTTTCTGTATCGTGAAGTATGTTATCGCTATCAGGTCCGTGGCCCATGACTGCAACGAGGGAAATGAAGAAAACAAGAATAGACAATAGCATCAGAGTGCCACCAGCGATGGCGAGCCCTTTGTTCATGGAAACAACTCAGCGAGATGCGAGGGTGAGGTTCTTCCACATGTCTTCTGGAACTTCCATAGCCAAGCGGAGACCACCCATTGCACCGAGTCGAACTGGGTCGTCAACAACGTGAACGTTGACATCGCCCATGTCGGAGAGTCGGCGTTCGATGAGTGCACCAAGGCCACGAATGCCCGATCCGCCACCAGCGAGAACCATGTTTCGACGGAATTGGTCGTGGTACTCAGGGTTTGAATCAGCGATGAGTTGCTTAACGTTCTCAACGATTGGGTCAACAATGGACTCACACGCTCGTTGCATGCAGTCTGTGATGTCGAGACTCATGGCCTTTCCTTCAATGGAGAAATCGACCATGATTGGCTCGTCAGGTGTTGAGGTTGATACGAAGGAGTACTGTTCCTTCCAGCGTCGAGCCATGTCCTTCGTGATTTGAGCTCCGTTGTACTTGGATTGGACTTCCTTGATGATTTGAGCATCAACGTAGTCTCCAGCGTATCCGGTGTGCATTTGGTCGCCAGGACCAGGGATGGTCCCGTAGACACGGCAAAGGTCCGTTGTTCCTGCGCCGATGTCGATGACGAGTGTGTGCTCAATCATATCAAGAGCGTAAGCGACAGCGAATGGCTCGGAGATAATCATAGCAGCGTTGACGCTACCTGCTGCAGCATCAAAGATGGCTGTCTTGTCAACGTGGCTGGCTTCAGCAGGTGCACCAATAACAGCGACGACACGGTCGTGCTCCTCAGGGTCTGCTAGACCGATAAGGTGGGTGATGAAGTGAGCGATGAATTGTCGATCTTCGACCGTATCCTTGATGACACCAAGTTCGAGAGGGCGGAAGAGGTTCAATGCAAGTCTGTTCTTTAGAGCATCTTCTCCAAAGAGAACATCTCGCTTGAGGAAATTTCGTGCGATTGGATCTTTCGGAGTTCCAATCACAGTGAGTTCTTCTTCTTCGTGGTTTCCAGAGGAGACCATAACCGAACGGAAAGTTCCCAAATCAATTCCAATATACAATACATCTTCTGCCATAGCGTTCGCCATTCTAACGGAACACCGTCCACCTTATGAAGCATCCCTCGCTCACGTTCGCAAAAATCGTTTGAAATCCAAGCCGTTAAAAAATCTATAGAACAGGGTTCATAGCCAACTTTCGCATGGATGACAATACCATGCTGAGTACTCTGGATAAAGTTCAGCCATTTGATTGCAATTTGGACACTCCTTCAGCGCGTTGCCGCCGAAGATTTCCTGAACAAGAGCAACGTGTTGTTCCTCACTCACGCCGATCTGTTGGCGCATAACCCACATCATCTGATCCTCACTTGGAGAGATAATGCCATCTTCAAGGACCAGGGCAATGATGTTCCGATAATCGTCCAAGACATTGACATCACGGAAATCAAGGATAACGCCTCCCTTCTCGGCCACAATATCTTTGCCACCAGGGTCATCAACGAAGAGAACAAGCGATTCTGCTTTCAGAGCATCATCTCGTAATTCAAAGGAAATGCGGTTGCCCTCCAGATTTGCATAGACCAGGCGTGAAGAGCGATTGATGACGTTGGTAATCGATCTCGCCGTATCCTCACTGTTGCGGCCACGCTTCCATCCAGTCGGGCTTCGTTCATTGTAGGCATAAAATTCGGTGCCTTTTCCTGGGTACTCGAGACGTATCTCTTCCCCACCATCAAATCCATTGGAAACGATGGTCAATGCTGCAACTTCTGTTGACACCAAGTTGTCGTCATCGTCAAAACTAATCATGAGTGGCTTGCGATCTTCAGATGCAGCATTGTAATGCCCCTGCATCCCACTCATCCACTTGTCCTCCAATCGCTTGAGCGATTGTTCTTGCTCAGCGGAGAGATTCGAGTCGACCCCAAGGACGCATTTGAGGTCGCCTCGCTCCATTTCTGCCTTGAATTCGTTAATCAATTCTGAATCTCGGCGGTGATTCGGTGGTGGCCCACGGACTTTGCGAGAAACGTGATTTGGATCTGCCCACTCGTACGAGCATCGACTGCATGCAAGATAACCTTCCATGGTCGATGGTTGGCTTTCTCCTCCACAGCGTGCACAATCTCCATCTTCTTGAATTGAAAGATTGTCAGCCGCTTCATTTCTTCCTTTACGAATGCCACCAAACCCAGCCATACTTAAGCCACGGGACAGACTTTCTATGAAGGCTTCTATCCAAGCATTTAGGATTACAAGAGCATGGCTTTCAGACCATAGTGCATCATGCCATCCTGCCCATATAGGCGACGAACATCAAAGCAAACGCTTGCATCGATGGCAGGTTCGTTGTGCTCATCATCGGCCAACATGAAGACACCTTTTGGACCCTCTGGGAATTGAACGAGAACCGTTGATACTCCATCAAGAATCGGGGCTCGTCCAGAGAATTCCGAGGGTGCACCGGCTGCGCTCAGTCGAGTCCAAGTCAGAATCGTAGCTGTTTCAGAGAGTTGTTCGCTTGCAGATTCGATTCTCTTGCCCGTTGCGTTGAGCTGCCTAGGTGGCCATACAAGTCGTTCATGATCAACTTGAGCTTTCAAACCAAGCCGGGATGGTGTTGCAATCGTGTGCTGTGCCTGGGAGACGTATGCACCTTGGCTTACACCTTCGACCTCTATCTTCCATTGTTGATCGAGTTGATCCTTCATGTCCTTGTCGTACGGTTGAGCGTCGAAGAGTGGCCAGGTGGGTTCGTCTTGTGAGGTTGTTATTGCAACAATGTAATTGCTCATGGTTGCATGTAGGTAAAAACTTGCTTCATCATCTATGTGCCATTCTGTACTCGCCTCGATGATCTCTTGAACGCTCACACTTGGTGTGAACTCCAAGAAGTCCTCAAACGTATGAAGGTTGAGCGATCCAGCTGGTAACTGCTTCAAGAGGCCAAGTAAAATCGTTAATCGGTCCCCATCCGGACCAGCCCATTCACTTCCGTATTGGCTGCACGCGAAGTGACATCCGCCGTCGGATAAGGTTGCTATCTTCATTATCGCTGCCTCCCAAAGACATGAACAGCACAAGTTGCACCAGATCCTCCAACATTGTGCGTCAATCCGATTTCCGCATCTCGCACTTGTCGTTCAGGCTCGACTTGATGCCGCAATTGCTTGAAAATTTCAACCGCTTGACCAGTCCCAGTCGCTCCGAGTGGGTGTCCTTTTGATTTGAGTCCACCACTCGCGTTGATGGTGACGCTTCCTTCGTTTCGTCGACCTTGTCCTTCTCGAGCGAATGCCCCACCTAGGCCGCGTCCTGCGAATCCAAGATCTTCGGTCGCCAATACTTCTGCGATGGTGAAACAATCGTGAACTTCTGCTAAATCAATATCGGATGCCATGATCCCTGCTGTTTTGTAGGCCTTTGCTGCAGCCGATTGTGTCGCTCGTAATTGCGTAATGCTTGGCCGATCGTGGAGCGCAAGGTGATCTGAACCAGCACCGGATCCTTTGACCCAAACTGGTGTATCGGTGAACTTGTGTGCCAAGTGATCGGCTACGAGGATGACAGCAGAAGCACCATCAGAGGTTGGGCAGCAGTCATAGAGTGTGAGTGGGTCTGCTACCATAAAGCCGGATTGTGCTTTTTCGAACGAGACTTGTTTTCTAAGATGTGCAGCTTCATTCTCGAAGCCGTGCATATGGTTCTTGACGGAAACATGTACGAGGTCATCGTGTGTTGAATCGAATTCGTGAAAGTATCTTCGAGCAGTCAGTGCGTACGTTCCAGGGAAGGTCAAACCAGCGAGCCGTTCCCACTCTGTGTCCCCCGATACACCGAGCCAGTAGCGTTTCCTTGACGCAGACAGGTCGTTCATTTTCTCAATTCCACCTGCAACGACAACATCTGCTTGACCACTCTTGATCGCCATCCAAGCGTCTCGTAGAGCAAAACCAGACGAAGCGCAAGCGTTCTCAACACGACGCACGCTGACGCCTTCCATACCGGAATGTTCTGTGAGCAAAGCGGCCGTGTTTCCTAGTTGAGATCCCCCGAAAGCAATGCTTCCAATGAACGCTTCTTCGACATCGGTGGAGTCGAATCCGTTATCGACGCTTTGAACCGCCTTCTCGATGGCTTCTGCCCACATCCCTTTCAATCCGAGAGAGTGGTTGCCGAATTTCGTTTGGCCAGCACCGACCATTGCAACATCGACCATGATGTTGCGAATTGAAACTAGCATTTGATTAAGTCGGTCAAAACACCCGCAGGGTTCATGAATGGGTGTCGATAGGCCTCGGATATGCTGCGCCAATGTAGAAAGCACGGCCACTTTAGTGGAACAAACTGTCCTGTCTGTAACGACGAAGGAAAATTCATCATGAGCGACCGAGAAGCAGGAAGCCTAGGTCGAATGCTCGCACTCGTTTTGCGACACGCCCCTGAAAAGTTCAATGTTGAAATGGACATCAATGGATGGGTCAGCACTCGAGAACTTGCTGATTCTATTTCCGGTCAGCGACGTCATTACCATTGGTTGCGTGGTTGGCACTTTGAGGCCATCGCAAATGCTGATGAGAAAGGTCGATACCAAGTTGAGGGGGAGATGATTCGAGCAACCTACGGTCACTCCATTGAGATTGAACTCGACTTGCCCACCGACGAGATTCCAGAAGCACTCTACTGGCCATGTGAGCCTACTGAAGCCGATGCGATTGTACAACTAGGAATTACCTCTGGCACTCGAAACCACATCCATCTCTCGAAGACCATCGTCAACGCCTTGGAAGCAGGACACGTTCGAATTGACCGACCTGCCGTTATCGAGGTCGACACCGTCCGTGCCATTGCTGATGGACATACCATCTACCGAGCAGGAAAGACAGTCTTCCTCACCGATGAAGTACCTCCAGAGTACTTGTATCGCGTTGGTGATGATGATCCAATGATCGCCGATACAGTCGCTCGTTGGGAACAAGAAGAAGAAGAGTGATTACTTCGTTGCTCCACACGCTGGGCAGAAGTCCAAGTCGTTCTCGAGTAGTTTTCCACACGCCTCGCATGTCGATGAACCTAAGAGAATGGACTGTCCCTTTGTTGCAGGAGGAGCAGGTCGCTCTTGCTGCACCTTTGGATCGATAAGGAGCAGTGGATCCACACCTTGCTTCTGGAGTTCTTTGTATCGGTTTGCAAAAATAATGGCCTCTTGAATCGATGATTCAAGCTGCAACAATCGGTCATTTCGCTCAGCCTTGTCTGAAATCTCTGCTGCAGCCTCAACTTCAGTCTGGAGATGTCGGAGGAAGGAATCCAGGCTTGGGCCCTCATCGGTCATATGTTGTTCAAATCACGCAGCCTATTGAATCCTGTGTTTTGTAGGCATACTCATGAAGGTCAATTTCTTGGGTACATCATGGTGAGGCGCATTGTCATCAAATTTGGAGGTGCACTCATCACCAAGAAGGATGAAGAATGTGTGGCGAATGTCGAAATCATTCGCAAGCTTTGCTCTGTCGTTCACGAAATTACACAACGTGGTATCCAAGTCATCGTTGTTCACGGAGCTGGGTCATTTGGTCATTTGAAAGCAAAACGTTGGCGTCTCAATGAAGGATTCATACAAGGCCTTCAAGTTGCAGACAACGCATGTCAATCGCAAACTGAAGCAGTCGAACAGGTCCGTAGTGATATGCTTGCCCTCAATACCATCGTTGTTTCGGAATTGGAGAAATTCGATCTGAACGTCCAATCGCATCCTCCTCATGCATGGGCAAAAAACCTGGGTCCTAACTTTGATGGTTCGCTTGGAGCATTCGCTGCCAAGAACTCGAACCTCGTTCACGTATCCTTTGGTGATGTTGTTGACGTTGAGGGAGATGATCGCTTTGGAATTTTATCCGGTGATGACCTCGTTGCACGTCTTTCTTTGGAACTTCCAGATATCGAATCGCTCATTTTCGCTATGGGTGGTGTCGACGGATTGCTACGCGTGCCCCCTCATGTCGCTCAACATGATGATTTGATTGAAGAATGGTCGCCCGAGGTTGATTACGAAGGCCTTCATCAATCCGATATTGATGTGACTGGTGGTATTGGCCTGAAGATCAATCGCGGTCATCTTGTTGCACAATCCGGTGTATCTGTCCATCTCGTCAACGGGGAGCATCCTTCACGAATCCTATCTCTTGTTACTGGTGAAGCATGGAGAGGAACGACAATTTTACCCTGATTGTCCTTCATCATTTGCTGAGATACAAAGCGAACTGTCTATGTAGCGTCTCTACAAAGACACACTGGGGCTACTATGTCGAACTATGCGAACGGGGAGGTTCCTGAGGCGGAAATCGACACCAATGTGTCGGAATTGATGGCTGCTCAGTCCTCAGATTCAACACAGGCAAGCATGATGGCAGAGGCTGTTCTTCAAGTCGATGAAAACGATGTTGTCGTTGGTCCAATCAGCAAAGCTGACAGTCATTACCAATCTGGTTCACTCCATCGAGCATTCAGTGTCTTGTTGTTCAATTCAGATGGAAAGTTGCTTCTTCAACAACGAGCCCATGACAAGATTACCTTTCCGAGCGTGTGGGCAAATTCATGTTGTTCCCACCCACTTGCGAGTGCAGAGGAGATGGAAGAAAACGATGCGCTTGGCGTCAAGGTCGCTGCCATTCGGAAACTCGATCAGGAATTGGGTATTGCACCCGATTCCATTGACATTAACGACTTCCATTTCATCACCAAGATGCGCTATTCTGCTCGAATGAACGCTGATTGGATCGAGCGTGAAATCGATCACATTTTGATGATTCAAGCCGACGTTGAGTTGGACCCAAATCCGAATGAGGTATCTGCTGTCAAGTGGGTAAGTGCAGAAGGGTTGGATGCAATGCTTGTAGATGAAGACAGTGATGATGTCATTGCTCCATGGTTCCGATGCATTGCTGCACGCCTGATGAATGAGGACTGGTGGAATGCTATCGGCGACAAAGCGGCATGTGAAGCGCTCCAAGATGGTCTGATTCACGATATGGGTGATGTGACACACATGCTTCCGAATGCAGAAGGTGCAAACCTCCTTACGAGCATCAACGAAGTCAAGCCGTTTATCGAACAACGAATCGTTGAGAGTCTGACGGCTTCTCGTCACGAACGTCTCGCTGCAGCCATGATGCATCTGATTCTTGGTGGAGGAAAACGAATGCGAGCAACGTTACCGTGGCTCGTTGGTCGTGCTGTTGGTGACACACATTCTGGTTTACTCGATATTGGAGCTGCTATTGAAACCATTCACAACTTTACGCTGGTCCATGATGACATTATGGACGATGATGAAATTCGTCGAGGCCGTAATGCTGTACACATCGAGTACGATATGCCAACAGCCATCAATGCAGGTGATGCGATGCTTGCGATTGCATTCGAACGGTTGGTAATGTCTGCGAACATTGAGTTGCATGACATCCCATCTCTCGTCAATAGAATCGCTTGGATGGTTCGACGTGTATCAGAAGGGCAACAATTGGACATTGAATTTGAAACGCGTGAACGAGTCACTGAAGATGAATACATCGAGATGATTGAAGGAAAAACCGCTGTGATGTTCCAAATCTGTGCTGAGTTAGGAGCACGTGTTGCTGGAGCAGATGATGAAGTGATTGAATGTCTTGCTGAATGGGGTCGTTCGGTTGGACTTTGTTTCCAACTCATGGACGATCTCATCGATGTCCTCTCCGATTCAGCAACGCTTGGAAAACCAACAGGATCTGATGTCGCTCAAGGAAAACAGACACTCATGGTCATTCATGCTCTTTCACAACCTGATTCAGAAGTGAAGTCTCGCCTATTATCCGTTCTCGGTAAATGTGAGGATGCTACAGAATCAATGGTTCAAGATGGTATAGCAGCGTTGGATGAACTTGGTTCAATCGATTATGCTCGTGAAAGAGCGAACGAATACCATCAACACGCTCATGCTTGCCTTGATCGATTGCCAGATGGCCCTGCAATGCTTGCACTTCGCGAATTAACGGATCTTCAACTCAAGCGTTTGAGTTGATGCTTACTTGATCTCCTTCGTTGATGACTCCCTCTTGAAGAACGCGGGCATACCAGCGGGTTTGTCCAGGGTATTTTTTGTCCGATAATTGGTTAAAATCACCGCCACTGAAGGAATCAGCAATTGTCTTGCATGGCGGTGCAGCCATCGTGATTTCAAGTTCAACTCGATTGAACGTTAGTTGAACACCAACACTGAGCGATGCTTGAGGGACATTGAGGAGAATATTTTCTCCAGTCGAACCTCCATGAATTGGATGTCCTAGCGACTGCAAATGTTTCATGGTTTCAACAGACATGAGGCATACGGCCTTTTCTGTCCCACCATGATGCTTCTTGTCACGAATAATCTCATGGCGAATCCCGTTTGTTGTCACATCAAGAGCGTCAACACGCGGCTTTGGCACGCCACCAACGATCGTAGCAAACAGGCCTGCAATGGTCCCTGAATCCATGCTCAATCAGCATAGTAAGATTCTGGGTTTGGCTCTGGCTTCAATCCCTTACGGGTTCGGATTTCACCAACGACCTTATCGAAGAGTTGTGGTGGTAGCATCTCGAATCCGAGGTTCTCAGTGTTCCAAACAGCTCGTCCCTGTGAGGCGGCACGAATATCGTTGGAGAAACCGAATGTTTCAGCGATTGGCAGAACACCGACAACGGTGGTCACGTCGCCTTCACTTGGCATGTCTTCGATGATTCCACGTCGATTGGTGACTTCACGTGTAACTTGACCAAGCCAGTCGTTTGGAACAGAGACGAACGCCTTCTGCATTGGCTCGAGGAGGACAGTCTTGGCTCGCATCATTGCACCCTTAATTCCGTTTCGAACGGCAGGGATGGTCTGTGCAGGTCCACGGTGAATTGCGTCTTCGTGCAACTTTGCATCAGTCAATCGAACAAACATACCTTGAACAGGTTCATCAGCGATTGGTCCTTTCTTACAAACTTCGTTGAATGCTTCGATGATCAATTCACGGGTTTCGTGGAGACCTTGGATACCCTTGGTATCGTTGACGAGAACGTTGGTGCCGTTGATGGCGTAGATCTTACGCATCAAGTCCTTGTCCATGCCGAGTTCGCCGAATTTGTTTCCAGTTTCCTTGGCATCACTGCTTCGAACAGGCCCGTCACCGAGGTCACCGTTTCGCAGAGCGTTAACAACTTCACCAGGAAGTGCTTCAATCTCGAAGAAGAAACGGTTGTGTCGGTTTGGCGACTTGCCTTCGAAAGCGTTGCCACGGTTGCTTCCTTGAACACCTTCACGGTAGACAACGATCGGTGGGCTGACACTAACCTTGATGTTCTGTTCTTCCTCAATTCGGTAGACGGTAATCTCAAGGTGAAGTTCTCCCATACCAGCAAGCAATGCTTCACCAGTTTCCTGGTTGGTTGTGACTTGCAGAGATGCGTCCGACTTAGCGAGTGAGCGCAATGCATCGATGAACTTTGGAAGATCCTTCATGCTCTTTGGCTCGACAGCGACGGTGACAACAGGGTCAGAGTAGTGACGGATGGCTTCGAACGGAGTGAAGTCCTTGTCACGAGAGAGCGTTACACCAGCGGCAGCGCTTCGAATACCAGTGATTGCAGCGATGTTACCAGCAACGACCTTTGGTACAGTGATTCGATCTCCACCGACCATCATGCTGACCTGCTGAACACGTTCTGGCTTTGCAGCACCGATAGCGAAGACAGATTCACCTTGTGAGATTGCACCGGAGTAAATTCGGCCGACAGCAACTTCACCAGCGTGTGGGTCCATCCAAATCTTTGTGATCATCATTGCAAGTTCTGCATCCGGGTCACAGGCCATCATTGCCTTTCCAATTGAAGAGTCGAGATCACCGGTCCAAATGTTCGGGATACGGTATGGTTGTGCTTCCACAGGGCTTGGCAACTTGGTAACTGCCATGTCAAGAAGGACTTCGTGAACTGGTGCAGCCTGGGCAAGTTCCTTTTGCTTCTCGTCGTTGCAGTATTGGAAAATGTCGGTCATGGTAACGCCGGACTTCTTCATGTAAGGGATGGTGATACCCCAGTTGTGGTAAGCACTTCCGAAGGCAACAGTTCCGTCCATAACACTGACCTGCCATTCTTTCTTGAATTCTTCAGGAGCGAATTGCTTGATCAGCTTGTTGACCTTGGTAATGGTCTCTTGGAATCGGTTCATCATGTCTTCTGGAGTGACCTGAAGTTCGTTGATCAGTCGATCGACCTTGTTGATGAAGAGAACAGGCTTCACCTTCTCCTTCAAGGCTTGACGGACAACAGTCTCAGTTTGAGGCATTGGTCCTTCAACAGCACAAGCAAGAATGAAACAGCCGTCGACCGCACGCATGGCACGGGTAACGTCGCCACCGAAGTCGACGTGACCTGGTGTGTCGATGAGGTTGATGAGATAGTCCGTTCCTTCGACAGCGTGAACCATTGAAGCGGATGCAGCGTTGATGGTAATTCCACGAGCAGATTCTTGCTCGTCGAAGTCGAGAACACGTGCAGCACCAGCCAAATCGCTGGACATCATACCTGCTCCAGCAATCAAGTTGTCAGAGAGTGTCGTCTTGCCGTGATCAATGTGCGCAGCAATGCACAGATTTCGAATCTGTGGAAGAACGTGCATAACTTCTGTTGCCTTTTTGATGTTGTCTTCTTTTCGTCCCATGGTGTCCACCTGTCTGGTTCATTTCGCCCACTTGAATGGGGTTCTTAAGTGAGTCGCAAAACTTCGACGAAATTCGTCGCCGTGTGCGGTTTCATCGAGCGGAAGCAGCGATACGCTCAACTTCTTCTTTCTTTGCAACAGCAAAGGAAGTCGCATCGCCTTCAGAAGCCTTGCTGAGCTCGTTGACAATGCATTGTTGGAG
>JBMYNT010000017.1:0-33538 GCA_049598575.1 Candidatus Poseidoniaceae archaeon | reverse complement strand
GAGGGCTCCGTGAAGGTGCCACATGGACCATGCGTGGTGGAGGGAAAAGAGGCGATGTTCGAACAAGTGAAAGTGTTGCGCAATCCTTCCAAAAGCAAGTCGCAAAAGAGATACTTGCTGCAACCTCAACCGAATTACCAATGATTCTCTGCGGCCCTGGTCACGCTCGAGAAAAACTCAAGTCGGTCATTCTTGATATCGAACCTGAACGAACGCTTCGATTGATTGCAACCTCGATGGCAGGCCGAGCAGGGGCGAATGAAATTATTCGAGAGAGGTTGGCCAACGAGTTCTTGCAGGATTATGCCATCAACAAAGAAATGCAGCTCCTCGAAGAAGTATGGGCAAGAATCAGTTCGAACGGAGCAGTCGCCTATGGACAACAAGACCTTGCTCGTGCTATGGAAGAGGGGGCAATCGAAACCTTGCTCGTCGCCATCGATCTGCTTCGCGATGAGGAAACAGAGATTGATGGTGTGGTGTTAAGCACTTGGATACGTGGTCTCGATGATATTGGCGGGAAATTGGTCCAATGTTCAACGGAACACGATGCAGGTGAGCAATTGATGGGACTGGGCGGTGTCGTAGCTTTGCTCCGCTACAAGATGGTGTGAACATGAAAATCGTTCGCTTCTCAGAATTGGGCGACCATGTTCGAGAGGAGATGAAAGGTGCCCGGTGGATTTTACTTCATCAGGACGAGCTCCAAGATGCTCTCGGAGCACTGATGTTTGCTGAGTTGGATGGCGTACTGGTCGCCGTTGACCATCGGGACTCAATTCCCGATGATGGATTGTGGCGACGTGCCGTCCATTTGCTCCTCGTGTCGAGCGACCAAGATGCAGATGATATTCGCTCGAAAAGTGGAATTACAAAGGTCGTAGCGAACGATGATACGTCACTTGAGGAACACCTATGGTAATGGGTCCGGAGGGAATTGAACCCTCGATCTTCGCCTTGTAAGGGCGACGTCATAAACCCCTAGACCACAGACCCAACCCTCCGTCGCTGGTGACGTATTTGAAACGCTTGGCAATGCAATAACCTCAAAACCGATGTGGAATCAGGGTTAATCAATGGACGAAGAGGCTCAAGCCGCTGCGGCCCGGTTGGTTCGCCGTCTCAAAGATGGATACACAATCACCATTGCCGAATCTTGTACTGGAGGCTTATTGGCCAGTACACTTACCGATATCGCCGGTGCCAGCAAGTGGTTCAATCAATCATGGGTGACGTACTCCTACGATGCCAAAATTCGTGAATTGAATGTGGATCCGAAAACACTCGAAAAGCGAGGAGCAGTCTCTGCAGAGGTTGCGATTCAAATGGCACAGGGAGCACTCGCTCGAGCAAATGCAGACATTGCCATTTCGATCACTGGAATTGCTGGACCGAACAACGATGGCACCAAGAAGAAAGTGGGATTCGTCTATGTCGGTATTGCATCGAGAACATGGGCAATTGCAGAAGCAACACAAATTGGCGGAAATCGCCAAGAGAACAAGGAAGGGTTTGTGCATTTCGCCCTTCTTACGGCCATACGTCACTGGGATCAAGCGATGGAACTTGCAGAACAAACGCTCAAGGACGAAATAAAGCAGCGCGAAGAGCAAGCACGACTTAAGGCACTTGAAGAAATTGAACGCAACAAAAGAGCAGCGGCAGCTGCACAATCTGCAGAGTGGCAATCCCAGTCCTGGTCGGGAGATACTGTAGTCGATTCTGATTCAAATCTTGGAACGGATGTTGAATGGTCCAGTGATTCAGCAAACGAATGAACATGAAGCCTTTTGGAGGGTCGCCCCCCATTGGCAATCATGACTGCGGAATGGGGGGTAATTTCGCAGGAATTGATGAAACGTGGAATCCTTGTTACCACGGGTGTCAAAGAGAAATTGCTCTCACTCGATGATCCAATGAAAGTTTTGAATCAAGCATCAAATGTCGGATTTGAACGAGGAATGCTATCCGTTGAGCTTCTCGACAAGATGATTCAGGAAGCATTACCAAAAGGCCCTCAAGAAATTGAGAATTCAGCCGTTTCGATTGGACGAACCATAGCACCGATCAAGGAACGAGAACCAGTTAAAATTCAGTACAGGAACAATCTCCCAGATTGGAAGGAAAAAGATTTTTCAGGAATTGCAACAGATGTTGACAATGACATTTTGGTCCATTACGACATCACAGGGAACAGCACAACCGAAGGTAAAATGGGACATATACAAGCATGTTTCAACGACCGTTTGGATAGCATTCGGAAAATGATTGTCAAAAATTCAAGGCTACCAAGAAAACCGCAGGAAATTGGACGACTCAATGTTGAGTATCGACGTTATCAGGGTTACGAGAATCTCGCTGTGGCGATAGGATTGGTCAACGAACCTCGTCACACAAAGAACGGCCATCTCATGTTTGGACTTGAAGATGAAACGGGAGAAATGAATTGTTTGCTTACCATTCGTCAAGGAGATGATCGTGATCGGATGCACGAGCAGGTTGTTGAAGCGGGATTGATGCCTGACGATGTGCTTGGAGTCAGCGGTTCGTTTTCCCAAACAGGTGACATATTCTATGTTGATGATTTGTTTTTCCCGATGAAAGATCGACACGAAAAGAAGAGCGCACACATTGGAGTAAGTGTGGCATTCTTGTCCGATATTCACGTAGGTTCGAAGACGTTCCTTGAAGCCCAATGGCACAAGATGGTGCGATGGTTCCACACCGATCCACTTGCAAAGACCATCAAGTATCTCATTTTGAGTGGAGACTGTGTCGATGGTGTAGGAATTTATCCTGGCCAAGACAAGGAACTCGCAATCACCGATTTGTTTGGACAATACAGTGAATTTGCAAGGTTGTTGGAACTTCTACCGGACTGGGTTGAGTGCGTCATGCTTCCAGGCAACCACGATGCAGTTCGACCTGCTGAACCACAACCAACCTTCGAGAAGGACATTCAGCAAGATTACAACAAAACGACCTTTGTTGGAAACCCTTGTGATTTCTCCTTGCATGATGTACGTCTTCTCTCCTATCATGGTAAATCAATCGATGACTTTGTGGCTGGTTTACGGACAGTCACCTATTCTGAACCAGTTGAAGCGATGCGACAGATGCTCAGAAGGCGCCATTTAGCCCCACAATGGGGGGGTAAGACGCCGTTATCTCCAGAACTTGAGGACGGTCTGGTCATTCGTGAAGTACCAGACATTTTTGTTACTGGACACGTCCATGGTCATGCTTGTTTGGATTTCAGAGGAACAACACTTGTGTGTTCATCCACGTGGCAGGATCAAACATCTTATCAGAAGATGCTCGGATTCCAGCCCAAACCATGTATGCTCACAATTGTGAACTTGCAATCGCACAAATCGACATCAATTCCCTTCGCTTGAAGGCAATGCAATGTGTTCAAGAATCTTCGAGAGATCTTTTTCCCTTACGATTGGAACACCAGCTTCTGTGAAAGCGCTGAGCGATGATTCACGGGTAGGGTTGAAACCAATGAATCCACTACCTGGGACCATCATCGAGAGATCCATTTCAGAATCTCCTACCGAAACAACCTCTTCTGGTTTGAACCCGTGCATCTGCATCAAGCGATTGATCACATCGCCTTTTCCACTCGCATGAAGACGACAAATGCCATCATCGGTGAGGAATCCATCTTCATTGAATTCGAAACCATTAGCAATCCAGTCGTCCACTTTGAGCATAGCAGCAATGCTGCTCACAAACAAATCAACGCCGGCACTGACTATAGCAACATAAATGCCAGCATCCTGCAAAGCCTGCACCGTTTCTCTGGCACCCTTCATCAGGGATACACCCGAGTACATTCGAAACAGCTCATCTTTGTGAATCGGATCTTGAATCGCTTTCCACATAGCAATGTCCGAACGCATGAACTCAACATCGGTGAGCTCACCAGCAATGAATCGTGAGAGATTCTTACTGTTGTCCGTTCCAAAGCCGTCATGCAGCGTCTTCCATGAACTCACCGAGTCCACGAGGACACCATCGCAATCAAAGACAACGCATTTGCAAACAGTAGACATAGCCATCGCTAGCATCTCCTGCTTAACAGCATTCGCTTGGCACCAGAAGATTGGGCCGGTGGCGGCAAGGCCACCGGCCCATCAACTGTTCTCAGTCGTTCCTGAACTTCAGACGATCTTGTTGAACTCAAGGCCTTGGTACGTCTTGATGACGGATCCTTCACCTGGTCCTGGTTGGTAGGTGATACGGATGGTAGCATCCGTAAGCGACTGACCATCAGGGGCGTGGGTTCGTACGAAGATTTGGTCTCCGATTCCGAAGGTCGATTCCTTGAAACTGCCTTGGTTCTCGACCTTGTCAACGAATGTCACAAACGAATCGCTGTTCGATGGATCGAATCCATAGACGCTGCTTGTGTTTGAGAGCAATGTTGCGTACGATGTTCGAACACCATCTGAGTTGGTGTACAGGACTGTTACAGTAACAGCCGCTGTAGCCAATTCAGCTTCGGTTTGATCAACTGTGATTGCCCAGTATCCGTCAGCAGTTCCAAGTTCCTTGTTTTCGATGTCGAACGTGACTCGAGGAACACCCAACTTACCAGTCTCTGCAAGAGAAGAAGCCCAGACATAGATGACACCGGAAAGAACGACAGTGATAGCGACCATGAGGATGGTAGCGATAACTGGGCTGACAGCCATTTCGTCCTCGACGATGCGTCGGGAGTCTTCCTCTTCTTCGTCTTCTTCTTCACGGCGGCTTGCCATTGCAAGAGCAGTGACGAAGAAACCAGCAAGGGCTACGACGACGATGCTTGGTGCGAACGATGGAACAGATCCAATTCCGCCACCGAGTTGTACAACGGATGGCAGCTTGTCACCACTGTTGAGGAAGTCCTCAGATGGCTTGTTCGCATGGTTACAGGTGGTTGGGATACCAGCGTCGCTTCCAACAGCGGATGCGTTGGAGAACATGACGTTGTTACACCAGTCACTGTCTTGGAGAAGTGGTCGGCGTTGCGACTCCTTCATTCCATCGTCACCGTATGCACCAGGCTTGGACCATTGGTCACCAACAACACCGCCACCATAGTTGATGTGGGATGTTGGATCGTCGGTCTGGAAGCGCTGTGCAGGAGACTTCGTCATGTCACACTCTGCGTCAAGACAGGTGAGGACATCCATCTCTACCCAAATGTAAGGTGTGTCACCGTTGCCGTTGTCGACAATGTAGACGTATTCCTTGATGGTGATGGTCTCGCCCCATTCTGGAGGTGTGACGTACATGACGTTCTCAGCTTCACCGTGTCCTCCACTGGTGTGGAAGGTTACAGCCAGCATGTGGTCGTAGGTGTACGGACCTTGGTCTCCACCAGCACCGACATTGACTTCAACAGGTACGTAGGTACCAGTGAGGACGTTGTTGATGCCTTGGAAGTCGAATCCGACGACGTCATCGAAGTAGTAGTCTGCGACGAGTTCTCGAACGTTCTCAACACGGACACCAATCTCTTGCGTTGCAACACCTTGTTGGTAGTTGGCAATTGGCATGACAGATTGGTCGTAGTTTGGCACGTAACTTGGTGCAGTAGCGGTGTCCTTGAGGACGAGGCGGATTTGACAGAAGTCAGATCCACTTGGTCCGATTTGGTGGATACCGTTGTTGTTCAAGTAGTCGATTTCCCAAGCGTTTGCAGTGGTTGTTGCATCAGGAACGAGTGTAAAGACGAGGTTGTCTCCAACAATTTCCGTGCTGAAGTAGTTCTCGTACGTACATTGGTCGGTTGATTCAACAGTCCAGGTTAGGTCACCAGGCTGGTGGTCGATGTCGTACTTGACAGCGGACAGGTCGTAGGTCAAGTTGTCCGTGTTGGTGTCATCTTCCATGAGGCTGATAGACCAAGGAGCAACTGGAGTCGATCCGTTTGCTGCAGTAACAACTGCACCAGTCGAGACATCCCAGTCGAGGACGACTGGAGCGTCATTCACTGGGCTGACAGAGAAGTCAACGGTGAATGCGTCAGCATCCTGGTTCTCTGCGCCATCGTCACTGAGTGTGAGTGTGACGGTACAGGTACCACCAAGTTCGTTGGCAGTGTTCTCTGTGATGGTCAACTCGTTTGCAGTTACGGAGACACCGAATGCGACACAGTCAGCAGGTACGGATGCACCCCAAGTGTAGACTTGACGAACAGGGCTCTGCTCGTTGTCCATGTCACGGATGTACGACTTGCTTGCGTTGGAGATGTCACCAAGGAACTTGGAGACACTGCCGAATCCTTCAGGAACGATGTTCGTGTAGGATACATCTTCGGAGAAGACTGGCATACAGTCAGCACGCTCTGTGTTACAGATCACTGGCTTGTCGTTGATGTTGTTGACGGTCAAGGTCATGTTCTTTGTATCGGTCAAGCCGTGGCTGTCCGTAACGATGAACTCGAACTCAACTGTACCGAACTGGTCAGCAAGAGGCGTGATGGTAACGGTGTGACCGTTCTTGTCCCAATCGACCAAGACGTTGCTGTGAGCAACGGTTGTTCCTTCTGTGACAGTCCATGTGAGAGTTGCCTCATCGTCTTGGACGTCATCAGCGAGGTTGGTCAAGGAGAAGGTGTATGCTCCAGTGTCCTCATCAACTGCGTCATCAGCGAGGGTAGCCTGAATTTCAGGACATGCACGCTTGATGTCAACGGTGAGCTCTTGGTTGGTTGCCATCGAAACAGCGTCAACAGTAGCCCAGTCGTAGGCACAGTCAGCCTTGGTCTTGATCATCACATCGTAGTCCTTTGCAGGTCCTGCGGTGGTTGTACCCTTGTAGGTACGGTAGACAAGAACTTCATCGCTGATGCTTCCGGTCTCAAGATCGTCATGCGTTGTCTCAACGGATATGTACTCACTGAGTGTCTGGACACCAGTTGTAACGGTCTGAGTTGGGTGAACAGTCTGGATGTTCGCTGAACCGTCTTGGACGACAGCGACGATGTTCACTGCATCAGGCGTTCCACCAATGCGGCTGAATGGGATTGCGATTTCGAAGAAACCAGCGGTTGTTGTTCCCAAGTCAGCATCGACTGCGTCAGCGGACAAGGAGCTAGCGCCCCATCCAAGGAATCCATTGGAGTAGAGGTCCATGTTGGAGTCGCTGGTTGCCCAGAAGAGGTAGTCGGCTTGTACTGGTAGTGTGTGTGCACCGTTGAGGTTGTAACCGGTGTTGGAACCGCCAGCAACGACATCGAGGTAAATCAAGAGGTCGTTGTTGGTGAGGTCTTCACCAGTCATACCAATGTAGAGTGCATCGCCTTCACTGTATGTGACGTAGAAGTCGTTGGTTCCGTCACCGGAGACCATACCAGGCATTGCATCGTCGGATGGGTTCAATGGTGTGTTACCAATCCAGTCCGAGTCGTCACCATCGACAGCCATGATGTCAGGCTGGAAGGATGGTGAGACGTATGCAGCACGTGTACCGTCTGTGGAAACCAAGGTCATACCGACAGCGGATGCTGCACCAGTGAGGTGCGTTGCATCGAGGCTGAAGAGGTTGGCTTCATCGATGGTTGCGGAGGCAACGATGCTGATCTTCGAGGCGTCAAGCGTGTTACCAATGCTGGTAACGTATGCGTTCGAACCTGCGTTGATTTGTGTCGTTGCAGCGGACCAGGTGAGGTTCTCAACCGATCCGACCGACTCAACAGCGTGGAGAGCGGTGGTCGCAGTCGAGGTACCGCCGTCCCATCGGAACTCGGTGTTCTCTGCGTAGACACCAACGTCACCAGCAGCATCGAGTGGGTAAATCCATGAGTAGTCACCATCGACCATGTAGAGACCGGTACCTGTGCTTCCACCGTCAACAGATGCACCGATAGCGGTGACTGTTGCACTGTCAGCGTAGACACCTGCGGTTGATCCAGCGATTGAAGCATCACCGTGTAGCATGAGGCTCGTAGACTCTAGTTCAATACCGTAAGCGTATCCCGAGACAGAGGTTCCATCGAGGTCAATGATGTCACCAGAGGTGATGGATTTGATACCAACACTGCTTGCAGCTCCAATTCCGACGAATGTGGAATCAACATCTTCGACGTCACAATCTTCGACGAGCATGGCATTGTCCCCAATGTTGACCGTGTTGTCCTTACTTTGGACAGTGACCAAGTCACAGTCCTTCAGATCCAAGCCAACAGCGTTCGGCGCCGTTCGTCCAGTGCTTAGTGCAATGGTGTTGTTTTCAATCGCCGGTCCATCGTACAGAGCAATGTTTCCGTAGTATACTGCGATGTTCGCTCCACCGTCTCCATAAGAATCGTAGACAGTCAGAGTGTATTGTCCAGCGGTGCTGTAGGTAATCAATGGGTTGTAGCCACGGTTGCTAGCGAATTGTCCGCGAAGCCATTGATCCGTTGTGCCATCAGGCTTTGTGATGTCGAGAGATATCTCGCCACCGTAGCCGTCTGTTTCAAAGTCGACGAAAGCGGTCTTGCCCGCAGGTACCGTAAAGGTACATGTAGAGGACGACGTGTAGGCTGCATCAGAGATTGTGCACAGCGAAGTTGTTGGTGCAGGTGGGTTCTCCGAGTCTGACAAGTAGATTCCACCGTCAGCATCCAGCAACGAGTTGTTTGACACAACACCGTATCCGCCAGTAATTTGGATTCCAGGTTCATCAGCTTCAGACGTTCCAATGATTTCGTTGTTGTCAACGACGTAGTCTTTCACTTGGTTGAACTGGACAGCGTTTTCTGCTCCACTGAAGTAGTTGTCAATGATCGTAGTTCCAGTGTTTTGTGCATAAGCCATGACACCACGGTCAGCGTCGCTACTGTTGAACCAGTTGTTCTTTACCACAGTGTTTTCTGCATATCCGTTGTATGCAATCCAAATGTGGCCCAGCTCACCACCATCGATGAATTCGTTTCCTTCAATGGTGAGGTTGTCAGCGCCCCATTCCGTGGCTGTGTGGGTGTAGTAGTACGGGCTTCGCGCTGTGTAGATACTTGTTCCACAGTTGCGGAATGTGTTGTTGGTAATGCTTGAACCAGTAGTTCCCGTTAGTCGGACGCAGATATCTTCAGTGGCAATAGCACCGTTTAGTGGAGTATAGCCCTTGAAGTGCGTAATCGTTGAGTTCTCAATGTTGAGGAATTCCGAACGGTGATCGTAATTGTTCCAACTTGACTTGTAGGCCATTCCACTTTGGATTGTAGCGACCGGATTCAATGTAGAGTCCTTAATCGAGATGTCCATTGCTTGATAGATGTAGCCAAGTGTGAGACCAGTCTGTTGACCAGATGTCGGGTTCGTTGAAACACCGTAGATTTCCGATTCGTGGAGATACAATTCAGGCGCATTGCTACCAGACGCTGCATACCAACGCTGTGTGCTAAGTGAATTGTAGGAACCGGTAATCAGAACTAGAGTATCATTCCAGTTGTGCTTCTTGCCATCATCGAAGTACATGAACGGCGTGTCCACCATGATGACCTTACCAGACATGTCTTCTGCGGTTGCGCCGTAGTAACCATACTCCTTGTAGGTGCCACCGTCACCATCGGACATATCTCGAGAGGATCCAGTAGCGAGGTAATTGCTGCCTGAACATCGAGCAACGGTGTTGTAGGACGTACTTGTGTAGGTGTAACAGATACGTGCTTCGATTCGATCGGTGAGGTCAATTGTTCCAGTGTTACCGCTGGCATCGTTCAGTGAGAGGCCCTCGAAAGCATAACGGAAGTCACCAATGTTGGTACTGCCAGTTGAATATTCGATTTCAGCCACGGTCACTGCCTCATATCCTGCGAGGTTGTCGTTCGTGGTACCACTAGCGTCAATACGAATGGTTCGGAATTCGATTCCATCTGCCTGTCCGGTGGAATCCGTCGTGCCAGTTCCAGTGATTTGCTTGTCAGCGTTCATGAGAACGACGTTCGTGTCAGCGACAGGATTTGTGTCGGCTTCGAGAGTCATTGTGAGCTCTCGCATGCGTTCGAATCCACCATCTCCGGTGACAACAACCGTTGAGGTGTCAATGGTTCCTTCGATGAAGGAAATCTCGCTTGACCCTGTGATCTTGATGTCATTGGCTGTGTTCGCAAACGTTGAGTCTCTGATGGTGATATCACCTGAACCAGCTGTCTCAATTCCTGCGTCGTTTCCAGATACCGTCAGTCCATCCAAGGTAATGTCCTTGGTGGTCAATGGACCGTATTGGTAAGCTGGACCAGCACTGTTGGTGATGGTTCCGGATAGTTCGCCTCCAAAATTCTTGACGTAGTATACACCAGCGTTGTTTTGGCTGTCAAAGTCAATGTTGGTCATGTCCATTTGACCTGAGCCAGAGGCACTGACGAGCATTCCGTAGTTACCACCGTCGACTTCAATGTCGTTGGCAGAAGCAACTACAGCTCCAGTGATTTCGACACCGGCGTCTGTTGGACTGGTGATGTCAATACCATCGAAGTTTCCAGCAGCGAAATTACCACCGATGGCAATTCCAGTTTCTGCACCAGTAATCTGTCCATTCTGGAAACTCGCCGTTCCACTGTCGCGGAGGTATTCACCTAGAGCACCAGGGTCGTTACCAACACGAGCAACTAGGTCAAATCGGTCTTGGTAGTTGTCTGCACGGTTGTGAAGAACATCGACGTACATGGTAACCGCAGAGATCGAGGAATCAGAGATGTCAACAACCGGGAAGGTCATTCGAGCACCCTCTCCTGGATTCATCCAGTATGTGTATGCACGGTTTGCACAGACGTTGTAGTAGTTACCATATCCGTTGTATCCCTCAAGAGGTGCAAATACACCCGATCCGCCATAGGAGGATGGGTAGTACAAACTCCAGTACATGTAAGGGTACGAACCAGTACGTGGACTCGTATCGGAGTCAATTTCACTCCAACGGAATCCGAACTGGTCTGGGTAGTAGTAGTAGCCTGGGTATGATACATATTGTTGCGGGCCTTGTTGCCAGTAACGCCACATGTAGTAGAGATATCCATCAAAGGAACCTGTGTATCCCGGTCCGTAGGAATAACCATACTGGCTGCAGTGCCATGAAGCGACACCACCTTCGCCACCAGCGTAGGTGTCTGCACCGTTTCCGGATTTAGGATCGTTCGCACCGTAAGGGTAGTATCCCAGCTTGTCAGGCGTGGTGATGTTTTCAGAAACTTCTCCGCTGCCGTCATCATAGGTGATTTCGATGTTCCATCGGTCACTCATCATGTAGTACTTGCTTGAACCGTAGTTGAACCGAGGGTGGGCATTGCCACCGCCGTAGATAGCGTTTGCACCTACTTGGAGGTAATCACCTGTTCCGAGGAACGATGAGAGGTCAACAGCATAGGTGTGCCATCCAGTAGACTTTCCTGACAAGGATGTCGAACGATAGATGGTTGGTAGACTCATTCCACCGTAGACGTCCACACCAACCGTGTTATCGGTTGAGGTAAATCCATCAATTTGTGGAGCACCGTTGTAGGATTGGATTCCCACTGCAGCGTTTGAAACAGCAATGTTGCTGAAGGAGCCACTTGCTTGTTCAACCCAAAGGGCCGTTCCTGTGTTACCAGTGTTGATGATGCTCGAAGAGTCGATGTTAGCGGAGCCTCCATCGATTTTCACGGTCGCCATGTCATCAGCTGATGCGCTTGCGCCGTAGATCGTACCAGAGTTACTCATGAGGAGCGTTGCACCGTCTCCGATGTAAAGTGCGGATCCTGTCGAGGCATCTTGTGCGAGATCACGGATGATTCCGCCATCAACGTTCAATGTACCATCTTGTACATCCAGTGTCAGTGGATAAGTCGAGGATACAGCCTTTAGAGTCGACTTAGCAGTGCTTGACTCGCCCACATAGAGCATTCCACCGTTCGAGAGTGTTAGAACTGGTGAGTTGGTAGCAGTCGACTTGACATTGAGGGTTGCTCCAAGCAAGCGAACAACACAACCATTGAGGTCAAGGTCTTCGCTGAGAGTCATCGGCGTTCCGTCGAATTCGTAAATGGTAGCACCGGATGAGGTCGTACCATTGGTAGGCAGGCCAGCGCCGGTATCAGCGTCAGTCCATGCAGCCAACCAGGAACAGTCCATGTTGGTACCGTTGAAGTCAACAGGCGCAGGGAACAGCTCCAAATCGTAGGACGATCCAATGGTGAATCCACTGCTGAGGTCGCTGATGTACCATGCACTCGATGTCAAAGTCTCATTCTGACCAGCAGGTCCGAAGGCTCGGAGGTTGTGGTCGGAATATGTGTTTCCGTTGCTGTCTGCGGTGATGACCCAAACATCGGCCTCACCGTTAGCATCAGTGATGTGCGATCCAACCTCGAAGAGCTCAGAGCCTGCGCTGTCAACGACTGCTGCACTGACGACGTGGCCGCTCTTTGGCACCTCGGAAACGACCGAGTTAACCACTTCAGTTCGGAAAACACCGAGTGTCGCTAGTCCACCGTAGTAGACTGTTGCCGAACTCGAGGTGTAAACGTCACAGTCTCCAGTAGAGCCAGAGGAATCTGCACAGTCGTCACCATTCTGGTCGACTTCAATCAGACGGATGTCAGCGTTGGAGCTTCCGTATGCAAGGTAGACACCGCTTCCAGCGTTGGAACTGGTGATAGCGATGTTACCGAGTGTCATCTTGGAATTTCGTGCATAAACGGCATGGTCTGTGTTCGATGTGTGTGTGAGTGTACCACTATCGAAAATCATCTTGTTCGGTGCAGCACTGCTTGAACAGCTGCTGTAAACACGGTCAGAATCAATGGTTGTAACATCGATGATCCAACCGCATCCCGCAACACCGAATCGACCTGAGTCAAGGTTGGTGACAACCATTGCATCAGTGGTGATTGCATTTCCAGAGAAATCGATGTGACCTGCAGTTACGTCGTTCATTACAGATGGTTGCATACGATAGATGAGCATGTCACCAATCGTTACTTCATCCATGATTGCGTTGTCACCGGATGGTCCGTTAGCGGTGCTTGAGGCACCGCCTGGAGCGATGGTCAAATCAGCGCTTCCTAGGTCGACCTCGGTCATGTTGATTGCGCCTAGAGCGTTGATTGACGCACTGGAGTAATCTGGTGCATCAAAGTTGAGCAACATAACCTCACTTGCAACACCAAAGTCTGACGAAAGTGCAGTACCTGTTTGTGTTGTACCGGATGCGATGGTCGCTGTGACGTTCGAAACCGTGACGTGTTGAAGGTCTGTGTCAATCAGGTTGACGTAAGCATTCTCAATCGTTACATTCTCGACGTGTAGCGTTCCGCCAGTCGATCCTGGGTAATTGACAATCGCTCCGCCCCATGATTCACCGTCTGTGTTACAGTTGGTCATGGTACCTTCAAAGATGACTGCATCAGCGCTCGCTGGTAGGTTAACACAAGCCTTGTCTGCGCCGGAGATGACGAAGTTGTTCATTGTGAAACCAGTTCCCTGACCGCTGCCGTGACGGATAGCCGTCTCGACGTTGGTGAATCGAACGTTGCTGAGGGTGAAGTTTCCGACGTTGTTGTTGGAGTAACAAGGTCGAGATCCACCGGAGCTGTCAGCACAGTTAGCGTTGTAATCACCGTGGCGGGAGCCAGCGGAGATTGCAGCAGTGCTTGTGTTATTGAAGTCAACATAGTTGAAGACGTGGCGATCGTCCGTACCGCCAGTAGTGGCACAGTCATCGGTGAAGGAGAGACCCTTCCACTCAGATCCACTCTCGCCCTCGAAGAGAACTCGGTGTGTCGAGTTTCCTGTTACTCTGACGGAGTCACATGCACCATCGATGGAAATTCCCTTGCCGGAAGCTACTTGGATGACAGTTCCAGGTTGAATTGTCAAATCTCCACCGCTAACGGACAGGAAGTCACTGTTCGGGCTGACCCGGTAAGGTGAACCTTCATTGTCCCAAATACACTCAACGTTGTTGTTTGAACAGTCGAGGTCGCTGTCTATGTCGGTACCCTTTCCTTCGAATGGCATGGCTCGTACGTAGACGCCACAGTCGGTGTTCGTGTTGTCATAGCAGTAGTAGCTGCTGTAATAACCCCACCATGGAGCAAGTGTACCAGGTCGAGCGGCTGAGTTGCTCGCATACGGCAAATCAGGCATGTTTGTTCCCCAGGTGGTGATTCCACGCTCAAGGGCTGTCGATCCTGAATCGATCATGTAAAGATACCCGTTTCGACCAATGCGGAGACGGTCATCGCTGTCGTCCCCATCAAACGACTTCTGGAAGTAATCGAACTTGAAGCCAGATGGCAAGTCGATGTTCGCGTTACATCCAGTCTTGTATTGGTTCCAGTAGTAGCTGTATGAACAGTAGTAGCCTGTTGGGCGTCCTGAGGTTGATCCGGAGATGACCTCAGCGGCGTTTGTCAGCGACTTCATACCTGGCGAGAATGTCTCAAATCCGTGGTCCGTGCCTGCAGTTGAGATACGGAAATTGGCTGTGTGCGGGTTGTTACCAGCTAGGTAACCACCGTCGCTTCGTAAGGTAGCGCCACGTGTTCGAGTGTGGTCCATGTAACCAACAGTAGAGTAGTCGTACAATGCGTTACAAGAGGTGTCGTACTTGAACTCAATTTCGTTGGTGACGTCATAGAAAACAACTTGGTAATCACACAAGTAATTTTGATTGTATCCCATGTCTCGCCACTCTACAATGAGCATCATGTTCGGGTCACCAACTTCGAAATTGTTGCTGGTTGTGGTGACTGAGTTCGCTCCGCTCGAAACCGTTGAGGTATCGGAAGCGGTTGCGTAATAGGTGATGTAGTCACCACGCTCAAGTGTTGAAAGCGAAACCGTCCAGTCACATTGTGCATCGACGCATTCGTTACGAGTCTTCCCCACAGGGTTGAGTTTGACCGAAGTGAGCGTACCATTGTTGACGCTGTAGTGGAGGGTCGGGCCTTCGTTGATAGTGTTGTTAACATTCAATCCTGATGGTGGATCGCCGCCGTCGGATATCGTGTATGTGAAGGTACGAACCTTGCTGTGCGAGTCTCGTAGAACGCCGTGGTCCATGATAGGAGCAAAGGTATCTGGAGTTGGTGCAACCTTTCCAACCTTGTAAGTGGTTGAACCACTTGACTTCATTGTACCATAGTAACCTGCGCTAAATGCAAATCCGCTCCACTTGTAGGAGGAGGTTTGGTATGCGTAGTAGTATCCAGAATTACATCGAGCGTTGCTGGATGTTGAACGGTAGAAGTAGTAGAAACCGTTTGTACCAGCGCAGAGCCAGTTAGCCTTTGATGTGCTGTAGGTTCCATTCCAGTCAAACTTGCCGAAGGTACCTGTGATGTCAAGACCAGCTAGTGGGATGTTGTAGGCTGCGGTTGGACCGTAAGTGCTTACAGTCGTTGCCGATGCTCCACCAGCAAGCTTGCCGGTTTCGATTTCAGGTGTTGAATCGCCAATTCCCACCATTCCCCACGCGTTGTCAGCAGAGTCGTAGTGGAAGAGGAGGTTCATCTGCGGGCCGTGCTGGGCGCTGATGGCAAGATAACCGTCTTCGCTCTGGTGGAAGTTTTCCAATCCTGATTGTGTTCCACCGTAGCCGTTGTATCCGCTACTTGGTGTAGTGGTCCACTGCATCTTCCACTGAGAGTAGAAGTAATAGGAGGACGCATAGAAACAGGAATTTTGACCCACACCACAGTTGGAAGTATCCCACTCGAAGAGATACTCATCGCTGTGGTCGTAGTAGGTCATTTGCCGGTCGTGGATACCTGCTGCATTCGTACCGTACGAACCTGAGTGAACATCCGTCTGGAGGACGGTGAACTTCTTCGCATTTCCAGCGTTGACAATATCATCGACAAAGAACCAGTGAGCGTTGCTCTGTACCCAAGTAGCAGGGTTGGCAGTCGATGCAGGAGGTGCAGGATCGTAACCGACGTTAGCACCTGTCGATCCTTGGTTCATGTCTTGGAACTTCCAGTAGTACTCGACGTAGTCTCCAGCGCTGATATCAGGAGTCGTTGCCTTGAATCGGCACTCGGTTGCTGAAGAGCCACATGTTTGGATGGTTGTTGCGCTTACAGAGGTCCATGTACCGTTGTTGATGCTGTAGAACAACTTGACACCATTGCTCGAAGTAGTGTCAACTCCGGAGAGGTCGGTCAAAGTTGTGAAGAACGTTCGCTCTCCTTCGACGTAGGAAGTTAGTCCAGAGTACGCTACGTGACTGGAGGTTGGGGCATCCGTGTCACTGCCACCTGAATAGATAATTTCCAGGTAACTGTTTGAGCTACCTGTGTTGTAAGCATAATGATAGATGTAAATGCTTGAAGGCATCCGGGCACCCATTCCGACTGTTCCAGAGTTCGATTGAGCATTGATGATGTAATTGTGCGAACCTGTGGACGAGGAACAAGCTGTTCCCTGTGCGTTGTTGTTGTCACAAATCTCCGCTGTCTTCCAACCGGTTCCTTGGGTGAATTTGCCCGTTGCGGCTGAGTTACCGATTGATGACACCAACTTGCGCTCGTTCACGTTTGTGTTTGAACCCGACAACAAATTGGCGGAGATGGCTCCAGAACAAGATGCTGATGAGATTGCGTAATTGTAACGTGGATCAGTGCCGCACGATTCGAGAACAGTTGAGACAATGTCGGTTCTCGAGTTACTGGTTCGGGAGTAACGTACGGATTGCTTCCAGTTGATTTCCTCAATGGTCGCTTGGTTTGGTAGAGCAGAGTTGCTACCGAAATCGTAACGGTGCCATGGAACGCGGTAGTATGTACCGCCGTTGCGATAGAGGTACGAGTAGGTGCTGTTGTAGCAGTATCCGTAGTAAATCCAACAATATCCTCGGTTTCCGCTTGTGACCTTAATCGATGGGTCGAGTGCGAGAGGGAAGGAACGATCCTCTGACATCAACCAGTCGGAATCAACCGCCGTTGTCAAGAGAACCATCGGCCCGAACACCTGTACGAAGTATGTACCGATGTAAGGCTCCGTGGCAGCCTCTTCAACAACGAGTGGCTCAGGGATGGTAGCCAAAAGCTCACCTGTTTCGAGGTTACGGATTTCAAGTTCGCCTTGTGTTGATGCAATCTCTTCTCCGAGGGCAACTCCATCCATGTAGAGGCCGTAGCCCATTGGGAGACGTAGTGTCTCCACCATGCCGAAGTATGCCGCTGATTGATCAAGATCTGGGCGCTCTTGGATGAGGAGGTTTTGCTTGACTTGAGTCGTGTCGACTGCGTAGTCGATAGCAAAGCCTTCTGCGAGAGGGTAGCGAATCACGTTTCCACCGACTTCGACCTCTCCATGCGCTGGTTCAGCGTGGTAAGGCATTGGTTCAGTTCCAGTGATATCGATGGTGACGAGCATAGGATTCAGACCGGTGATGATTGGGTCAACGTTCTGATTCACTTGGACGCTCACACCATGTGCAACTTCTGCTCCGAATGTGGTTTTGAAGACGTTTTCTTCGACTTCCCACCCTTCAGGCGTTGCCATGATGTTGAGGTTGATCTCCTCAAAAGCCCCGCTGTCAGCGAGATAATGCACTGGCTCGTCGCTTGTGAGCTGAGCAATCCTGCCGTCGTCGGTGAGGTATGCCTTTGTGTTGGCTTGCCTCATTCCGAGGAGTTCCTGGGCAGGATCATACTCGTAGTTTGTTTGTTCGATGGTTGCTGGCAGTTTGAAGAAATCGTCTACATCTGAGACCATTTCTGCTTTGCTGACAGTATCGGTTGCGGTGTTGTCCACTAGGCTTGTCATTGGCATGAAGGCCATCAAAGCACATAGTAGAACGGCAATTCCGATTCCACCCATTGCGGTTTTCGTTTTCTTATTCTTGTTTCCCAACATAGTCATTCACCCCATACGGACTGTATGCAAGTGCAACCACGTTCTCCGCCACTTATAGGAGTTGGGGTGCAAAATCTTTGAATTCCAATTTTCACAAAGCAAATGAAACGTTATACTGAGAGCAAATTTTCTATCTCACTGGTACAAACATTTTGTAAAATGAACATTTATTTTTATTCTCAATTCCAAATAATCACTATCGATCCAGATGATACAAAGCTGAGGAGAATGAAAATAAAAAAGGCCAGAGGGAGCGCCGGAACGCCCCCTCTGGCGGCTTCTGTGCGTCGTTGCGCACAGATTACGACTGTTCAGTCGTCACCTGAGATCAGTAATCCCAGTCTTTGCCCTCGCCGTCGCCACCGCCTCGTGAGAGGATAAAGGCTCCAGCGATGAAGGCGATTACAACAACGCCACCAATGGCTCCCCAAGTCCAACCTGGTAGCTCGCCACTGGATGCATCATCACCATCGGTGTTGTCATCAATGATTTCTCCACCGTCAACTTCGTTGACATACGAAGCATCAGCGCCGGCAGTGCCTGTTGACGCTGCCAGTCCTGCGTTACCAAGTGCGTCCACTGGTACAACGGCAAAGTGCATTGTGCCTTGGCCAGTTGTTGGAATCATGACGTCAGCAGTCATAACATCTGCGCTACCTGTGTTAACACAAGTGGTTGGCATGTTGATTGCTTCAAACGCCTCGCGGTTCTTGTAACAGACATTCCAAGAAGCAACGTCGTCAGAAGTACCCTCCATGCTCCAAGTCAAAGTCCACTTGTCACCAGCAACATTGACGTTAACGCCGGTTGCTTCTGCGCCTACGACTTCTTTGTCAGCAACGACGGTCGCCTGACCAATTGGAGTGCTGCATAGTCCATCGTTGTTGCAGACCGCAACTTCGATGTCGTAAGATTCGCCGTGTGTCGTGGATGAGCCACTGTAGGTGTATGTGACAACGGTACGGTCGAGATCGACCGCAAAAGTCTCTCCATCTGCGTCAGTGATGCTTACGGAAATCTTGTCACCTGCGAGAGGTGTACCCTCAAGTCCCCAGTTCATGGTGATATCTCCACCCATTCTAGGTGCGGCGTTGAAGCTGCCGATGGATGCGCTTGGAGGGTCCTTTGCTTGCAGAGGTGAGTCGATCAGCATCAACTGTCCAGCAGGCAATGTACCACCGGAGAGAACTGCAGAAAGAACAGATTTCGTTGAGTCTTCCTCGCTGTTTGTTGCCCCATCTGCGATGAGTTGTGTTAGTGCTGGATTGCCACAACTGTTTTGCCCTGCTGAGTACCAGAGGGACGTTGCACCTAGTGCAGAATCGAAGGTCAATTCGACACTCTGCTCGAGAACGTCACCAGCGCCATAGTTTGTTTCTGGAGCGTACTCAACGACTGCAATCGGCGTATATTTTCCGCTCAACAGGGTGCCGAGCGCACCGTTTGGATCTGGCAAGTCAATACCCGCACAAGCGTCCACATCGCCGTCTGTTACGGTAATATTGTATTGGGCTTTGCTGAAGTAGGTCAAGTGGTAATCCATGGTAATTCCACTATCGGTTGTGTCTCGTGCAACTGCATCGTTCCAGATTTCGATGATGATTTCTTGGCTTACTTCGCCGCCATGTGCATCTGTAACTGTTACAACAACCGGGAAGGTCGTTACAAAGTCTTGGATGACGGGTGTTGCGCAAACGCGAGCAACACCGCCAGTACCGCCACATCCTGCAAGAGTGGTGCTCGAAGCACCGCCAACCCACGAGTACGTAAGCTGTTCACCGTTGACGTCGTCAGCATCGAATACCGTGACCTCAAACTCGAGCATGTTTTCCATTGCTAGCGTCAGGTCACCTTGCGTGACAAGGTCGAGCGAACTGATGATTGGGAGGTTGTTGCGTACTTCTTTCTCCATGGAGACGAGGTTGTTGCTTGGCTTCTGGTCCGTGATCTTACTTTCCATGACCAATTCTGCTTCGATGGTGTAGGTTCCAACGTCGAAGTCGACCATTGTGCACGCATGGCCCTGGTCGAAGGCTTCGAATCCGTTACCTAGCTTGGCGTAGTTGTAAGGTGGCTCAACGCCCTGGAGACAGGAGTTAACCGTCTCTGTAAGAACTTCGTTTGTATCGAGGTTTGTGACGGTAAAGGTGACATTCCAGTCATACAGTTCGGATGGTGCTGAGCCGCGATGCTCAACCATTGCATCGATGTAGGAAGTGCCTACGGAGAGGTCTCCTGGTTCACCTGCGCCTACAATGAAGGTTGCGAGTCCTGTTCCGTCACTGTTGTACCCCTGATGAACGGTCAGCATAGAGATACGAATATCGTGGAAGGTGCTGAGGGTACCGGTGATTTCATCGGCATTGTTGTTGGTGATGCCATCTCGGTCAAACGACTCTTCGCAGAAGTTGGAGTAAACCTCTGTGGTAGTCGTTGGATTTCCTTCTTCATCGGTTGCGTTGATCTCAACCGTATTGGTACAAGATTCAAACTGCCCGTACAGTGAGTACCCTCCAACGGATACGTCAATACTGTAGGCGGCTTCTTGGTTTCCGGTGTCCGGTGTAACGGATCCTGAATAAATCCAAACACCGTTGTTGACATCGTCAGACATGACGGTTCGAATTTCGGAACGGTTGTCTGTCGGGTCCGTTTCATTTTGGTAGACCATAACGACTTCATCAACACCGACGTTAACAGTGTGAACCAACGAACCAGCGGTCAGAAGGAGTAGGTTATCTTGATTGTTCGTGCCACCAACTGCGCTTGTAACGTCGCCAGTAACGTCAATCTCCATAGTGAGGTTGTGTGTGATGAAATCAGTTGAACCGTTGAGTTTGACACTGACTTCGAAGTTTTGGACGCCTTCTCCGGTGGCGACAGTGTCGCTTGGGTTGCCGTCTTGACCAATCCAGTAGATGTCTACCTCGACGTCGAGATAATCAACGACTTCGACATAGACTTGTCGTACGTTGTTTCCTGGGTCGACATCCTGATCGGAGTAAACCTCAATCTGGATGACATAAACACCAGCAGCAGGCGTCCATGTGGCATCTCCACCTCCAAACTGAATGTTTGTCTTACCGCCTTTGTAGACTGAACCTGATGCTAGGGACTGATCTGCGCAAACGCTTGCATCGTCGCAGATGACGTCAGGGTTGTTGTACTCAAGATCTGCACCTGATGCATCCTTAGCCAACGCGATTGGGTTCCCATCGCCGTCGGCAATCCATACTTGAGCTTTGTAACCAAGTTCAGTGATCGCTTGGTCGCCCGAGTTTTGGATGTACACTTCGAAGGTCGTTGCTTGGCCAACGAAGATTTCATTGCGGCACTCTGGGTCGCATTGGGTTTCTTTCGGTGAAGTAATTGCAACGAGTTCAACATCTGCACCGCTTCGGGCACCAGTTTCCTCAATTACTTCGGTCGTTTCTAGTTGTGTGATGTCGATGTTTGCCATTAGGCTGGCCACCAACAACAGCACGAGCATTACAGGGGTAATTTTTCTCATGTCATATCCTCCAATAAGGGCGGTAACTCGCCCTACGCCAAAGGACGTATTTATACTATGGGTGCGAATATAATCGGAATTCAAAATAAAAAAGAACGTTGCACTACTCGCTCATGGATTGCGAATTATCCGACTTACGTCGAGGAACGAAGGGCTTCAGAAGGTTCAATCCTCGATGCTGCACGAACCGGTGAAAACGTTGCAAGATACACCAAAACTGCGCCCCCGAAGAGAACCCACATGACGGTCTGCCATGGGAGAACTAGAGCTGCGCCCTCTTCTTCCCAAATGGCAGAATGAAGACCAACATGGAACATTAAGGCCACGACGATGCCGTTCAAGATACCAAGCAATGAAACCCATCCAATCTCGATCAAATGGACACGCATCACCATACCTTTGGTGAAACCAAGAGCTCTCAGCATACCAATATGCTTTCTTCTTTCTGAAACGGACCGATAGGTCACGACGCCGATTCCTGCAATCCCAATGATGAGCCCGATCGCAAGATATCCCTCAAAGAGTGCAAGAATCGAGAGAACCAGTGATTGAATCAATGCCACATCTTCTGCGATCAATGACACGTCAACGCCCTCTTTTTCCAAATCCTTTCGAAGATGTTCGGCGAGTTCTGTTGCGGCTTCACGTTCAGAACCAGACTTTCCTGCGGCTGAAAAATAGCGCACTTCGCTTGAATCAAAGTCTTGAGATGCAGAACTTTCTTCACTGACGGAAACATAGACGCGAGTTAAACTTCCATCGTACTGCTCAATCACAGGATTTGAGGGCATCCAAACACCCGCAGAGAACAGGTACGAGGATTGCTCGAGAATGCCACCGACCATCACTTCTCTTCGATGACTTGGTTGCTGAGCATCAATGATGGTGATGTTTTCTCCAACTTTGACCGAAAAGACGCCAACGCTTGTTCCATCGAGCGAAGATTCCAATCCGAAGGAAGCGTCGACAAAGACAACATCGCTGCGGCTTTGCATCGAGGACCATGCTTCATCGGATGAACCACCGAGTGACGAATCCCAGATGTGCAGCGGCAGACCTCCATGTTGAGCGAAGTCATCATCGACGCCTCGGAGGATGTAGGGTGATCGATCTTCCTCTTGATTCTCGATGAACGCTTGCGCCCGATAGACACGGCCTACCGCATCGATGTTGGCGATGTTTGTATTCTCAAGGCCCCAATCTTCGATTGGACCGTCCAATTGGAGCGGTCGGGAACGCGATGCAGATAACATCAACTCAAAGTCACCTTCTGATTCCTCGACGAAGGAACTGGAATAATTCTCGAACTGCATCGTGTACCCGCTAAGAACGATGACTGAAAACACCGTAATGGAGAACATTCCCATAACGACCGCAGTTCGTAACGGTTTGTGTAGAGGATAGGAGAGAGCAACCGGTACGACTGCTCCACTTCGGAATGATGCGAGACGGAGCAACCCTCGAATCATGAGTGGCGCCAAAGCTGCGAGAACAAAGACACCAGCAAAGACCTGGACCAGTCCAATCACAATGAAGGAAAACTCGTTTGGCGTCAAATCAGCACGAATCGGATCCAATGATGACGGCAGACCCGTCCAAATGAGTAGGAACACGCCCATGAAACCAATCGTTTTTCGGGGCGCTTCTCGGAAGGTTGGCAGTGAGCCGTCTGTACCTTTTTTTGCTCGGATGACGGGAACGATCCAAAACAGAATAGGACAAATGAACAAGATGATTGAACAACCGAGAACAATCCATACACTGTGTGCTAATGGACCGCTCCCAAGCACGAACATTCCTGCTGTTACAAGGCTCATGCCCATTGCCCCGATGACGAACAGATACAATCCCCATGGAACATGTTTTGGCACACGAGGAGGCACGTTCTTCAAGGCATGGACGATAATCATCCTCGATGACCACAGAGCAGATGCAAACAGGGTCATTATGGCGAGATGAAAGCCCCAGAACCATCCTGCAAGGATCGACGATGCGTCGACATGGAATGAGAAAACATCTGCTCCCGCTGTAGCAAAGACACTCGAAAACCCAATTCCGATGAGCCAAGCGAGACCAACGCCAACCATGGAACCGAAGCCACAACCGATCACCGCAGCAATCGTACCTTCGATCATGGCTACGTAACGGAGATCCGAACGCGTCAGACCAAGTGCACGGACCGTCGCATACTCCTTTTGTCGCACATCGACAAGCATCATGATGATGGTGATGACAAGCAGTACACCCGCTGCGATGGTGAATGAACCGAAGACCAGGAACATGGCCGACAGGACACCAGAAGAAGCTTCAGCTTGCTCGAGCGCATCGATTTTGACGGCTTGAACCGAAAGGGACAATTCATCGAGTCCTACAAGCGAGTCGAGATGTTGTTCGACACTTGCGATTTCACTTTCTGAGACGTTGCTCAAGATGAGCATCGATCGTTCACGCTCATCCGCTGTTGCAAGAATCTCTGCATCGCTTATGTTGATGAGGCCAAGAATGACCGAGTCCAATTCTGAGAGCGAGGAAAGACGTTCATCGTCCACGAACGACCCATTGATACTCAGATTCAACGATTCGTCCGAACCAAAGGCGTATTGGAATAAACCGGATGCTCTGATGGAGCCATTGTTGACCTCTGAAATCGGATTGAGGCGCTCTCCTATGCGCAACTCTCCTTGTGATACGGCGAGTGTTGAAGCATCACCATCGAAGGCGAAGAACATCTGCGGCAAAGTTCCAAAACCGCCAGCATCCGATAAGATAGGAAGACGCATGGATTGTATGGACCCATCTTCCGTCGATCGAAGGACAAGTCCCGGATCTTCGATGCACCATGCTTGCGTTGCGTTGATTTGTGTACCTAAACCTGAACATACGTCCGGTTCTTCATGTGATTCGGGTGGCCATTCCGATGCATCCATCTCGACAAACGGTTGCTGAAGAGAATCAAGATCTTTCATGAAAAACGATTCACTGAGGAGACCTTCAACACGCAGATAGAGATTCATGTCGTCCATTCGAAGTTCCCAATCAAGAATCGTTGAAGGCAAATCAAGTTCGAGTGGGGATTCGTTCATGGTATCACGTTCGATATCCCCGTACCAAAGCGAGCGAGAGGAACCATCCTCAAGAGCAAACCAAGACGTCGATTCTGAAACGACAGCGACCATTTGTTTGTCCTCAATGATGAACGATGTTTCCTCATCATCGGAGACGTTGCCAAGTACGAGCCCATCGTCATGAGCTGCGAATCCAAGACCGTCATCGGTGGAAACATCGTTGAGAATCCCACCATTCGGAGCACGCCAAATCCATGATGTCTCATTGGTTTCAAAGCCCAATCCTGCAGCACCCCAGTGCCACAATGCACCATCCTCAACGAGGATTCCGTCGACATCGCCATCAGCGAGTGTCAATAGGTTCGAGGAACCAGAATCAAGACCAATCAAAGGAACTTGAAGGACTTCCATCAATGCTGCGTTGGGTACCAAGGAACTACGGTTTTCGGAGAGACTTGCCACGATTCGAGGTGA
Organism: Candidatus Poseidoniaceae archaeon; assembly: GCA_049598575.1. Classification (GTDB taxonomy): domain Archaea; phylum Thermoplasmatota; class Poseidoniia; order Poseidoniales; family Poseidoniaceae; genus MGIIa-L2. The sequence goes on along the minus strand of JBMYNT010000017.1, from coordinate 8,663 downwards.
TAGCCGGCCCAATCCATTGGTCGAGGCGAGAGTAAGAGCGTCGCCTTCTGTGATGAGTTGCAATCCCGATTCATCGACACCAATGCTCTGATTCAACCTTTCACCAATGGAGTCAATGATCGGCTCCACTGCTGACCGTTGCTCCTTGATACCGTCGAGCGAAATTCGAATGGACGTGACATTGCCTTCGGACTGTTGTAGGACTTGAGCTGTTGCAAGATCGGTAAAGACAGCGGGCGTCGTCGTACCTGCGAGTTGTCCTTGGCCAGCCATGGGAACGATTTCTTCAACGCTGAAATTCCGTTCAACTCGTTCGATTCCATCCTGATTTCGAACGAACCAACCAAGCTGGAGTTCGTCGCCTTTCCCCACTTCAAGCTCATCCGCAAACGCTTGATTGATCACAACCTTCGGTGCAGTCGAGAACCGGTTCATTTCCTCCAATTCAAACCACGTCAACCCGTTGGCCTTGGAACCAATGATGACGTTCTCCCGGTGTTCGAGGGCGAACCAAGCTACACTCGGATTTGCTCGTTCATCTGCAGTTACGACCGATGCAGAGATAACCCTTCCAGATTGGATGTCGCTGATACCATCAACACCTGCGTTACGAAGGTCAGCCACGATCGACTGAGGGATTTCGACCACCTGTCCAGACGTTGCATCGAAGCCTGAGATGAGAAGGTCGGTTTCGCCCCAAGCCGCTTCGACCTCTTCTCGTACTGTTTGGTCGAGAGAATCGCCTACGATGAGCGACGATGAGATGACCGCAGAACCGATCATCAATCCTGCCATGAGCAGTGCAGCCTGCCGTTTTTTCCGTAGGAGTTGTTGCCAAGCCAATCGGAAAGCCAGCAATCGTCGTGGAGCGACAATGGCTTGAACGCCAAACAAACTCAGGAGGCCGAACATGAGGCCTCCAACGAATCCATTCATCGAGGTGAAACCAAGCCATACGAGGATGAAATACGAAAGAATTCCATCAGCGATTGGTGCTAGAACGACAAGTGCTCGAGCCCCTCTCGAGCACCCTTTGCGCAAGCCATATGCTGTCACCAACGCTGCTACGAGGAGGAGAAGCGTAAGCAACAGCACGAGGAACACAACTATTCCTCCTCGACAACATCCTCAAGAAAACGCCCATCGGACATGCGTCGAATGGAATCACATTGTTGAGCAATCGATTCGTCGTGTGTGACAATGAGGAAGGTCGTGTTTCCTACTCGACACAGGGTACGTAGAAGTTGAATGATGGATGCTGAAGTTTCAGCATCCAAATTTCCAGTCGGCTCATCGCAGAGCACAATTGCAGGCCTATGAACAACGGCTCGAGCAATCGCAACCCGCTGTTGTTGACCCCCAGATAGCTCAGCGGGGCGATGTTCAAGGCGGTCACCAAGACCGACAGCAGTGAGGGCTTTCGTTGCCTCTTTCCGTGCCTCATTCGCAGGAGTTCCTTGAATCAGCAACGGCAACTCAACGTTTTCCAATGCGGTCATGACTGGTAGAAGATTGAATTCTTGGAAGATAAATCCCATGTGCTTTCCACGTACCCGTGTGCGTTCGTCATCGCTCGACCCGTACAGATTCTCTCCGTTGATCATCACGATTCCTGAATTGGGTTCATCAATTCCTGAAAGGACATTGAGTAGCGTGGTTTTTCCACATCCAGATGGACCCATGATGGCAACCATCGAACCTTGTTTGATCGAAAGAGACACATCTTGAACCGCTTGAATCACCGACTCACCGGACTCATACAATTTCCAAAGTCCTTCAGCACGCAGTGCGAACGCCATGAAGTTCCATGCGGCTACGTATTGATAAACTGCCGCATCAACCTTGGTCCATGTCAGCAGGATACGTACGCGTGCTTGCATTCGGACCCATTGCAGAAGCGATTGGGTCTCGCACAACAAAAGTCGAATGGCGAGAGAATCTCAGTATCGAGGAAATTGTCGTTGAACTTGACATGGGCCACTGGCTTGGTCAAGGCTTGGCCGTAGCCTTGAACGGTGAGCGATGTCCTGTCGATGTTCATTGCCAGCGAGGAGACGAAGTGGCGCTCCTTCCTCCGGTATCCGGTGGTTGAATCACAAGAATGCACGTTGCGTGATGGCAAGTCTTGAAAGCCTCAACCTCTAGGGCTCCTTGGGGAACAGCATGGCGTTTAGTCCTGGACCGCTCGAAATCATTATCCTTCTTGGTATCTTTTTCATCCTCTTTGGAGCGGAACGACTCCCGAAGATGGCGAATGCACTCGGACGTTCCAAAGGTGAATTCCAAAAGGGGCTAACAGAAGCAACGACGGTGGCAACAATCACCGATCTTGAAGCGGGGGGTAAGACACCCGATCAAGTTCTCATGGACCGTGCAAAAGCCGTAGGAATTGACCCAACGGGCATGGCTGTTGATGAACTCGAGAAGAAAGTCACTGCCCTTGAATCACTCAACGATGAAGAATGATTAGGCTCGCTTGAGTTTCATTGGTGCTCCGCATCGATCACAAGCTTTCACATCATCATGCTTTGAGCGGTGAGCCTCAGCAGACACCTCTTCGGTTTGTCGACATCCAATGCAACGCAGCACCCACTTCCACTGCTTCTTTCCACCAGACGTCATAACGCCTTGAACGTCAATACCTGCTTCTCTTGCAACATTTTTCATGCGATAGTCATCCGTTACGAGATTGGTTTGGTTGGCAAGGGCAAGAGCGAGCAGGTCAATGTCCACATCGGATAAGCGCGGTAAATCACCTGTCTTCGCAGCGATATCGAGTATCGATTGGCGTTCGCTGTCACTTGCCGTTCGCCAATCCATATCGAGAGAATCGATCAACATCCATCGCTGCTCATCGACTCTGGACAATTCTTGCTGTTGCAACATCGAGACAAGTTGTCCACGACAGCGTTCTATCGGCCAATTGAGCAGAGCGCTGGTATCGAGGACGGCCATGGGCAAAGGGTGAGGAATACCCGTAAAGAAGACGTCGATAACCCATAGCCTCAAGAATCCGTATCAGCACCTTGGTGCATGATTGGAGAAGAATTCATTCTTGACTTCTTCAATCAGTTTGGGCCTTTTGCACTCGCCTTACTCTCGTTTACTGAGGCCATCATCCAACCTATACCGCCTGATGTGATGTTCCTTCCCATGGCTTATGAGGAGCGAGATAGTCCCAGCGTCCTTCTTTGGTTGTGGACCATCGTCACTGTGTCCTCGGTCATGGGAGCGGTCATAGGGCACACCATTGGGAAGCGCTATGGTACGAAACTCTTGGATCGTTTCGGCAAGCCTCACCACCGAGATCGGCTCGAAGCACTGTTCGAGCGATACGGCACTCTTGGCATGTTCATCGCTGCAGTTTCGCCACTACCCTACAAAGTGTTTGGATGGATTGCAGGTGCGAGCGATATGAAATTACAACCGTTCATTTTGGCTGGTATTTTCGGCAGAGGGCTCCGATTTGGAATGGAAGCGTTGCTGATTTATTTGTACGGCGATGCTGCCATGGAGGCCGTACACTGGTTGCTGGATCATGAAATCATCATGGCAGTTGTACTCCTCGCAGCACTTGCAACCTCTCTTTGGTGGATCAATGGGAAAGCATCAACAACAAGCGATGCAGTCTAGGGCGTGGTACATTGGCCATCGAAACTGAAGCGATTTTTGGACTCTTAACCATCCTCGCAGTCGGAATTTTCACTCCTGGACCAAACAACATCACTGCGATCTCACACTCTGCAGTTCACGGAGCTCGTAGCAATCTATCCTTGTTGATTGGAATGGTGATTGGATTCATCATGGTCCATCTCATCATTGGAACGACCGTTGAACGCATCGACAAGGATTCCATGCTCTTTACGTTCCTTGAGTGGTTTGGACTGCTGTTCTTTGTGCTCCTGGGCGTGGTGATTCTCCGCATTCCAATTGATCAGTTGTCGGTTGATCAGGACATTCAACGATTGGACTTCCGACACGGCATCATGTTGCAATTCATCAACGGTAAAGAATGGGTCTTTGTCTCTGTCATCATGATTGAATTTTTGCAAGGATTCGGTGGAGGCATGAAGGGTATCCTCCTCATTACCACAATCACAACAACTGCAGGATTACTTGCAATGATCCTCTGGACCATGATTGGACACAAACTGATGGATACACTGCGACATGAACGACGTGGAAAAATCATGATCAGAAGTTTAGCAGGAGCCATCTTCCTTTTCGCAGGACTTGGTGTTGTTCGTCAATTACTCTGAGGTACGAGATTGCTCATACCATGCCTTGAGAATGTTGCCTTCCGCAAGAAGAAGATGTTCAGCGATTGTTCCTTGTTTTCGGTTCATTTGAATGGCAATATCTTGCTGCTTGCATTGACGAGGGTGATCGTAATATCCCATGTGAATCGCAGTTTCCAACACTTGTTTTCGCCGTGGCGACATGTTTGGAGCCGTTAACCACTCACCCTGATATGATTTGTTCACTGTAAGGCTGAAGCGTGGACCAATCAATTGCTTAAACTGAGTCAAGAACGTGGACAAGCCTTGTGGAGTACCTTGCATCGAGAGCACCAGTTGCTTCGATTCGATCAAAATTGGAGCAATTGGCCATGCATCATTTTGACTGACGATCAAACGAGCGATTGGACCACTCATGCGTGTCGAAAACAGAACCTCTCTACCGTTTGATGAGAGGACTTCTTTCAATTCCATAGCAGGAATAGCGTTGATGTCCTCGATGGATTTCTGCTTCATCAAGATCGCACTGAACAACATGATTGGTGATTGTTCAACGACCTCAATGATACGAATGAAGGAGAGCTTCTCAAAGACGTTCACGAGTTCTCCTGAGGGGAGGTCGAGAGCGTCTTCGTATTGAATGTTGAATTGCATCTGCGATAGCATAGAGATACCCGTTATGATAGGTTCATGCCAGACCTATCTATACCTAACGTTACAAATTATTTAGAAAAGTTATCCAGGTGCTCGTGCCGGGATTCGAACCCGGGTCAGCGGGATGAAAACCCGCGATGATGGACCTGGCTACACCACACGAGCCAATGACCTGCCGTGTCACCTCTTGTTCATAACCGTTGGCCAACCGGCGATTCGCAAATGAGCCTACAGGTTATTGCAAAACGCGTTGAATCAGATCGTCCATCGTCGCTTGAGAGAATGGTTTCGATTTGTTGAGCGCCATGGACCGGCCGATGACGTTGCTTCCAAGGAATGAGAATTGGTGGCGCATGGCCATCAGACAGTGCGCTCCTCCACCACCACTGTGGGTTGCAAGCAAAACGGTTCGATTGTTGAACAGTTTTCGAAAATCATCCGACTCGACGGATAGCCATGCGATCGTATTGTTGAGCGCAGGGGGCATAACACCGTTGTACTCAGGAGCGCATACAACCAAAGCACTTGAGTTGAGAATAAGAGATGATAGTTCAGATGTGTCTGGAGATTTGTCACGATCACCATCCAACTCCGGCGTATATACGGGCCAATGAAGCGTGGTCAAGTCGACAATTTTCGCGTTCATCCCTTTTCTCTCAAAGGATTCGGAAAATCGGTGAGCGAGGACGAGGTTCTTACCAGATGATGCTGCAAGAACCAAGACATAGGAATCCATGGCAGAACGTATGCAATATTCTATTTCAACAGTTGGTTTCATCTGAGTTACCATGCCTTGAAATACGTCAGCCACTGGTTTCAGACTATGTTCACAGAACTCCTTGACCAACACAAAGGAAACTTCCTTGTATTTACAGGCCGATTTTGCGGTTATTGCACGGCTGCAAAACGACTGCTGACGCAAAAGGAACAACCGTTTGTTGAAGTCTCATTTGATGAGCACCCTCGCAATCTCCGTGACGAAGTCGTTGAGGCTACGATGCATCGAACCGTTCCGGTCATCTTCGACCTACGCGGAGAGGATCGGATTTTCATCGGCGGGTTCGATGAACTGAGCAAATATCCAATCAATTGACGAATTTATCCAGCCAATCCTTGAGCACATCATGATGCTCCGTTGGAATCATGTGCCCTTTCTGATGTTCAACCAATTCAATGCTCCAACCAGCAGCTTCGAACAGATGAGCAACTGCCCAACCATCTTCAATTGGGACACGTACATCGCGTACACCATGCATCCAGAACATCCTTTTCTTGTCAAGTTCCTCAAGACGGATTCGTAATTCCATTGGTCGAACCAAACGTGTGCCTAAAGCAACAATACCGACAATCCGATCGGCAAGAGGAAGTTGGAGCATCTCTTGAGCCATCGCCCCACCTTGGGAGAATCCACCCACAACGAGTGGACCCAGGGGCGCTTCTTCAGCGATGAGTTTCTCGAGTTGCGAGAGCGATGAATCAACATCCATCAATTCACGCCGAGAGAGTTGCAATCGACGAGTTACATCAGGGTCCTCATCCTCATAGCGCCACCAAGTTTTACCACGCCGAGGGTGATCAAATCGTGCATCAGGCACAAGCAACGTCCATCCCTCTGGAAGGATTTTTTCAGCAAAAGGTCGCATCATCTCTGCCGTTCCGGTCATCCCATGCATCATGATGAGCGTGGGCATCAATGTCACCTCACAAGGTCCATTGGAACACGAGTGCTCCTGCAACTTTGAGATGGATAAACGAAGATGGTCCACGGACGGTCACAGTCAATGAATAATCACCAGAATTCGACGGAATGGTTCCAATCGCTCCTTTCTCAGTCGCTCCAGAACCCCAAGCGCGAGTGAGTGGAGAGGCTCCAGCGTGATCTTTCATTGTCAAGGAACCGGACCCACCTGCACCCGAAGCAATCTCAACATCGAGATACCAAACGAGTGTGTCCCAATCGCCTTCCGAAGGATGGCCTGAATCAAAGAAGGAGTCGTAGATTTCCTGATCGTTTTCCTCGTACATTCGATCGATGAGGTCCCGGGCTCGATAGAAGAAAACATCACCTTCGTAGTTGGATCGTGCAATGTTCAAATCCATTCGAAGCTGGATGGTTCCATCACCGTCTCTCCAAACAAGGCGTTCAAGGAATCCTTTGCTGCCACTAAAGGTATAGGACAACTCATGACCTTCCGACGATTCCGCTTCAACACGAGCGTTCCCATTGTTCAACGACTCAGTCGTCGCATCCCACTGCTGTCCAAGGAGCGTGAACGACCATGCATCTCCAACAGTCCACGGGAACGAGAACACTTGCTGTGGTTCTCCGTTTTCATACACAGCGAGGGCATCGATGGTCATTCGACCCAAGAACGGATTGTGGTTGATGACAGCGTGTCGCTGCGCTTCGCGCTCAGAGGAGATACCAAGCACGTATTCACCTGAACCATTGTCGATCTCAGCAACAACAAGACGTGCACTGTCTTCACCAAATTGAGGCGTAATGAATGTGTAGAGCCAGTTCTGACCTACATTCCATTCTGGAAGTTGCTTTTCTTCTTCGGTCATGCTGTTGCTTGCTGATGAAGAGGTATCGTTGCTGGTACAACCTGCAAGGCTCATGCAAAGCAACAAGGCAACCAAAAATAGGCTACGATGCAACGCTTGCATGGATTGGCCTATCGACCTCTGTTCAAGAGGCTAACGCTTGAGCGTACGTCTCAGAGGAGTCCGTTGTCGGTGAGCTTACCGGTACCGGCAAGAACAACAGCAACGATGGACATCAACTTGATGAGAATGTTCAGCGATGGACCAGAGGTGTCCTTGAACGGGTCACCGATGGTGTCGCCAATAACAGCAGCATCGTGAGCATCATCACCCTTCTTTGCACCAGGAATGTGATCTTGTTCAATCGCTTTCTTGGCGTTGTCCCAAGCACCACCAGCGTTGGCCATGAAGAGCGCCATCAGCACACCTGTCACGAGAGAACCTGCGAGCATTCCACCGAGTGCAGCGGTACCAAGTCCGAATCCGATAATGACTGGGGCAACAACTGCAACAACACCCGGTCCGACCATCTCACGAAGAGCAGCCTTTGTCGAGATATCGACACAGGTTTGGGAATCTGGCTTAACGCCTTCCTTACCTTCGAGGAGTCCAGGGATTTCCTTGAATTGTCGTCGAATCTCAACAACCATGTCCCCTGCAGCCTTTCCAACCGAAGTCATGGTCATAGCAGCGACAACGAACGGCAATCCGCCACCAATGAGGAGACCGATGACAACCATTGGCTCGGTCAAATCGAGGTTGACACCACCGACGGAGGTTGTGTACGCTGCGAAGAGGGCGAGTGCTGTCAAAGCAGCAGATCCAATGGCGAATCCTTTGCCGACTGCAGCGGTTGTGTTTCCAATCGAGTCAAGTTCGTCAGTAATAGCACGAACATCATCGCCAAGTCCGCTCATCTCCGCAATACCACCTGCGTTGTCAGCAACTGGCCCGTAAGCATCGACAGTCATCGTGACACCGACAGTGGCAAGCATACCCATAGCAGCCATTGCGATGCCGTAGAGTCCGTAATCGCTTCCTCCAAACTCATTTGCTCCGAGAATACCAAGCGCAATGAGGACGACTGGGATGAAGGTGGACATCATTCCAACAGACAAACCTGCAATCGCGTTGGTTGCAGGGCCAGTCTTGGACATTTCACCAATGTGAGGAATCGCTCGGGTCTTGATCCCAAAGACTGGTTCGATTCCGGTGTAGTACTCA
>JBMYNT010000016.1:0-35216 GCA_049598575.1 Candidatus Poseidoniaceae archaeon | reverse complement strand
GAACAAATGGCATGGTCGAAACCAAACACCTGGCATATTACCCTTTCATCTGAAAAATCAACGCTTCTTGAACGCTCAATATCGATTGGTTTCTTTGCTGCGCTCACCGCTTTTTGTGCACAAATCGCCTTTGTGGTCCCTTGGACACCCGTTCCATACACCTTTCAGACATTTGCTGTTCTTTTGACTGGAGTATATCTGCGTAGAAACGACGCGTTTGTTTCTGGGTGTGTTTATCTTCTTGCTGGTGCTTTAGGTGCTCCTGTTTTTGCAGAAGGTGGCGATGTTTTGTTTTCAGGAGGGGCGTTAATCGCTAGTGGAGGATACCTCATGGCATTCCCGATTGCTTCAGCTCTTGTTGCTGAAGGGCTCGATCGATCTCGAACTGCTGGAATCGCTGACTACAAAGCCCAACTCATCTGTTGGTTCACAGCCATGATCCCGGTCTATGCTGTCGGAACTCTATGGCTTGCAGAGTCCTATTCTGTGAGCATCGCTCAAGCATTTGAATGGGGCGTTGAACCGTTCCTCGTTTGGGATGCATTCAAAATCGCTGTCATGGCAGCTATAACAACAAATGTATGGAGATATTCCAAGGCTGAGGATACAGAATAGGCATCGCACATGGAATTGTGGCGTCAACCCAGCCAAAGGAAGTCTGTCGGGGATAAGTCTGTATTTGTTGAGGGGTAGGCTGGTTCATGAAGGATGTTGGTCAAGGTATGCAATTTGTTGATTTCAAACCTCTTTCTCTACCTGGCCATTTCATCACAAAATTAGTCTCAATAACCTCTGTAGGCTTGGTTTCCTTGATTTCATTGAAATTCTTGGAAATGGTTTTCACGGGGCAATACTTAGGTGGAATAATCCGTGATGTAGGGCCAATTGTACTTGTTTTAGCAGTGATTGGGTATTTTTGTTTTTCATTCAGAATCATCATATCTCGAGACCTCGATACGGTCATTGTCCATCGACAGTTTCTTGCACCGCAGATTCAATTCTCACGACGAGAGTTCCAGGTTGATTCCTTGACAGCAGATCAAGTCACGTACAGCGGTGGTGAGGATGGCCAATCAACAACATACACAACTCTGTACAATGGTGAAGAAACCGTACTCAAGTATATGGGTCACAAGCGAAAACTGAAACACGTCTTGCCAGAATTGCTGATGGATAAGCGAAAACGTGTCGAAAACAAACACCCAACCACCCAAGAGTTTTGGTCAGACATCTCCAATGATTCGTGAGCAATATCGATCACATTGGTTCAGGCCATGGTCGGGTTTCATTGTCCCATTCTGCCCATTCAACCACCCAAGGTTGCATGAATGGTTCGAGATCATAGCCCAAATCCCTCATGATTTCTCCTGGAGGTGCTGAGCCTCCTTTGAAACGGATTCCTGCTCGAACCAATGCTGAAGATTTGACTTCTCCCTTCTGTTCAATCGTTTGCTGAAAGTAGTAGAATTTCTCATCGAATCCAACGATTTTTGATCGTACTGTTGCCTTTCGAAACGGTGCTAGGCGCTTTCTGTAGCGCATGGTTGAGCCACCGATCACAAAGGCGTACTTGTTTTTTCGAACGTACTTGAACAAACCAATTCGAAAAGCGATATCGTATCGTGCAAGATCGCAGAAGACGAAGTGTCGGCCATTGTTCACTTCAGGATACACATCGATGTCGCCGAATCCAGGTCGAAAATGGAAGTGATATTCTTTGTCAATATCGAAGACCTCTTGCTTTCGGAAGAGGTTCCCGAGTACCATCTTCATGAGACGATGGTATGGGTACATGTCCACGCCTCATAAAAGCAGTACTTATCCTCTACCGTGTCAGGAAGACCGATGATTTGGGAGCTGCTCTCCACGCACACAATGATCAACAACCGATGCGATACGCTTCATCTTGGCACCTCTTCGCTTGGTTTTCTCAATCCATGAAATGATGTTCTGGCGATAGGTTGCACTCGAGTCGAGCCAATAGGATTGAGCTCGAGCGACGCGAAGAGCTTCAAGCAATTCTTGTGGTTCAACAATGAATTCCTGCGCTCTCGAGTCTTGACTCATGTGTGATAGAATTCGATTCGAATATATCAATCATAGTTTTTTGAAACTGTTTCAACATCAATGGTATGGTTCATTGAGTTGATGCTTCACCGATGCACTATGACGTTGTCATCACCGCCAGACCCATCTGGGTTCATAGCCGATCTCGGGATTGAACGCACCGTTTGGAAACCAGGTCACTCTCGATTGGAACTAACATTAACAGACGAGCATCTCAACAAAGGCGGTGTTGCACACGGAGGCATTCACATGGTGCTGTTGGATTCTGCATTAGGTAGCGCATTGGTTGCATCCTTGAAAGTCGAAGAATGGTGTGCAACAACGCAGTTATCGACGAGTTTCCTTGCGCCTGCTCGACCAGGCGAGCGATTGGTTGCTGAAGGAAGAGTCGTTCGAAGAGGCAAACATGTTGCACATCTCGCTGGTGAAGTCAAAGTTGGTGACCGATTGGTGGCCACTGCAACAGGAACGTGGGCCATATGGGCTTCGCGTCCACCGTCACTCAATGGACAATGAGTCAATAAAATGAAAAAAAGCCCCACCAAGGACCTGAATCCTTGATGGGGCGGAAAGCCACTTTTGTGGCAACACTCGTCGAACGAGTCAGCAAAAATCAAGAGAAGTTAAGGACCTCAGAGGTGCTCAATTCCGACCTTCTTGACGTTGGCCTTCTTGATCTTGTCTGGGAGCCAAGCTGGGCCGCCAGCAGGCTTGTCGACCATGCTGATGGAGCCTGTGAAGACGTGTACACGCTTGGTGCCACGCTCTCGTAGGCGGATGTTCGTGTGTCCACGGGTTGCAGCTTTGAGGGCTGCTCCTCGTGGTTGCTTGCTCGCAAATACTTGGCTCGTGTCTTTACCGTTCTCCATGAGAACGAAATATTTCTTGTCTGACATTTGGATTACCTCCAAAACCTAATCACAACTTCTAGTTATTATAATTTGCGCCGAAAAAAGGCAATACTGCGCCACATATGGCTCTCAGTAGCCCTTTCCAAAGGGGCAAAATCAGTAAAAAGGGACACTGCAGGGCTAGAATTCTGCACCTGCAAGTGTCTTCGAATCGAGGATGCCAGGAATTTGCCGAATGGACTCAACGACAGCTGTTGCAATGGACGACAAATCTTCTGCAACCAACTTGACAATCAAATCGTAATCTCCAAACAAAACAGTCACGTCAGCGACGTTGTCTTGATCCTTCAAATGAAGATAGACGTCGCGTTCTTTACCCGGAACAACGTTCAGCAAAACATACCCTACTGCCATGGCGACCAAACCCCCCTTCCTCATTCAGAATAATATCTCATCGGTCTCATTGTCTCGAGGTAGCAATCGAGCGGCATGCTCCAATCGAATGGTTTCCCATTGTTCATCGCTCCAGTCTTCGGGTTTCTTGCCTTCCAACCAGGCAACAAACGCTTCCTCTGTCCATCCATCCGGAATTGGTGGTGCGGTTGCCATGCTCAAGAGTGATGCCTCAGCTTGGGCGATGGAATCCGATGTTAGCTGGTCAAAGTCATCGAGGGACTCATCGGAAGCCCACTTGTTTTCTGTTCCTCGACGTCGAACAACCAGCGCAGTTGTGACTAGGAGTATCATCAATGCAAGACCGATGGCAATCCATGGCAGCGGAGAGGATTTTGAAGCTGTGGTCACCTCCCCTTCATTCGTTGCATTACAATTGGTTCGGCATACGTATGGTTCAACGGTAATGTTCTCTGTGCTTTGCCAGAACCCTGTTTCGCCGTCTGAATCTTCACAACCAACTTCGATCCGTAATTGATCCGTTGTCTCGTTTAAGTTTCGAGGAACTGGCCAGCGCATTTGATTGAAGCCATCTGCATCAAGTGTTTCGATAGGACGGAATTCCTTTGTCCAAACAGAGGAACTGTTGTCGTCAAGAACGGATAGTGAGCATGATACATCATCCAAACCGTCGAGATCCGTAATGGAAAGTTGGAAGGAAAGATCGCTTCCAGCCTCGACGGATTGTGGTGTTGTTCCATTGATGATTGGTGGAGCGTGACGGAACAACATCGGCATCTGCATCGATGCAGGATATCCATCGATGGTTGAAGCGATGAGTTGAATTGAACCCTCATCCGAAGCAAATGAACCATCCAATTGGAGACGGAACCAATAGACATCATCTCCTTCTTGCTGAAGGCAAGCATCGTTGGAAGAAACCCAAGCGGGTTGCTCAATGAGAGGTGCATTGACCGACCAACCCAATTGTCGTAGAGAAAGTTGAATGTTCTCAAGCGGCCTGTCGCTTTCGATAACTGCTCCAAGAATGGCAGGATGGCCAAACATCAATTCCGTGATGGAACCTTGCTGGTTGCAAGGAATCATCTCAACGATTCTCGGAGCATTCAGAACAAGTGGAATGGTCGAGGACGCCGTGGATTCCACGCCCCGTGAATCCTGAAGACGGACGACAATCGTGATGTCACCAGCTTCAAGCAAGTCTTCTGGAGGATTCAGATCGATGATGGTCTCACCATCGTTCACTGTCCCTTCTGTCGATAAGACCTGTAAGCCAAAGCCTGGCCAATCGATTTCAATGTCTGCAAGATAGTCATTAGCGAAATCATCTACATCTGATACTACGATGCGCAGGAATTCGTCGCCATTATCAACGATGCGGTCGATGCTTTCGTTGGATTCGTTCTCAAAGAACAATTGGATCTGAGGTGCTGCATCTGCGACTCGTAAAGTCCGTTGAGCAACCAAACTGCCGTCGTCGTTTCGCATCTCGATGTCGATGCTGTTGACGGATGATCCATTCTCCACCACGTAAGATGCTTCGTAACAGTGGTGATTGGCATCGCTCATTTCAACATATGCAAGATCTCCTAGTGCACCTCGAGATGCGAGGAATTGCGGCTGTTCGAGTGCAGGATTGTGGTCGACATCGAGGACGCAACCGGTCAACGTTTGTTGTACACCTCGTTGAATACCCATTGGCGTCGTCGAAGGCAATTGTGTGACGCCAAGCCACGTGATGTCTGCATTGGACACGTGAGGGCCGAACCACGATGCTGGTGCATCAACGATGCTTGAGACGTTCTCAACCACGACACTCGTCTGTATCGAGAGGCCATCCGTGGCAGTCACATGCAAGGCGAGTTTTCCTGTTGTGACATTGATTGGAAGTGTGATCATGGCTTCCCATGTTGTTCCATTATCGTTCGACCCCATACTGCCCATGTTCCATGTTGCATTGGCAATGGAACAGGTTGGACAAAGTACGGTCCAACCCATGTCGACCGATTCAACCCGCTCATCGTCAGACGTGGTAACGGTACAAAGGAACGAATCACCACGAGCATACTCGTCTTGATCGCAACCAACTGATTCAATCACAGGCGCATCGTTCACCCAAATCCGCATGATGATGAAATTGTTGAGTGTGTTTCGTTCAAAGGAACTCGAATTGTCGTGCGCATAGCGAACACGAACGTCCAACCATCCCGCCTCAGTAGGCGTTATTGGGATAGTAATGGATGTACGAGAACCTGGTTGGTCACCTGCGACGACGCTTAGATTGGTCGAGGACATCAAGACTGAGCCCTGCAAATTGATGATGTCAATTTGTCCTTGTCCTGCAGACATACCTATGTTCTGAAGCCCGACTTCGATCTGACCCGTCTGACCAACTGAAAAGTTGTTCAATGTTCGCGTATCCAAAAGTTCCACATCGTGCAATGTGCTGACATATGGTGCCATTTTCGGATCACCAACAACAACCCCCATCCAAGAGATGTAATCGTTTGCAGCTGCATTGGCTTCAGCGAAATTGTATCCTTGTGCATACATAGAGAACAAGACACTGGGTTGACCGACCGCAGTAAGGTATGGTTCATACACGTAACCTTTGACACCGCTGACACCATCTTCCAACAAATCAGCAACGAGCGATTGTCCGTACGTTGTACCCAATGTGAACGAGCGCCCACCGGTTGATACGGCTGTTTCTGCAATCGAACCATTGACCCAAGACATGTGGGGTCGAATTGCACGAAGGCTGAGGCTGTCAATGTACACCGAACCACTGGTCGATGTAGCAACAACGCTCAATGGCACTTGGATTCGGAACGAGGTTGCATCCTCATGTGGTCTGAAACGCATGACTGCACTTCCCCAGTTGTTCTCAAACGTCTTCGAATCGGATGTATTTGTGGATAGGACGTTGCCTTGAGCATCGATTCCTTCGACAACAAGGGTGTAACTTCCATACACGTCACCGTCACGCTTCCCTGCAAGCGAGACGATCCACGCATGCTCCTCCAACTCAGGGTCGATGGTGACGAACTGTTCCAACGAAGCACCAGATGCACCAGAACCTGAATACGCTTGACAGTCTTGGTAGATGTCTCGGCTTAAGATGGTGATTTCATCATCCGAGAGCGCACTTTCCCAGACCATGACCTTGTCGATCATACCTTCGAAGTATGTCGAACCAGCACGATTGACACCGAGCTTGTAGAGGTCAATGTTGTTCAACGAACCTGTCGGGAAGGAGGTCGTTCGAACGTGGACACCATCGAGATACTGCCGTGCTGCACCGTTATCGAACACGGTGACAAGGTGCATCCATTGTTGTGCTTCAATATCTCCAAAGGTATGCGTTTGGTTGTTGTGCAATCGCCATTCTCCACTGAATATAGCGTGCTGGAAAGATGTGTTCGAACCAGCATTGTCGGAAACGGCGAGGACTGAAGCATAATCTGGAAGTGTTGTAGCATTGGCCCAAACCCATTGACTGACCGTAAAATTCCCAACCCAATCGTCCACATCAACCTCGACGTAATCATCAACACCATCGTACCATAGGCACCCTCCATCGGCGCAAGAGCGCCAATTGGTGGCATCCATGTTGTACAAGGTCATGCTCGAACCGTTTGGAGCAGAATCGTTTGACTCCGTACCAACACCTTCGTCAAAATTCCAAGCGTGAATCAAAGTTGAGGGCGATGGAGGCGATCCATCTGAAACGATGAACGCGGAGGCGGGGACCATTGCTTTGGATTGATTCGGCCCTTCCCATTTCAGATGCAATCCGTGCGGACCTCCTCCTTGAAAGAATTCAATCTTGAAATCATGTAGCCCTGAAGTAATGTTACGTGTTCCCGACATTTCTCGCATACCGTGTGAGCCGTAATTGGTAACAAGGCTGGTTCCATCAAGCCACATCTCACTCCCGTCATCGCTTGTGAGGTAAAACGTCCAGTTACCTGAGTCAGGTATGTCGATAAGGCCACTGAATCGAGCACCCCAATTGTTCTTGAAACGATCATCAAGACCTGGATAGGCCGAATACATCGATCCGTACTGCAACGATGATTCAATTCTCGTATGCTCGGGAACACGATCGATGAGGGAAGGCATGGAGCCTGTGTTGAAACTAACACCCTCGTTGTCAAAGTACTCTGCAAAGATACCTTGCGTACCGTTGCTCGATTCATCTGTGCAAGAAGCAGAGATCGTTGCTTCCAAAGATGCGCTTCCAGCGTTCTTGACACCTGTTTGATACTGCCATGCAAAGGAATCGCCAGAGGACAATGTTGGAATTGAAGCATTCCAGTGACGAACTCCACTTGACCACGCTGTATCTTCGGTTTCAAAACCCGTGTTGAGACCCCAATTTTTCCCCCAATTTCCGTCGTTTGAACCCCAAGAAGCATACCCCATGACGTTGCTGACATTGGTCACAAAATTGGTTTCTTCATCGAAGATGACCGTTTGATTGTACACCTCAGAAAGCGTCGTGTTCGCAGTATACAGGTCATCGTTCCAGAACTTGTATCCAGAACCGTTTCTGTTGGTGGCCAAATCCAATACGTAGGTGCCGCTTTGTCCCAAACTGTTGTTCGCCTTTTCGATCAATTCCAGTGCTGTTTCGACCGTGTATCCGGTCAACCTTGTGACGAGATAGAAACCGTGTTTCTGCCTCGAAAAGGATTCAAAATCACCTCCGGACAATGGACCATAGGAATGCGTCGACCAGTAATTACCGCCAATGGTACTGTTGTATGAACCTCCGAGCAATGCAAACTCTTGATCGAAAGAGGCTTTGTCTTGACCACCGTTGACTCGAAGAGGCATACCCTTACTCGTAACAAGATAATTCATGTCCGATACGTTGCTCCGATTGTTCAACATTTCCAAAAACGGTAGTGCAAAATACGTATTGAATTGATTTCGATTGATGGTTTCTGCCGTTGGTGTTCCATCAAGGTCGAAGATGAAAACCCGTTCGTGACTGATGTTGCGGGCTTCAACAAAAGCCCAACCGATGGTCTTACTCGATTCGGATTTGTTGTTGATCAAGACACCAACATCGCTGTAATCGTACACATCGATGGCATTGAAGCCATCGGGTACAGCAACGGTTTGATTGTTTAGATGCAGCCAATTATCACCGGTTGTAAAACCTTGAAAGAGCGCTTCAGTCTCTTCGAGGCTATTGGATGAATGGGGTATCAGTGGTGCTGGAGGCAATGCTGTCAACAATGAGAGCAGCATGAGCGAGACAAGAAACAAACTTGTTCCTCGACCTGCCATGACCTGTCGATACCAAATTGCAGTTTAGCAGTATTGATTGAATGGTCACAGCCATGGTATCAAAAAACGCTCATTTCATACAAAAAGCACTGAAAGAATATGAAGGGTGGCCCCCTCTGAGCAAATGATGGCAGAGTTGTACATGGCTCGAACGTGCAAATGGGGCACACTCCGCGTCGTTGGTGGAGACGTCTGGAATCACTCTGGTGATGTCCTCATTACGCCAGCGAACAATCGACTCTCTGGACGAGAAGGTCTTGACAACATGATTCACCAAAAAGCAGGTCAAGAGTTGACACAAGCAACGCGTAACATCTGTCTCGAAATGCGGAAGATCAACGCTCCACCATGTGCTGTAACGCACAACGTCGTCACCGAGCCGTTTGCATTGAGCGACCGGTTCAAGCACATCATTCACGTCGTTGGTCCAGACTGTCGACGACCCAATCAAGACGAAAACCGGCGCGACCTTTTGCCAGATACGTATCGTAACCTCTTTGCAACACTCAAGGAACTTGGAGTTATGGAAAACGTAATCTCGCCTCCACTTAGTATGGGCGTGTTCGCCTATCCTCACCGTGAAGGAGCACGACTGACGCTCGAAACCTTGCTCGGAATTCTCGATGGAGAAGAAGACCCTGGTGTCAAGACCTTCACCATCGTCGTCAAAGAAAAGAACTTCATCTCCAATATGCGTACTGTGTACCGAGAAATCAACGATTTGTTGCCAGGTATTGACACCACAAACGACTGAGGTCTGCACATGAGCGACCTCCCTCACATGGTGAGCGTCGCCCTTCAATCATCGTCATCGTTCGATGCCGTTCTCATGGTTTCCAACGATAGCCGGAAGGTACGTTCAATCGCAGAAATCGTTCCATCGAACCTGCCACTACGAGTGATGACAAGTTTGAGTCGTGTTCGTGATGCGTTGGTGGATGTCAACATTGAGGCACAGGTGCTTGAAGAAGGACTGTCTTCCAAAGGACTGTCCATTCTCAATGAGCTCTACGATCTTGTCTTACAAGGAATGGGCGAACGTTGGATTGCCAAGGGAGGGCGTTTGCTCATCGTTCTTGCTGAGCCAATCGATGGTGTCATCATGGTCGATACGAAGATGCTCGGTGCTGAACGTTTGACAGCCATCGCTGAAGAACAAAGCATCGAATTGGAGGTTTTGATTCGAATGATTGAGCTCTCACGGGCCATTGGAACACGAGGACGGGAAGGAACAGCCATTGGGGCTTTGTTCGCCATCGGCAACATCCAGAAAATGCGAGGCCATTCGACGGCCATGGTCTTGAACCCATTCAAAGGACACAGCGAAGCAAAACGGGATGTTCGAAACAAGGAGAATCATGAGACACTTGCAGAATTCGCGTGGTTGGATGGAGCCATTCTGTTCAATCGCGAAGGAATCGCAAGCGATGCAGGTCGGTACATCCAAGTCCCATCTGGTTTGACACCAAAATCTGGCGAAGGTGGCCGACACCTCGCTGCTCGTGCCATCTCACAATTGACAGAAGGTGTAGCAGTCGCCGTTTCTTCCACTGGTAGCATCGTCTTGTATGCAAATGGACGTGAACGCTACCGTGTACGTATCAAGTGATCTCATCGATTGCTTCCTCCAAGGTCAATTCACCCAAAGCGACTTTTCGAGCGAGATCCGATGAAATTGTAACACGTCCTTGACTTTTAATTCGGCTTCGACGTTGGAGTTCCTTTACCTCACCTTCCGTTGGTTGCAAATCAACCATTTCCCAGATTCGTTCACCTGCCAATGTGGCAATTCGGATGGCAGAAACGCTGTGTTGGTTTCGATTGAGCCCGCGAGATGTCTTTCGTTCATCGACCAATTCGACAACATATCCTTGTTGAAGCATGGCATTAAGCAAGCGATTACGATGGGATGGGGATCCTTTGCCCATCCGAATTAGGAGATGCTGAAAGTCATGATGGTTGATTAAGGAATCAATCGTTTTGATGCATTGTTCGATGGATTCGGTTTGTTTTGTATCAATAAGGACGCCATCCGTAAACCAAGCGATACCAGGGCGAGGCCCAGTATCGATACCGATGGTAAAACGGTGCGTTTTGGATGACCCTTTCAAGGCAAAAATGGCAGTCTCCACAGCAAGATCGATCGATTCAAGATTGGCAGCAATCGGTCGACCTTCAGATGATTTGCTTGCTATTTCATCGACAGTTCCAATCCAAATCGTGTCCTTTGATGGCAAAGGTTGCTTCAGAGAAACTTGTTCAACATCGATGTTTCGTGAACGGAGCATGTGCATAATGCGATAGGCAAGTTGGAAATCATCGGTTCGAACCAAGATTTTTTGCACGATCATTTCCATGCTACGCTGCCCTATAATCCTCCGTATCAGTTCAAGTTGAATGAACGATGATGGTTTGTCGCAAAATCACCGATGTCAATAAAAGCGGCTGACAACAATGTCGCCACATGACAAGCCAGTACGAGCGAGAACTACGCCACGTTCTCGCTGGAATTCCTCCAGGTGTTGAAGCCGTCATCAAATCGTGCTCAGTTGAAGAAAAAGAACGTATGCGATTGGTCCTTAATCGCCCGTTCCTCGTGGTCCGAGCTGCTGGTTCAGGAATCGAAGGCAGTGGCGATCTGCTCGCTTTGCGAGGCGACATTTCTTTCCCCATTGAGGTCAAAACCACCAAGGGAAAGAAGATCTATCTCAGTGGGCGAACGCTCGACCAATACAATGCTCTTGCATACGAAGGGGAGCGCTGCGGACTTATGCCTCTGTACGCACATCGATTGAAGGGAACTCGAGGTGATTCATGGCGAATCTTCCGTGTTGAAACAACCACGCTCGAAGGGCGTCTACGTGTTCTGGCTCGTCGAATTCCTGCCTTACCCCGGACTCGAAAGGGACGAGCATTCATTGATTGGGACCAAGGCATGCCTCTCAACGAATTCATCCATATCGTTTGCCAGCACAACGAAAACTCACCAACACTGGATTACATTCAGAAGCGGAGTGTCGTTGAGAAAGAGGAAAAAGTAAACGCTCCAATCAAGGCCTCAATTCTCGATGAACTCCAACGTCGAAGAACCATTGTTCGATGATTAGAAGTAAGGAATAACCAAGATGAACAAGAGGATGAACAGCAGCCCGAGTGAAGAGAGGTTGCTTGCTTTCCTTGAAATTTGATCGACCCATAATGGGTGGAAATTCCATAGTTTGAGTTTCCGTCCAAAGGCTCGAACTCGTGAAAGTCCTGCATGAACCATGTCCTTGAACATGTGACCTCCATCGAAGGGAACCATCGGAATCAGGTTGGTAAATCCAAGTAGAACGTTGACCCACATCATCCAAAACATCAGATTGACGAGAACCAGCAAGCCTTCTTTTCCGAGGAAGTTTCCAAGGAACGTATCATCCGCTTGCAGCATTGCTTCCTCGTTTGGATGCATCGCTACACCCTGGAATTCGAATGGGATGATCATGATGGTTACAACGTGCAGAGGAGCGATGAGGGTTCTTTGCAGGGCAGTATACTCCACATTCGGAGACAAAGGTCCTGCGAGGCGATCGATGCCTGCTGTGTTCGAAGAGAGTCCCTCAACACCCAAGAATGGGTCGCCCTGTTCAATGGAAAACGATTCCAATTGTTCTTCTGAAAAACCGAGGTTCTCATAGTACGTGTACTTGTCTGAAAAGGTCGCATTGACCGTCTCCCTCGTCCCATCTTGATGGAGAACACCGATGAGCACAGAATCACCTGCGTTGTATTGTTCCACAATGTCGCGGAATCCATCGAGACCTACAACGTCCTCGCCTTGAATCGTTTCGATCGTATCCCAAGGCAACATACCTGCTTCATCCGCTCCTTCGCCTTTGACAATGCCTGTGACGTGGATGGATTGGTCGTCGGATGCGAACTGACCCGCAATTCCTCCTAGCAACAGCAACAGAACAAATGCAGCAAACAGGTTCGTTGCTGGTCCTGCAGCAAACATACGCTGTCGTTCTCGTCGTGGAGCCTTGAACAACTCTTCACCTTCTGGCTCAGCAAAAGCACCGAGCGGCAAAGGGCCGAGTTGCAAAAGGCCAAACGAACGAATGCGCATGCCATGCCCTCGGGCGAGCAAACCATGACCAAACTCATGAATCACCAGAGCAACGATGAATCCAATCAGGCCCCACCATAGTGGAATCATTGGATTGATTCCAGGAATGGCGACCAATTCGCTTGCAGTCGGTGGTGGTACGTCTGGAGGAGAGAGAATTGCTCCGACAAATGCCAGTAGCACGACCAGTGCAACCATGAACATTGCAAAGGTACAGACCCAGAGCGAAATCTCGCCGTAGATTCGCCAGAACTTGCGCGGTTTCGCAACCTTTTCGAGTAAGTCCAGTCCTCTCTTTGTTCGAACCATCAAGACGAATCCAAAGACTCGCGTAGCGTTCCATCGGTCAAGAACACCGTCTCGTTCCCAACGCTTGAGCAGCAAATACCACCCAAAGATGAGGAGAGGGATGATGCGCCAGTCAAAATCGACTGCGCCCCATGATGCTGCCATGGTTGTGTGAGTGCTCGCTTCCATATCAATCAATGCACCAACTCATGGATGTGAAGGTTCATGAATGGGGACTTGAAGGTTGAAGCATGTTGCATCGAGCCGCCATCGAATCATGGACGAACGATAAGTGGGGGCAACCATCGGTTCAAATCGCTGAATGGTTGATTGAAGACAACATCGTTCAAGCCTTCATTCGCCTTCAGCGAGGAGCATTGATCATCGATGCAAGCATCGATGAAACCGGTCATTTGCGCTGCAAAAATCACCTTCACATCCCATTCGACCAATGGAATCCAGGTTCAATCCAAGCCAATCGAACGCGTGATTCTCGTGTACGATTCCGTCACAGGCACGCTGAGATTGTTCTCTCCGCCCGATTCCGTGCTCCTGAATGGGGCCAAGCCTTGCTCGAAGAGTGGTTGATGGCTCAACGTGGCGAGGAAACTCGACCAAAAAGCTCGGAGCAGCGTTTGGCCACGATTCGACGATCAAAAGCGAGCATTGAACGCTATCTCGAGCAATCGAATCTCGATTATGCATCGGAACTGCTCGCCATGACCAAGAGCAGTCTCGATAATGCTGCACGTGAATTGGGCCGAAACCGAGCCATTGCTGAAAGTGAAGAGTGATTATTCCTCTTCATCAACGCCAAGAGCGATGAGGAATGCCTTTTCTTGTTGCGCTTGGATGTGATCAGGCGATGTTGAGAAGATACGACGAATCAATGGATCTGCAACCATCGGGAAAACGAGAATGCCGCCGATGCATGCAAAGAGGTACATGAGCGATGATCCCGGGACGTATTCCAATCCAGGGCCTGTTCCACTCACCATGAGTTTCACCGCCCCAAGCCAAGGAATCTCACCACCTGCACGACCAACAAGCCAACTCTCCTGAACAGGCCCTAAAACGGAACCATCGAGTGTGCGGAGACCTGATGATCCGTTCACTGCATCTGCACCTTGGTCAACAGAGCACTTGTTGGCATCTCCGAGCGTAAGCAGCCCAGAATGCTTCGGAACCCAATCATGGACGACCAAATGGGGTTCAACACCAGCGTGTACATAGCGTTCACAGTCGTAGAAGCCCGCATCGATTCCATCAAACGAGATGTTGATGCTTTCTTGATTCACAACATTTGTGCCAGGTACATCCCATGTGAGTACGCAAGCCCCTTTGCTTCCTTCAATGCTCCACTCAGCATCATAGGTTCCTCCAGTCGGGCACGGATTTGCAGTAGATGTAGCAGCATACGCTTCGTGAGGTACAACTCGAAGAATAGCACGGTGAATGATCGGTGTTGAGGTTTCTCCATTTTTCTTGTAAATGACGACATCACCTTCCATACCGTGAGCCTCATGCCCAAAGTATGGATTCGATGGGTCTGTCGCTTCCGCAAACGTTACAATGTTTTCAAATGAAGACTTGTGAACCAAAACAAGGTCTCCAGCATCGATGCTTCCTACCTCGCCATCTGCATCATGAACCATGCTTGAGGACTCGACAACGACCAACGGAGGCATGGATCCGGTGTGTGCATACAATGCAGCAATGAGAACAACAATCATGCCTCCGGCAAGCAAAATCTCTCGAAACAAGAGTTTTGTCGAGTCGGAGGGTTGCAAAGAATCGCCACCACTTCATCGTCGCAAGCCACGCTCTTGGAGAAACGCATTCCAACGCTCCTCGTAGCCTGCACCAAGGGCTGCAGCAGAACGATCGCCCTCAGAGCGACGTCGCTTCAATTCCGCCGTGCTTCGAATCTCGTAAAGCTCATCCAGTGTGCTGACGTGCCCCTTGAAAACCAAAAATTCAGGTGTAACAAAGATCAATCCGGTTGCAGCAGCGACGAGTACGCCAATCGCTGCTCCAGTGTACTCTCCCCACGTAGAGGATTCTTGGAGGAACAGCAACTGAAAGAGGCCTGCAAGAAACAGGACCACGAACGCACCAAAAAACGTCGTTAGAATCGAATACTGACGTCCATGCTGAGCCGCCCACCATCGAGAAAATACACCTGCCATATCTGCCCCTCGATATGGTCTATGAACGCTGTTCTTCAAGACGGTTACGGAAAACTGTGTCGTGACCACGAGCCGATGCGTTGATATGCTTAGGTGAGATAGTTTGCGACAGTGGGTGTGTACACTATGCGTAAAGCCGTATTTCTCGTTCTTATCTTTTTCATTTCAGTGATGGCGCCACTCGCCTCGTCTGCGACGACTGAAACACAGTTCAAAGGTGGTGCAACCTCGTACACGCACACCTTCAATGGCCAAGGAAATGGGTCTGCTGGTGTCATCACATTCCCGTTCGGTGCTGAGGTAACATCGGCCCAATTCAACTTCCTCGGCGAGGCGAGCACCACGACATGGAGCAACTTCACCAACAACAACGACTTCGGTGGCGTCGGTTCAGGGCAGTGGTCGAGCAAGCAAACGGGATCGTTCCAATACGGAACACGCTCCAATTTGGAAACGGCCAACGATGAAATCGCACTTCGCGGAAACCCTACCAACAACGTAGCGAATTTCCGCAACAGCAACGAACTCTCTGCGGCAAATTCAGCCACCATCAACGCAACTGGTCAATTCGTCGCTCTTGGTGACCAAGGCTACACCAGCGTCACGAAGCAATTCAACGATCTCTCTGTTTCATCCAGTGCAAGTTGGAATTACCGTGGTGTTGTGGTCCCAGTTTCCGAGCATGAAATCCATGCCACTCGTTACTCAAGTACATCCATGTATACTGCACCAAGCATCCAACGAATCAATGCTACAACCGGCGCACTGCTCGGAACTGCAAGCATCAGCACTTCTGGTTGTACCTCCTCAGTCTCGAGTTATTGGTACGATGCAGCCGTTGACCCGAACGGAAACATTTGGACCGTCTCTTACTCGTACTATTACCTGACCAAGTGGACACTCAATGCAGCAAAGACACAGTGGCAATGCTCCTCCTACACCAGCTACGGCTACCCGTACTACCTCACTGGTGTTGACTTCGATGATGATACTGGCAAGATGTTCGTCAGTTACTATGACTCTTCAACGTACCCAACATACAACCGATACTTGATGGAAGTCAACCCAAGCAACCCAAGTTCCATCAACTCAACATGGTCCATCGGTTCCGCTGCAGATTACGACTACAAGACAACCTCGACCTCTGGAAATCCAAACTCTGGCCTTGTTGTTGACTTGCCTCGAATCATTGTCAATGAGTACAATGTGCAAGGTTCACGTCACCATCACTTCAGTATGAACGGATTCAGTCTCACCAAGATGGGTATGCAAGAAATGCCAAACGGTGGCCACTATGGAATCACCCAAATTGATGACGAAGGCAAGATCTACTACTCCTGCTATCACACATCCTACTGCAGCACAGTGGCTCGAAAGATCCACATGTGGGGCGACGGTGGTGTTACAGACAGCCGAACACCGACGTCAACCTCGACCACTGTCTATGGCCAAACCACGACCGCTACACGAGCCATTGACCAAATCAAGCTCGAAAGTGCGATTGGATACATGCCGACTGGGACGTCCATCGACATCGACGTTTCCAACGATGATGGAGTGACATGGAAGTCGATTGGCGTTGGTTCAACGAAGACGTTTGCGAACAGTGGCAACAAAATCACCTGGCGAGCAACGCTCAACGGAACTTCTACCGCAACCCCAATTCTCGACCAAGTCACCATCCAATACACAACAAACTACTACAGTAGCGGGAACTTCTACGTGCGTTCAAATTACAACAATCCATTCCCATCGTACGTTGCTGCAACCGTTCATTACAACGCAACCATTCCAGCAAGCACCTCCATCTCCGTGCAACTCGGAGGAAGTACCTCGAGCCTCTGTAGCAGCGGATTGACCTCCTTCGGACAATCAGGATTGACCAAGGCGTTCACCACACCAAGTTACGGATACTTGTGCCTGCGTGTTTCGTTCTCAACCAGCAACTCTGCCTTCACGCCAGTGTTGGAAGACATCCAAGTCGCATTGCACAGCAACGCTCCAGACAACCCAGGGTTTGAGATTCACGCACCATCACCCATTCCTGCCAACTTCAATCCGCCATTGTCACCAACAGTGGGCTGGAAGGAAAACGGTCCGCTCGTTGGATCGAAGACCATCAATGCCAATGGACCAACAAACGCCATCGTCAAAGGATTCAACGACCGTATTCCTGACACTGGCGCAGGATTCGTCGATATTCCAATCGATTTGGTTTCCGATAGCAGCGGAATTCTCACGCTCACTTCGTTCAGCGTGACCTACACCATTCAGACCGTCAACCTCGAAATCAACATTCCAGAAGGCGAGATTCTGCATGAGCGAACGGAGCCTTACGAAGTCATCACTCGCCACATCGTTGGTGAAAGTGCGACGAAGATTCGTGAAGCGACCTTGACGCTGATGACGACATCTTCTGCATCGAATCCGACCATGTTCTGGCAAGATGGTGATATTTTCCCATCACCCAACGACCCTGATGGATACGTGGTCATGGACGGAAATTCCTATTCCATCCTCAACAACAGCATCCTCGAGATCCACTGGTTGTTCCGAATTACAAGCGAGTTCCCAGACCAAAGCAATGTCAGATTCAAGGCTGGATGCTTGGATGACAGCGGTTCGGCTGGCTTCGCACCACTCGATCTCATCAGTGAGGAAGGTCTTCGTGTCAATCGGACTTTTGGCCTCGGATGGATGAAGGTACGTGACAACGAAGGTGACCTCGTTCGTGACGATGTACCCAACAATGCGTGGGTTGCGGCTGGTGAAACACTCCACTTCCAAGGCGCAATGTGGTTCATGGATTCCGATGATGCACCGCTTGACAGCGCCTTTGACGTCCGTGTTTCACGCAACGGTTGGGTCGAGTCAACAGCAAGAGATACCACCAACATCAACGGCTCGTTCTTCATCAGTGTCGTCACACCGAACATCGATGTCCCTGATGGGTTGAATTACGAAGTTCAAACGTACAACGAACGCAATCCAACACACGTTATGGCACCAAACTCCGATTGGAGTCGAACCTTCCGTGTCGATGCAACACCACCCGAACGTCGAGCCGTCTTCCCTGCCGATGGTTCGTACGAGGCTGGCGTGAACCAGCAAGACGTTCGAATCCTCGTTCACGATGAGATCGGTGTTCCAATGGAATTGACCCTCATGTACTGGGTTGAAGCCGATCATGACCTCAACCGCAACGGTATCGCTGATGATCATGAATACGCAAGCAAACGCGTCACCAACATGAGCGAGAGTAAGAGCAAGTGGTTCATGACGACCATCGATCACTCACGGAATCCAAACATGGGACGTGTGTCCTATTACTGGTCGGGTGGAGACCAAGCAGGCAACCCTGTCTTTTACACCCAGTACGATGACGAAGGTGTCCTCTACAACCTCAATTCCGGCCCTGGATTCAGCTTCGATGATGCTACCTTCCAAACGCGTAAAGATTCAGAAGCCATCTTCACTGGACTAGAGTGGGTTGGACACAGCGATGATGCTCCTGTCTTTGCAGGTCTTGAGCAATCGATCACTGTTGGATTCATCGATGCGAATACAGCCATCGATTTCGAACATATTTCACTCGTTTTCGACTTTGAGGGACCAAACCCAAGCCGAGACGCACAGCGAATCTCCTACTCCGGTCTGAACAACTCGTTCTGGAGCGAGAGCAACTACATCCATCTCTTACCGAGCAGTTCAATGCGAGAAACAACGAACGAGTCAGGCCTACCATGGATCATCGTCACGTACAACTTCGTCTTTGCCTGGGACTGGCCAGATGAAGAAATGGGCGACCTTGCCTTGTTGTTCAAGGAACGTGGTTCTGCGGAAGACAGTGAATTGTTGATTCTCGAGCATACGTTCCGTGTTGAAAACGATTTCACGCTCTCTCCAACGGATTACGTTGTGGAAGATGTGAGTGAGCCTCGCACAGGTCCTGTTGCTGATGGTACACGTGTCCGCAAGGACGACCGCCTCGCATTCAGCGGACGCGTGGTTTACGAAGGAAGCAACGTACCTGCTCCACGAGACGTTGGAATCTTGGTCGAAGTCTTCGATGGTGAGAAACTGTGGAGCGATGGTTCACTGACCGATGATGGTGAATACCTTATCGAGGTACCACTCGATTCAGCCAAATCCCTGCAGTCGTCCCCGACACGTACCTGTTTGATTTCGATCACCAACATCCCCGGTCGTGGAGAAGACATGACAGGAACGCTTGTTTCGACGACGCTACGAGTCATTGTCGACGATGCTGCACCTCGTGTTGTTCGTCGAATGGCTCCATTGAACGTTATCGATGTATCTCCATCCAACGATTTGACGTCCATCTATGTTGAATTCCAAGGATCCGAAGATGCCGATCTAACCGGTTCTGAACAAATGATTCACTGGGTCATGCGCGACCAAACCCGTACCGTGACCATCGGTGCCGGATCCTCGCTCCTCGGCATGCAGCAAGACGGACAAACCGTGTACTGGACAGGTGAAGTCGACATTACAGCAGGTGGAAGTATTGTACCACAAGCAGGTGACTTCGTCGGCTTCTACGTTACAGGCTGGGATGCTGCTGGAAACCAGTTCCCTGTCGTTTCGAATTCTGAAGCGAGTCCAATCCCTGAATTGGCCTTTGATGATACGGACTTTGAGCGTCAATGGGTACGCCTCGGTGCTGTTGGTCCTGAATTGCGTGTGAAGTCGATCACGGTCTCCGACGATCACGTATCTCCTGGAACCGATGTCGAAATCACGGCGACTGTTATCAACAACGGTGGACCAACGACGTCGCAGTTCAAGGTCGCATTCTTTGCTGGCGACTCCGAAGACCCATTCGATGTGAAAGCCATCGTGGGTATTGAAGCTGGAGAAAGCATTCCAGTCACGGTCAATTGGGACGTTGAAAACGTCGACCGTGTCCGTGTCGAAGTCGACTATGGTAACGTCTTGGTCGAAGTCAACGACAACGACAACACGGCAGAACACGACATCAACATCGCCTACGGACAATATCTCGGCTGGTTGGACTCACCTCGTGAGCATCCACTCGCCTGGATTTTCGCCGTTTCGACCATCCTGATTCTGGTTCTTGTAGCAACCGTTGCTAGCCGAACAGCTGTTGATCTCGGCGATGGCGCCTTTGCTGAGGACGAAGAAGTCGACTGGGACGACGATGATGATGACGACGACTTCGATGATGATGACTACGATGAGGACGATGACTGAGTCCCATCGAATGACAAATCCTCAAGAAGGGTAGGCAGACAGGTTCCTCCGCGGGGGTGGGGAGAGTATGTCGGATGTCTTTTCGCTGCTTCATCCTCAACTCCAAGAATTCCTTGCGGAACGTGATTGGAAACCGACACCAGTCCAAGAACAAGCCATTCCAGAATTGATCGATGGGAACGAACGCCTGTTGATCGCCCCTACGGGCTCTGGAAAGACCCTAGCAGCCGTCTTGCCTCTCCTTCATCGGTGCAAAACGGAGGATTGGAAACCCCTGTCCATTCTCTACATCACACCGTTGCGTGCGCTCAATCGTGACGTTGACCGTCGTCTAGCTGAATTGAGCGAAGCGCTCGACTTGCGTTTTGCCCTTCGACATGGAGATACGCCAACGAATGAACGTTCTCGACAAGTACGTCGTCCACCTCATCTTCTGGTGACAACGCCCGAAACGTTCCAACTGATGTTCACGGGCCATCGTCTCCGAGCCATGCTCTCATCCGTACAAGCTGTCATCATTGACGAAGTGCACGATTTGGCGGCCAGTGAACGAGGTTGGCAATTGCGTCTTGGGTTGCAACGACTCGAAGCATTGTGTGGCCGAACGTTGCAAAAGGTTGGCCTGTCTGCAACGGTAGGCAATCCGGACCATGTTGCTTCTTGGATCTCAAAGGATTCTTGCAAACCAATTTTGGCTCCTGCTGAACGTACAACCGTCTTGACCGTCGAAACAGCGCCACCATTGGCAGAAGACGAGGTTGGAGCCATGGAGATGCGTCTCTCTCCTAGGGCTCATGCAACCTTCCGTTTGTTGAGTGAAATCATTGAAAAAGATCCTCCCTGTCTTGTCTTTGTTAACAGCAGAAATGCTGCAGAAACCGTCGCTCAACGCCTGCAAACGATGGCTCCACAACTCACGATTGGTGTCCATCATGGCAGCCTTGCTGCTGAAACCCGACAAGAGATGGAAGAAAATATCCGAAACGGTACTCTTCAGGCACTGATTTGTACATCAAGTCTCGAGTTGGGAATCGACGTTGGTTCGATTCGGAAAATCGTGCAACTAGAGAGTCCACGATCCGTCGATCGCATGTTGCAACGTGTTGGACGAGCCGATCACCGCATTGGAGGCATCGGTCGCGGCCATTTGTTGGCATGGGAGACCGACGGTATTGCTGAATCCGCTGTCGTAGCTCATCGCTCGCATCTCGGTGCAATTGAGGACGTTGAGTGGCGTCATCGCCCATACAGCATTGCTGCAAATCAGATCATGTTGATGGCTCACAGCTTCAAGGTCGTCCGCATCGATGATGTGCACGAGGTCTTCTCACAAACCGACCAATTCGCAGATTGGACGCGAAAGGATACAGAGAATGTCCTTGCTGTCCTTTCCGATCGTTGGTTGCTGAAGTATTCGCTCAAACCGAGTGAAACGCCATGGTATCGGTGGCCAAAGCACCTTTATCTTGCAGCCAAAGAAGCTGTTCCGAATGGAGAGTCATGGCCGGATGAGTTGCCTCGGTACGATGTATCGGATGATGAAATACCGGCAGAATACAAAGGCATGCGAATGCCTGTTCCGAAGGAATTCAAGGACGGCTGGTTTGCTTCAGCCGGGCGAACACGTCGTTGGGTCGAGCACCATCTATCGATGATTCCGGACAAACAATCCTACCGTGTTCGCGACGTGGTGACACGAAGAACCATCGGAAACGTTGACGAAGCATTCGTTCTCGAACTGAATGGAAGTGGTGAGGAAGAAGACGGTCGAATTCGTCAGTTCGTCATGGCTGGTCGTACATGGACCATTGTCGATGCTGATCCTGAACAAAGCGAAGTCTTGGTCGCCCCAGTTTCAATGCAGGGAGAAGCACCTACATGGGTCGGTGAATTGCCCCCAGTTCCTGCCATTGTTGCACGAAACATCGGTCGCTTACGACGTTTGGTTGCAGAAGACTTTGGTTTGGTTGAAGCAAAGGAATCGGACGAACTCGATGTTGCTGGACTGCTTGCAAACGATGGGCTTCCGCTTACATCGTATCCTCTGGATGGGGAAGCCATCGGAATGCTTGCAGATACCATCACGCGACACATCGATGCAACCGAAGCGCTTCCTGATCAGCAAACCATCACGATTGAGCGACGTTCGGAAGCGCTCGTCATCAACATCTGTCAAGGGACCCTCATCAACGAGACCATTGGTCATCTTCTCCTTGCTATGGCATCAACTCAAACCGGCCGATGGGGTGGTTTGCTCGTCGAAGCGACACGAATCCATCTTTCTGGAGCGGATATTGAGCCAGAACAAGTGATTGGTTGGTTGAATGAACTCCCCGCTGATGGGATCGAAGGACTGCTCTCAGTAACGTTACCAAATTCACGTCAAGTTCGATGGCGATTTGCCCAAGTTGCGAAGACGTTTGGAATCCTTCAACACGGTGTTGACCCTCGAAAAATCAACTTGACTGCCTTGGTTCGAAAATATCGAGGAACCATCGTTCTTGAAGAAGTTCTCAACAAACTCTACTACGAACGCATGGATATTGAGGGTGCAAAAGACGTCCTGCGAGGTATTCAATCCGGATTGATTGATGTCATCGTCACTCCACCTGGCCCTCTTGGACTGTCCGATCGAAGCCAACGCGATTTGTTGCTTCCAAATTGGGACAATGAAGCAGTACGTGCTCAACTTCGTTTGCGGTTGATGAACGAACGTGCTGTCTTATGCTGCCTCAAATGTAGGGCAATTCGACGCTTCCGTGTTGAACGCTATCCTGAATTGAAGAATCCAAGAGAGTGCATCTCATGCAAAGGACAGATGTTGGTTTGCGCACGTGAAGGTCTCGAGAAAATGCTCGAAGGATGGGTTGCTTCAGAAGAAGAGAGCGATCGAAACCGAATGATTCGGAACGCTTCCTTGGTGAAAACACACGGATTCCATGCGATCGTCTGTCTCATGGCCCGTGGTGTTGGTGAAGCAACGGCACAACGTATCCTTCGTAAAGGACATAACAACGACATTGAAAGCCTGCTCCAGTCCATTCATCATGCAGAAATCGAGTACGCACGTACTCGCCGATTTTGGGGCTAATCACTCAAACTCGACGTTTCGAAGTTTGATTCCAGCTTCCTTCATCATGTTGGTTGAACGGGTAAAATCCTCCATCCAACGTTCTGGAATGTTCCCAGTTCCTGCATAAACAACTTCGACAATACCTGCCTGAATCAACGAACGAGCACAGCGAGTGCACGGTGGCCAGGTCACATACGCTGTGCAATCCTTGAGCGAAACTCCAACACGTGCTGCATGCATAATCGCATTCTCTTCTGCATGACAAATCAAGGGGTATTTCTCTTCCCGATCTGCGAGTCGTTCCTCTGAATCATCGATACCTCGAGGAAAGCCATTGAATCCAGTTGAGCGGATTTCTCGGTCAGCACCAACGATGATGCAACCTACCTTGGTTGAGGGGTCCTTGCTCCACGAACTGATGTGGTTGGCCAATTCAAGAAATCGTACATCCCACTTCGAACCCATCTTGACCAACTCTGGGTTATGCTTCATCTCTTTGAGTCTTTGCAGGGAACAATTCCATGTGTTCTGTCCCCCAATAACCCATTGCATCGTACATCTCTCCAACGAGATACAGCGACCCAATGACCAATGTGAACGCTGGCTGGAGTTTGCTCAGACAGTCACTTGTTGCTGCTGCGTCCTCCTCCTCATGGATGGTGCATGAGGTTGGCCAATTCAAGCTACGCAACGTTTCCAATTCGACGCCAGAATAGCGTCCAAACTGTGGCTTTGTGAGAACGATCGATTCGGGTGGATGCTGATGACATAGTTCGATCAAAGGGTTTGCAAATGAGGTCAAATCGTGTTGCGGAGTGCATCCAAACACCAATGTCCACGATGATTCCTGTTCAATTCGGGCTTGCAACTGTGGAAGCATTCGCAGCAATCCACTCGGATTGTGTGCTGCATCGAAAAGAATGGAACCATCCCATGATGCTGCAATCTCATGGAAACGACCCGGCCAATTTAGCAATGCTTGCGATGTTTGCAGGTCTTCTGCATCAACCTTGAGATGTTGCAAGGTTGCTTGTGCGAGGAGGGTTGCTTCTTGGTCAAAGGACGCTTCATCCGGGATTGAAATCCATTCGACGGATGCGGCGCCATGTGCCTCTCCGAGTTCAGATCGACCCGCATGTCTTGCCTCATACTCAATGGCTTCTTTCGCTGTCGAATCATCGATGGAACGGGCAATCAATGGCTTACCCGGTCGAGCAATAGCTGCCTTTTCCGCTGCAATTTCAGCCAACGTATCGCCAAGAACGTCTCGATGCTCAAGGCTCAGCGATGTGACGACACTCACATCTGCTGGTAGAATTCGAGTCGCATCATAGCGTCCACCGAGTCCAGTTTCGACGATGAACACATCAACATCGTTTCTTGAAGCAAATAGGCAAGCTACGAGGAATGTGATTTCAAAGAAGGTTAATTGTTCATTCATGGAAGATTCAATTTCCATGATGTCGTAGAGGCATGCATCGAATTGTTGCGATGAGATCGGACGGCCGTCAAGGCGTATTCGTTCCTCGATTCGGACCAAATGCGGAGAAGTGAACAGAACTGTGGATTGATTCAATTGGTGCAGATGGGCTGCAAGTATTGCACAAAGTGTTCCTTTTCCGTTGCTCCCTGCAACATGAACAATCGTCGCATTGTACGTAGATTGAATCAATGCTTGGTGAACCCTGAAGACACGTTCAAGACCGAGTTCCATGCCTCGCTTCTTGCTCTGAGCAAGCCATTCACGGACGCTTGTCGACATCGACCTCGCACCGTCCTTGCGGCTGGTTCTCATAGGTGTAGCGATGCACCAATTGTCTCTGCAACCGTCGATGCGCTCAAATGTGCTTCGTGTCTGGAGGTGGTATGAGCGACGTTGCAGGAGACTTTCGCCGTCAACTCCCATCGATGATTGGGATGGCGGGAATGTTCGTAGCGACCATCTTCCTCGCCATGTACATCCGTCCATGGTACGACAAGGCGGGATTGCAGGCTTTTGGCGAAGCAGGTGCATCCCAATTGCGTTACATCGGCCTCGAATTGCTGATGATCTTCATCTTCACTGCTGCCATTTTGCTGCTTGCAAAATACAAGAAAGAGTGGGTCATCAAATACGGAATCATGGGTATTCTGTTCATCGCCTTGTTGTATGCTAGCATTCCTTTGGCACACCAAATCCTTGTCGACGATTCCGTCACACCGTTCGAATACGAATCGACAAAAGAAACAGAAGCAACATATCTGACAGAAATCGGAATGGATCAGTACTTGGATACAATCCGTTCGAACCAGAGTGGCGAACTCGTCAACACGATTCGATTGATGCAATGGGGTGTTGAGGAACCGATTTGGTCCACAGACATCCTTCATGGGAATGTTTCCTATGAATTCTCTGAGTTGATTGTCGTACCCGGGCCTGATTGGGTCACCATCAATACCGGTGCGGTCATCAACACACTTTCGTTAACCGATGGTTCAATTGTATCTACATACGACTGTTTCTATTACGACAATCAGGGTGACCTTCGCCCGTTGGTGGAAGTAGGTTGTATCCTTGCAACCGAAATCGAAGATGCCTTGTACATTGTTGATGCTGGTGAGCGACTTCATCGATTCAACATCGACCGTGAAAACTATCCAAACCAACTCACTCGCCAGCAGAAACAGGCTACGTGGCAACTCCCTTCAGATATGAAAGCGGTTGACGTCCTCGTTGAGGCAGAATTGTTGAGCGATACCAGTTTGCTCATTGTCAGTGAAGAATACGCAGGGGTCGTTCGATTGAATCAAACTGCAGGGTTCCCTGAAGGTGGCATCTACGAACCTGCACACATTCTCATCGAAGCATCCAGCGAAGCAGGGTTCACTTCTGCTGATGTTGGTTATTCGAACCTCCTCAAAATTCCGATGAATGAATCTACCACTGGAGAGCAGCTTATCGTTCTTGGAACAGCAGACGGTGACATCCATTCATGGTCGTTTGAGCCTGCAGCCTCTACAGACAACCCGAATACGTACAGCCCTGATTTATTGCAGAAAGAATCTGGTGGAAGCATCGAAGGCTTTGCTTCAGAGATTCGGGATGTTCGTTTGACGGATTACGATAACACTGGATTCACAGAACTTCTGGTGACAACTGGCGACGACGCACGCCTTCTGTGGAGTTCAACCCTCATTCAGAAGTTGATCGTTGATGTTCCCAAAGGCGAAGACGTGGTTGTTGCGTTTGGAATGACACAGCAAGATGCTGAAAAAGATACCAACCATCTACATGCCACAGTCATCAATGGAACCTACGTCACATCGAGCGGCGTTGTTGAAGAATCGATGGAACTTGTCGGAGGTCTCGTCATCGAAGACATTCCAACCATCATTGGGCTTCTTGTAAGCCTCTTGCTGATGATTCTCCTCTATGTCCACAGTGAGTGGTACGTTGTCAACACGGTTGGTATTCTCGTTGGAAGCGGTGTCATCGTTATGCTTGGTGTTTCGTTCGTTCCAACCTTGATCATGGTGTTCATGATTGCTGCAGCGGTGTACGATGCTTGGGCGGTATACAAATCGAAGCACATGCTCGACCTCGCTGATACGATGATGAATCTTAACCTGCCCATCCTCTTGGTGGCTCCTCAGGATTCTGACTATACCATGCGTACAGAGCGAACCACTGTTCACGATGCGCCTGACGAAACTCCACGTGACACGGTGCAGGAAGTACCCCGTGAGCGTGTTGTTGCAAAGAGCAACGATGCGATGCTGATGGGGCTTGGGGATGTCATCTTCCCCGGTATGCTGGTGTTGTCCACCCTGCAGTATGTTGGAGGCGACAATGGCTTCATCATGGCGATGACGACGCTTGTTGGCAGCCTCATCGGGTATTCAGTTCTCATGTATTTCGTCGGTAAAGGACAGGCTCAAGCGGGCCTTCCGTTGCTCAATGGTGGTGCTATTCTCGGCTACATTGTCGGTGGCTTGTTGACGATTGGTATGGCGATGTTCCAGTTTAACATCAGTTTCTGAGGTGATTGAACATGTTGGATATGCAAGTGTTCCGTGAAGAGGTTGAGAAGATTCGTGAAGACCATGATCGCCGAGGTCTTCCTCATGACAGCATCGACAAGGTGCTTAAACTCGATTCTGAATGGAAGTTGATGCTTCGAGAGACGAACGAATTGCGACGTCAAAAGAACGAGGCTGCACGTGGAATTGGAGCTGCCAAGAAGTCAGGTGATGAAGCCGAAGCACAACGCATCCTTTCGGAAGTGGCCGATCTCGGAGCACAAATTTCTGAAATGGAGAAGAAGACCGATGCACTCCTTTCTGAACGCGATTCTGTACGTATGTCGATTCCAAACCTCCTGCACCCTGATGTTCCATCGGGTGCTGATGAATCGGGCAATACAAAGCATTCCCTGCACGGTGAAAAGCCATCCTTTGACTTTGAACCAAAGACGCACAATGAGTTGATCGAAGAAAACAAATGGGTGGATTTGGAACGTGCTGCTAAGATTACAGGAAGTCGGTTCTACTTCCTCAAAGGCGATTTAGCACGCTTGGAGATGGCTTTGCAATCCTATGCGGTTGATTTCATTCAACAGCGTGGATTCACCTTCGTTCAACCGCCGGTCATGATGAATCGAGCTGCTTACGAAGGTGTGACCGATTTGTCGGACTTTGAGACGGTGATGTACGGTATTGATCCTGATGGCTACTACATGATTGCAACATCCGAGCACCCTCTCACCGCGATGTACATGCAAGAGACCATTCCTGAGGAACTTCTTCCACTGAAGATCGTTGGCGTCTCATCCTGTTTCCGTCGAGAGGTCGGCGCCCATGGGCAATCCGATCGTGGCATTTGGCGTGTCCATCAATTCACGAAGGTTGAGCAAATCATCATTGCAACACCTGAAACGTCCTGGGAACTGCATGAGGAATTGTTGCAAAACTGCGTCGACCTCTGGGATGCACTTGGCTTGCACTACGAAGTGGTCAACATCTGTACAGGTGACATGGGAACAGTCGCAGCACGAAAGTACGATCTTGAGGCTTGGTTGCCAGGAGCAAAGGCGTTCAAGGAAATCGTGTCTTGTTCCAACTGTACGGATTATCAAGCCAACCGTCTCGAGATTCGCTACGGAACCCCGGGTCATCCAAACCAGCCGATGGTTCACACACTCAACTCGACCGCTGTGGCTACGTCACGTGCACTCGTAGCCATTATCGAGCAAAATCAGCTCGAGGATGGTCGTGTTCGCATTCCTGACGTGTTGCAATCGTACATGCAAGGTCAAGAGATTCTCGAACCATGTTTGTGGTAGAATTAATAAGTACTAACATGTTACTGCTCTTAGGAGCGGAACAAAATGACACAAAATCGACTGTATTTTGGCTATGGATCAAATCTCGATTGGAACGATTGGGTTCAATACTGCGAAAAGAAGGGTGCACATCCAGATGGACTCAAAGAACGAGAGCCTGCTTGGCTCATCGGGCACCATCTCAAATTTCACTATCATTCCAGAGGACGTAATGGTGGAGCTGCAGATGTTGTACCCATCAATGAGTACCATGCCACACCTGGTGCCTTGTTTGATGTCGATGAGGATGCATGGTCAACGCTTGTTGCGAAAGAAGGTGCTCCATGGCACTACGAGGAGAAGAACGTGCTTGTCATTGGATCGGATGGACGATTGCATGAAGCTGTGACATTCGTTGTTTGTGAGGACAGGATAAATCCAGATTTTCAACGCCCAACAGATGTTTACCGTGATTTAATTCACAATGGACTTCATGAACGCGGGCTACCAACCAATGGACTCGATATAGCAATGCAGCATAGATTGGATACACCCACAATCAACCATTTGTTTGTCTATGGAACCCTTATGTCAGGACAGAGTCGATTCACTCAGCTCGAACCGTACGTCCTTTCGCAACAGCAAGCATCCGTTCGAGGTAAACTCCACCACCTCGGCGGCTATCCAGGGATGAAATTGGGTGATGGCGTGGTTCATGGTCAACTGATGGAACTTGAGAATGTTGAAGCATGCTTGGAGCGAATGGATGCCATCGAAGGTTTCCTCGGCTTTGGTCGCAACGATTCGTTGTTTGATCGGACCATTGTCCAAGTTCGAACCGAACAAGGCATCGTTTGGGCTTGGACGTATGTCTATCCTGGAGATGTTGATGATGATTCCATCATCGAACATGGCCGATGGTGCTGATTATTCAACTGATTCCACATCGAGGAGATTGGCTCCCTGTTCAACACGATCGCCTGCGTTGAAGTGAACCGATGTGACTGTACCATCTTCTGATGCGACGATTCTGTGTTCCATTTTCATCGCTTCAAGGACCATCAGAGTTTGTCCTGCTTCGACGGATTCGCCTGCTGTAACGAGAACTTCGAGAACGACACCGGGCATTGGAGCCACAAGTCCTCCGTGGTTCTCATCACTGCTTGCTCCTGCTTCGATGCGTTCCAATGTGAAGATTCGGCCTGAATGATGAACCCACCATACGTCACCAACTTTCGCAACGTGTGCCCACGCTTTGCTTCCATCTTCGAAGTAGATACGAATACGTCCATCTTCTCGAGGATGAGCGCAATGGTTGGCAAAGGTCCAAATTTTTGGTGTACGCTCCAGCAAGACATCGTAGGTCTCACCAGCGTAACGGAATTCATGCTGCATCAAGGATACCTCCTGTTGAGCGTTTGGAATGGACTTGCAATGCCAACTGAGCCTTGAGAGGATGCAACAGTCGTTCGATGCATGCCTGTTGTTTCTGCAACGGCTGCCGTCATTAAAGCGACCTCGAGGTCTTCGGTTCGTGGCGTGAACTGATATCCATTGGGATACAGATCATCAATCATTGAGGTGTATGTATCACCCGAAATGACTTCGGATACATCGCATAGATCTCGCAAGAAACCAATGTTCGTGGTTGTTCCAAGAACAATGAATTCATCCAACGCACGACGCATGCGTTGCAATGCTTCTTCACGGGTTGGAGCGAAGACAATCAGTTTTGCTAACATTGGATCGTAGTGCGGTGTAACCTCGTCTCCTTCACGAACACCTGTATCAAGACGAATTCCTGGCCCTGTAGGCGGACGGAACATGGCTAGAGGTCCAATGGCTGGCAGGAAGTTGTTGGTCGCATCCTCGGCGTAAAGACGGACTTCGATGGAATGCCCACGGATGTTGAGTTCGTCAACGGACATCGGCTCACCGTTTGCAATACGCAGTTGTTCTCGAACCAAATCAACACCAGTGACCATTTCGGTCACAGGATGCTCGACCTGAATACGCGTGTTCATCTCAAGGAAATAGAAGGATTCGTCATCTGCTAGCAGGAATTCGACTGTTCCTGCTCCAACATAGTCAACAGCCTGTGCGGCAGCTACGGCAGCTTGTCCC
This sequence comes from Candidatus Poseidoniaceae archaeon, assembly GCA_049598575.1. Lineage (GTDB taxonomy): Archaea > Thermoplasmatota > Poseidoniia > Poseidoniales > Poseidoniaceae > MGIIa-L2. Next base: position 4,266 of record JBMYNT010000016.1, on the reverse strand, counting down.
ATACGTTCTCGCAATGAAGGTGTCATGGTCGAACATGGGGCTTCTTCGAACACCTTCTGATGACGTCGCTGAACACTGCATTCTCGTTCACCTAAGTGGATGCAACGACCGTGCGTATCCGCAAGGACTTGCACTTCAACGTGCTTTGATTTCATCAAGAGTTTCTCGACATAGACGCGTCCATCGCCAAACGCTGCGAGTGCTTCTCGTCGAGCCGATTGTGCGCCATTTTCCAATTCTTCTGGAACGTTGACAACACGCATTCCTTTGCCACCGCCTCCTGCAGTCGCCTTGAGGAGCAGAGGATAGCCTGTTTCTTTGGCTGCGTTGCGAATGGCTTCCATGGCAAGCGATTCATCCTCTTCTTCGATCTCAACACCTGGAATAACAGGGACTCCAGCAGCCTTCATGATTTGACGTGCTGACATTTTATCGCCCATCTGTTCGATGGCTTGAGGTGATGGACCAATCCAAATCAGTCCAGCATCCATGACGGCTTGAGCGAATTCTGCACGTTCAGAAAGGAATCCAAAACCAGGGTGAATCGCATCTGCTCCTGTCTCTTTGGCTGCTTGGATGATGGCAGCACCGTTGAGATACGTCTCAGCGATTGAATCACCCTCTAGCAGAACCGATTCGTCTGCAAGTTCACGAAACATACCTTCACGGTCGTTCTCAGCATAGATGGCAACGCTTGAGAGTCCTGCTTCTCGGCATGCACGGAGAATGCGACAGGCGATTTCGCCACGGTTCGCAACCAGTACACGCTGAATCATCTTCTCGCCTCACTCTTCGGGTTTCCAGTTGGCAGGACGCTTCTCAAGGAACGAAGAGAGACCCTCTTGGCCCTCTCTTGAACCTCGCATTCGACTGGTGAAATCAAGGGTCCATCGACGCAACGATTCATCATCATCACTCCATCGATCGAATCCAAGTGTCAACTCCTTGGCTAGTGTTGCAGCACTTGGTCCAGTGGTGAGAACTTCTGCAATGATGGAGTCAATCTCGTCATCAAATGCTTCGACGTTCTCAACAACCCGTTCGATGAAACCGACGCGTAGCGCTTCTTCGGACCTCACTCGACTGGCTTGCATGGACAATCGGCGGAAGTTCGCTGAACCAACACGGCGGTATACGTATGGGCCAATGACGGCCGGAAGAATACCGAGTTTTCCTTCTGAAAGTGCGATACGAACGTTGTCGGTTGCAACGACGTAATCCAAACATGCGATGAGCCCTGCGCCTCCTCCGAGCGCAACACCCTGAATGGCTCCAATGGTGAAACATGGGTGGGACCAAAGTCCGTTGAAGAGACGATCGAGGCGTTCACTGTCCTTTCTGTTCTCTTCAGGTGTATTGGCTCCTGCATCACGCATCATGTTGATGTCAGCTCCAGCACAGAAGTGCTTTCCACGGCCAGAAAGAACGAGTGTTCGCAAGAAGGGTTGACCATTCGCATCTTCCAATGCATCGATGTGACCTGCACTGCGTTCCTTGGTCCACTCGAAGACCTCGATCAATTCGGAAATCATGTCAACATTGAGAGCATTGAACTTGTCCTCGCGAGCCAACTCGATTCGGGCACAACTGCCGTCAACGGTGAGTTGAATCAAGGATGTTTGTGGTGGATTCTCCATCGTCGTCATCTCAAAAACCTCAATTGTATTTTCAAATTTTCAATTGGAATTTACATTCTGAATATTCCGTATTTTCCTTCTGGCAAAGGAGCGTTTCTCGATGCGGCTAGACAGAGTCCAAGGACGTCTCGAGTGTCTCGTGGATCGATGATACCATCGTCCCAGAGTCGTGCTGTGGAGTAATACGGTGAGCCCTCAACCTCGTACTTCTCAAGAATAGGGGCACGGAAGTTCTCCAATTCTTCGCCTTCCATCGGAGGCTTGCCTTCTCGTTCTCGCTGGTCTTGCTTCACCGTGCTAAGAACATCGGCTGCTTGTGGACCTCCCATGACAGATATTCGACTGTTTGGCCACATGAAAAGGAATCGTGGGTCGTAGGCTCGACCACACATACCATAATTCCCTGCTCCGTGTGAACCACCAACGATGACGGTGAACTTTGGTACATTCACGCAGGATACTGCTGTAACGAGTTTGGCACCGTCTTTGGCAATACCGCCTGCTTCGTAGGCTTGTCCGACCATGAAACCAGTAATGTTCTGGAGGAAGACGAGTGGAATGCCTCGCTGACCGCATAGTTCAACAAAGTGGGCGCCTTTCAGAGAAGACTCTGAGAACAGAATCCCGTTGTTTGCAACGATGCCGACTTTGTGCCCGTGAATGTGGGCGAAACCGCACACCAGTGTTGTACCGTAACGTGATTTGAATTCATGGAAACGGGAACCGTCAACGATACGTGAAATGATTTCACGTACATCGATCGGTGTTCGATTGTCGCTTGGAATTAATCCGAGCAAGTCCTCAACGTCATGTGCAGGAGGTTCAGGTTCTTGCAAGGCTGCTGGTGCGAGTTCTCTTGGTCCAATGTTTTCGAGGACGTTTCGAACCATGCGAAGTGCTTCTGGTTCGTCTTCTGCAAAGTGGTCAGCAACACCTGATTGGACAGTGTGGACCTCAGCCCCGCCCAAATCTTCTGCTGTGACGACTTCTCCAGTTGCTGCTTTGACAAGGGGAGGGCCTGCGAGGAAAATGGTGCCATTGCCTTTGACGATGATCGATTCATCGCTCATGGCCGGAACGTAAGCTCCACCAGCAGTACAGGATCCAAGAACGGCTGCAACTTGTGGAATGCCATCTCCGGACATTCGTGCCTGATTACGGAAGATACGTCCAAAGTGGCCAATGTCTGGGAACACTTCGTCTTGCATGGGCAGGAATGCTCCGCCAGAGTCGACGAGGTAGACGCAGGGAAGATGATTTTCATGAGCAACCGTTTGTGCACGAATGTGCTTCTTGACCGTCATTGGGTAGTAGGAGCCGCCCTTGACGGTTGCATCGTTGGCTACGAAGAGAACTTCCCGGCCGTGGACACAGCCAATCCCCGTAACGATGCCTGCAGAGTGAGCACGGCCATCGTACAAATCGTACGCAGCTAAGGGTGAAAGTTCGAGGAACGCCGTTCCAGGATCGATGATGCGCTCAATACGTTCACGTGCAAGCATTTTGTTGCGACTTCGATGACGTTCAACGTACTTCTCGCCACCACCTTGATGGACGAGATCGAGACGCTCACGCAGCGTTTCAATGAGAGCAAGATTGTGCTCTCGGCGAGCAGAATAATCAGGATCGGCTTTGTTCACTCGTGTCGGTAGTCGATCCATGTGCTTCCACCTATCCCGACCACTCCGGTTCAAACCTTCAAGGCATCGTGGGCTTAGACACCGAGCATCAATCGGCCGATGTCACGAATTCCTGGAGCGAGACCGACGATGAGCACAGCGAGAACGATCAATAAGCGCAGATGCTTCTGTCGGTTTTCGACACGCATCTCAACAAAGATGTACGTGATGGTTCCAACCAGGATGGCCTTGACAATAGCAAACAGCCAAGCGCCTTCAACGTCCCAGCCCATGTTGTCAGAAATGCCTCCACCGTACTGGATTACTGCATCGCTCAATGGATGCTTTTCGGAGTATCCGAAATAATCGATGCCGACCATGGTCGCGAAACCGTCGCACAATTGCCCAAACACCATGGCAAGAACCAACGGGCTTGCGAGCAATGCCTTGTTGGAGAGTTGTTCAATAGGATGCTTAGCAACGACTTTTTCTTCAGCTTCCCATGACTTGATTGTGATACCTTCAGGAAGAACACCTGCTTCAAATCCAGTGAGTTTGAGTTGACGAGCATCGTCTTTGCCCATGCGATAAAGAACAGCACAAATGAGCCCAGGAATGCCGAGAACGATCAATGCAGGCCAGAAGACAACATCGTTGGGCATGCGTCCTGATTCTTGGAGCCATGGTGTTGCAGCCAATTGTGCCCAATGACCCAACCCGACGAAACAGGCACCGACAGCAAAGGCGAGGAGGCCTCGAGTGATCGTTGGCCACTCCCGAGTGGCATGGAAGGTGAAAATGAGACTCGCAAAACCAATACCCAAACCGATGACGACCCACATCAAGCGCATATCGTGCACAGCGTAACCCGGACGGAACAGAATCGCCCACATGAAGAGAAGCGCTAGGCAAAGCAGTGGAACGATGCGCATGCGGATGTTGAGTTCGCCGACATCTCCTCCAACATCGTCCCATTTCTTTCCGACCAGATGGGATACAAAGCCAATTGC
>JBMYNT010000015.1:27329-36173 GCA_049598575.1 Candidatus Poseidoniaceae archaeon | reverse complement strand
CCTGCCTTGAATTCGAGTAACGAGACCATCCGCTCATAATCGCCATTTCAGACCACAAATCGATATATTTTGATGGTATCGCTTCAACGTGTGTTGATTGGCCCTGATTATCCATGCTTTGGCCATGACAAGTGCTTCGGTTCTTTCGAGCATTGCAGTTGGGGTCCTGTACGGCGTTCGACCATGCCCAATGGGGCGAGGCAAACAGGGCAATCACCAGCCTCAGCAATGTGTTCCATCCACGCGATTCGCGTTTCCGCCTCATCTCCAGCTTCCTTCAATTTCCGGAGCGGCTCACGTAGGTTCTTTGGAACGCCAAGTCCAAGTTCTGTCCATGGGTCGTCGATGTTCGATACATCAACCATGGTTGATTTGATCTGGTCAAATCCGGCTCGAGAATGCCCGAATCCTTTCGGCCCTCCATCAATGACACCCAATGGGTATGGCCCACCTCTAGCCACCAAAGGAAGCAGAGCGTAAGCTGCGACAAATCCTCCAATGTGTGCCATGTGGGCTACAGTGGAATAACCCCCTAGCCCAACGGTATTGAACGCCCGTACCAACTCAAATCCAAAATAGAACAAGGCAATGATGGTCACCGGCCATGGGCGAATCAAGATGAGAGGAAATGGAATTTCATCACGAGGCCAGCCAGAGAGGTATGCTCCGAGTAGACCATAGGCAGCTCCTGATGCACCCCATGAAGGTGTCCCCGAGCCACTGTTAAAAACGGCCCAAGTAATTGAACCTCCGAGCAATCCTGTCACGTAGACGATTGTGAAGCGTTTGGCCCCCAATCGTTGTTCAAGAGGAATGCCAACCAAAGCAATGACCAACACGTTACCAAGTACGTGCGTCACGTCACTCATGCTGTGCAAAAAGCCTGCAGTGAACAGAGTAGGATAGTAAACCACGGAGTCCAATCGTTTAGGAATCAGCCAGAAATCAAACCATACGAACCGGAATTCAAGACCGTACGAAGCCAGAACGACAAACGCGTATTGGACGATGTAACCCAGCAGCAACCCTACGGAAATCCCAAGAGCAATCGGCGTCTTGTTTCGGATAGAATACGCAATAGGAGACACAACTGCGAGAAACCATACTCCTAGAATGATCCATTCAGAGGCTCCGAATGTTGTAAGATACAACTGCCCCATGCATCTCCGACCATTTGCTCGACTATGGGTCTTGTCCTGTCGTAGCATTCATTCATGTGTGTGTTTTGGATTGGAACATGAGCGAAGCGCTGTTGTCTCTGAACGGCGTTTCCGTTCGCCGTGGCTCCTCACTCGTACTCAATGATCTGAGTCTTGACGTCACTGGCGGACAACTCGTCCTCTTGAAGGACAAAAATGGAGCAGGGAAATCAACCATAATCGAGGTTGCGGCTGGCCTTTTACCTCTCGAGAAAGGAGAAGTCCTTCACAATGGAAACGTTCTCATTGATGCTTCAGGGAGGTCAAAACGACCCAAATCCGCGTTTGGATTAACATTGCAATCCGATGGATGCGTTGGAAGCCTCCGTGTCGAAGAACATCTTCTCAACGCCCTTGACCTTGCAGGAGGACGTGTTAACGTCGATCCATGGCTCGAACGCTACAATCTAGCCCATCGAAAGCACGATCTGATCGCCCACTTGTCGGGCGGTCAACGTCGTAAAGTAGCCATGCTCGCTGGAATGTTGCCTGGATTTTTAGGTCAAGCACCCCGTATTTTGTTGTTGGATGAGCCAGCCGCTGGACTTGACGCAGCATCACGCAACTTACTGGTCGAGGATTTGCATGAACTTCGACATCGAGGAAACGCTATCCTCCTTGCAAGTCATCACACCGATTTCACGGCTTGTGCGACACATCTTCTCACAGGGCACGCAATTGAAGCGAACGAAACATTCGAAGATGCGAAGCGAGTGAAGCATGACACGAAATCAACGTCACACAAAAACAACCCAGCGTTCCGAACGGGATTTTTGCTCAATCAACGCACGTTGTCGACTGTCGCAAGCAATGGCATAGCCGGATTCCTCACCCTTGGGATTCTCCTTGCACTCTTCGATGCTTCAGAGGTTGATTCATCATTGATGCAAGCATCTGGATTGTTCCTCAGTGCCGCTTTTGCGGCCGGCCTTGTTGGCGACAACATGGTTTCAATGCTGCATGAACACAGAGCACTGGATTGGTGGAAAGCCCATCGCCAAGGTATACCAAACTCATACATCCACGGCCTCCTTCTTGGTTCAGGGTTGACAGCGTTGACCCAATTAGGGTTTGATGCTGGCGTTTCATGGCCTCTCGTCGCCATTGGCGGATTGCTCACCATCTCAACCATGCTGTTGGTGCGATGGATGGATCTCGCCACATCTCGACTTGCACGACCTCGTGCTGCATTTACCCGAATTCTGACACCGATTCTGATTCTACCATTTGCCCTGCTCGTTCAATGGATTACCGATTCTGGCCTGTTGTAAATGCAATTATTGAAAGCAAAAGGTTCGGTGGAACAAGCATGACCAAGCGATTGTCAGAGGTGATTCTCTTGCTTGGATTCATCGGAATCGGTATGACCCTCGGGCTTGCATTCCTCAAAGCACCGAGTGTTTCCATCAATGCTTTTGAATCACCAGATGCTCAACGTATTTTCTACTGGCACGTTCCCGCTGCTTGGGCAGCATTCATCGCTTTTGGATTTCTTTTCGTAGGTTCCGCATTGTGGTTTTTCAAACGTTCAGACCTCGGTTGGAGGATGCATGTCGCAGGTGCACAAGCCGGACTCGCCACAGGTTTGATGACCGTATGGAGCGGCATGGTTTGGGGTTCTGCAGAGTGGGGCGTACCTTGGGATTGGACAGACGTTCGATTGAATACATTTGGACTCCTCACATTCCTTGCAATGTTCCTGGTTTTGGGTAGGCAAGCTCAACCCGATGGCGTTGAAACGCGAGATACCTTTTCCACCTTCGGTCTGTTTGGTTTCGTACTCGTTCCAGTCACGTACGTTGCAACACGATTGTGGCAAATTCGCCACCCTGGCCCAGTGATTGGTGGCGGAGAAAATGGAAGCCTTGACGGAGAGATGGCCCTAATTCTCCTTCTAGGGGCGATCTCGTTTACAGTTTTCATCACCGGTCATGTGCTGATGAGCATGCGAATCACATCGCTCGAGCAACGGTTGGAAAGGATTCAAGAAGCAAAGGATGAGGTGTAAACATGGCGGAAGGAATGACGTATCTTGCTGTGGCATATCTCGGTATGCTCGCTGCCATCGGCCTTTGGACGTGGACGGTTTTTGCACGAAGCAACGACCTCGAGAAGCGGATTGAAGCGGTTGAACGAAGTTTCAACACGGCCGGTCATGAACAGGAGTGAGTTCATTGAGTCGCGGACTAGGTGGGGATTTTTGCCTCGTGTGCGGCAACGAGCCACCTCTGTTCACCGACAAAATGTGTGAACCATGCACACGAAAACGAACCAAACTTGCCATCGTCCCCGAAAATACAAATTTCACGCAATGTGCTCGCTGTGGACTGATCGATATTCAAGGCCGTTGGGTCAACATCCCAGAGGATACGTTGTGGGACGAGTTGATTCAGCGCAACGTTTCGTTCCACGAACGAGCAGAAGAAATCGGTTTGGGATTTGAACCTCGAACGGTTTCAGACCGACACACGTTGCTCCACATGCAGATGGAGGGGGTCATTGATGATCTCTTGTACACTGAAGAACACACCATGAGAGCCCGCCGTTCAAATGGCGTGTGTTTAACCTGCACACGACGAGCTGGCAATTATTTCGAGGCGACTGTTCAACTTCGCTCAACCGGTCGCAGACTGGAAGAAAGCGAACTCAACAATCTTCGCGCAAGTCTTGACGATGTTATCGAACTACTCAGCGATGATCCAATGTTTTTCATCACCAATGAAGGCCCTGTAACGGGTGGATACGATGTCGTCATGGGTTCCAAAGGACTCGCCCGTGCATGGGGCCGTCATTTGATTGAGAACTGGGGCGGGCAAGTCACAGAAACGAATTCGACCGTGGGACGAAAAGATGGTGTTGATGTGACACGGTTGACGCTTCTTTATCGAAAACCAGGATACGACCTCGGTGACGTTGTTCGTTGGCGAGGCGATTTGTGGCGGCCGAGTTCTTGGAGCAAGGATGGTGCCATCATGGAGCGAATCTCTCGCCAAGAACGCACGGGTGCAACGTGGAGAGACCTCGATGGCGTGAAAGTATTGTCCCAGATGGACGATCACATGGTCGTGGATATTCTCAATCGTGATGATTCCGCAGCCGAATTCCTAGACCCAAATACCTGGCAAATGACCTCGGTTCGTCTTCCTTGGGACTATGATGGGGCCTCTCAATTGCGTCTTGCTCGAATTGATGGCGAATTCATCGCCTTGCATGATATGGCGCTTGACCACTCGAATTGATAGGAGTCCATATGAAGGTCAAACCTTCCATAGCACCATGGCCGATGAGACGCTCAGCATCGACGACTTGTCTCAACAATTGGATTCTGAAGGTATGATTGGATTTACCCAGTCGTTTGTTTCCGATCTTGAACGTGGCTTCTCAGCAGTTGATGAGAAACACCTACCGTGGCTTCAACAACTCAAATCCAATGATTGGAACGGCGTTCTCTGCTTCGGAATGGGTGGCTCGGCTGCTGGGGGCGATTTCTTGGCACGAGTTGCTGATGCTTCAGGTTCAAAGCCGTTCATTGTCCACAGAGGCTACCAATTGCCATCGTGGTGGACATCTGACTGGTTGATTCTGGCAACTTCCCACAGCGGAAACACCGAAGAAACGATTGCTGCAACAGAGGCCGCTCTCGAACTAGGCGCTACCGTTGTCGTCATCGCAACAGGTGGTGTTCTCGCAGGACTTTGCGAGTTGCACGAAAACTGTCACCTCATTCCTTCCATCGGTGGTCAACCGCCACGTACCGCCTTTGGCCACTTGTTTTCCCGTCAACTCGCATTGATGGAACATCTTGGATTGATTCCTCAGCAAGCTGACGATGAGCGAGAAGCCATGCTCGTTCGTTTGGAGTATGCTTGTCAGGCAAATGATTTCCGTAATGCATCAGGCACCCCATTGCTCGACTTGGCGATGGCTCTTCGAGAACATCCGATTGCATTGCTTGGACCAACAGAAATGCAACCAGCCTTGGTACGATGCAAGAATCAGTTGAATGAAAATTCAGGACGTTTCGCTCGAATTGGAATTGTTCCAGAAATGAATCACAATGAAATTGTCGCATGGGGAGGCGTCTCAGATGATGCCGATCCTGCTCGTGAAGATCAGGCCATTTTGATTCTGACATGGGATGGAATGCATGCACGCGTACGCCGTCGAGTCGATTGGATGATTGAGCACACACCAACGGATTTTGCATGGAGAATTCATGGAGAGGGAACCTCATTACTGGAAGTCCTACTTCATCAGTGCATTGTCATGGATTGGCTTACCATCGCCCTTGCATTGCTTCATGGCAAAGATCCAGCAGCGATTCGTCCCATTCAAGCTCTGAAAGGGTATCTTGCTGATGATGCATCAATAGAGTAGCCCGAGGATGTTCCGAGGGTCAGGATACCGCTTGAGAGCAGCATCACGATGTTCTAGTGAGACAACGCCTTCAAGATCTGGGTCGTCCGGTTCAACCAGCGACAACTGAATGTGAACATGCGGTGGCCAACCACCGTTTTCGTCTTCTTCGCCCATCTCCCCAATTGCATCGCCTTTCGAGATGGGTGCGCCTGCAACCAATCCATTCAACGATTCACGTGACAAGTGACCGTGAAGAACCCAGATGGTTTGCTGTTCACCATCAATTTCAATTGAATGCTCTGTGATGATGGTTGGGCCGTAGGAACCATCCACATCGTTGTCTGCAAAACTGTGAATCCTTCCATCCTCAAATGCAAAAATCGGAGTTTGCGCAGGACCTCCAATGTCAAGGCCAACGTGAATGGTTCGCTCACCTCCAAACAGATCTTGCGTGTACATTCCTCGGCGGTCTTCATCGTATCGACCGACCGTGTATTCGTACTGTTGATTCCACGTCGTTTGTGGTTTCTGAAGATTCAGGACCCAGTATTCGTCTGGAAGAAGAACGATTGGATGGAACGTATTCTCTCCACTCCCTGCCCGGTCTGGACAACCCCACATGGACGTAAGAAGAGATTCACCTCTAAGAGTTCATGCATGAACTTGATGTGATGCTTGAACCAGCGGTCAAGCATGTGGGAGGTTGTGCTTGCAATTCTCCTACCGACCATTGCTCCAGGTCTTGCCTTGTTGCGTATCCTCGATGCTTCTGCGGATACCTTCCGAAAGGCATTGTTGTGTTTTCCAATCGGGCTTTTAGCCATGTATGGAACATCAGGATTGTTGTTTGTCATTCAAGCATGGAGCGTAGGGAATTTGACCATTGCACTGATTCTTATCAACGCATTATCGATTGCTTTTTTGTTCCGCAAAGTGCACGTCGAGCGAACCACATACACGCAATGGCAAAAAATGGAAGCAGCAATCCATGGCCTCGTTCTCAGTGAAAGCGAGCCTGAGATTGAGCAGGAAGTTGCCGCGCAGCAATGGTTCCAAAGCAACCGAAATCCATTGCTGCAGATTGCAGCAGGGTGCTTTTGTCTTCTTACACTGGTCCCAATCGTGATGTTTGATCGCCCATTTGGTGTTGATTGGATTGGTTTTAGCACACTGGCAAGCCATGTCGCCCAATCAGGCACGTTCGAGGTTCCTTCTCCAAATGCAGGATTGTGGACGTATCCGCCTGCGTTTCCAACCATTCTCGCTTGGATTGCCAGTGTAACAGGATCATCGATTGAACAATCCATCCTCGTTTTGGGCCATCTTTCCCTCTTTGCACTCCTCCTTGGGATTTGGGGAAGCATGGACCGACTTGGAGCAGGTGCTTCAAGCGTTCTCGCCATGGGCACATCGTTCGCGTTGTTTGCAAAAGTGTTTGATTCAGGCTACCCTACAGTTGCGAGTCAATTGGGATTAATCGTTGGATTGATGATTGTTCTGCGCCCAATTCAACAATCGCTCCGGTACCATCTCCTTGCTTTTGTATTCCTCTCAATTTGTACCGTCCTCATCCATCCGACAGGAGCTATCTACCTTGCTGCTTTGCTCGTCGCCAGCCTCCTTTCTCGTGAACGATTGTCCGATGATGAACAATCCCAACAAAAGCCGATCTTCCTTACGTCGATTCTCATCGTGACGTCGATGTTCATCGTCGCACTCATCTATTTCGCACCACGCATGCTGAGCGAGCCAGTCTTTGCGGAGTATGGATGGCAAGGAGGAAAACCTATGCTCATGTTCAATGGACCGCTGATGCTCTTTGCAAGCATAGCGATTTTCATGGGACGTAAGAGTCTCGAAATCCGACTGCTCTCACTCTGGTTCCTAGCGTTGTGGCTTGTTTCATTCGTTCATCTCATCGAAGGATTGGCAAATGTCCAGATTCTCAGCCTCCTTTCTTACACGCTTTATTCGATGGCATTGCATGCCTATCATGTCCCCCTTGCAGTGATTGTAGGGTTGCTTGCGAGTCGATCGACCTCGTTGACAACCGTCGGTGACGAAAAAGCATGGTTCGGATTGGAAATGGATCCATTCATTCGACCGTTGTACAGCACGATTTTCCTCGTCATGCTCGTCATCGGATCGATGATGAGCGTTGGTTTGTTGACCAACCTATCGACGCATGAGGAACTTCATGCAACAACATCGGGTGATGCTGAACTTCGAACGTATCTTATGAATCATCCACCCAACAAGATCGTGTATTCCGAAAACGTTCACTGGGGGCACGGTTATGCCTTCGCTGCATCCGTTCAGATCACAAGCATCCCCACACTTGGGCTTCTGACATTGGATGAATCCATACAGGGTGCGGCAACAACAGCCATTCGTATGGATGATATCGAAACCCTGAGCCGACTTGGCATTGGCTATGCAGTCTCAAGCCCTATTGGAACGATTGCATTGACCTTGGGCCCATCACCCTACTGGAGCATGGAACAGGAGTTCTCCGGAGCGCGATATTGGAAACTTTGGAGCGAACCATCACCCACCAGAGTTACCTCCGCTGTCGCCCTGAGCCAAGATGAATGCATCTCAATGAAGGGATGTGCATTGGAGGAAGACCCTTGGCGCAACCACCGTTTCAATGATCCACTCGAACGAGGTAGTGAACGGATTGTCCTGAATCAAAAAGGCACCTTTGTTTGGAGTGAAGTGGTCAACGAAACGAGTCTACAAGGCTTGTACAAGGCATGTGTTGTGTACGAACAGATCGGTTCGTTTGAAGACTATTCGATCAGGTTCAATGATCAATCCTTGAGCTTGGAAAAGTCAGGAGGTTGGAACATGGCGTGTCAAAATGTCCAACTCGATCAGCGACTTCATGTTGAATTCGAACTGAATTCGGACGGCTCATCTTGGATCAACCCTCTCGGATTTTCTGGACGAAGTTCACAAATCATTGATTCCACTGGCTTACGGATTCATCATTTGGAATTGAATCGAGTAATTCCTGCGAAGGCATGAAAAGCAACCTTCTACAAGAATCAATTGTGAAACGTTTGATGATTCTCCTCCCTGTTCTCAATGAGGCAGAGGGATTACGTGCGGTATTGGAAACCATACCTCACGCATCGCTTGAGGAGGAAGGTTGGCAACCGGATATCGTGATTGTTGATGGCAAGAGTACAGATTCGTCACAACAAGTTGGTACAGAGGGCGGTTGTGTTGTCTTGGTCCAACCTTCGAAGGGCAAGGGAGAAGCAGTACGATTGGGGTTCAC
>JBMYNT010000015.1:1399-27319 GCA_049598575.1 Candidatus Poseidoniaceae archaeon | reverse complement strand
TTGTCTTGGTCCAACCTTCGAAGGGCAAGGGAGAAGCAGTACGATTGGGGTTCACTTATGCGCTCCAGCATCACTACGATGCCGTCATCATGTTTGATGCAGACCAAACCTACAATCCGATGGATATGCTGAAGATGCTTAGGAAACTTGAACCAGGAATGGTCGTTGTTGGAAATCGATTGAATCGCCATTTAGCCAGTGATGCCATGTCGCCGGTCAATTGGATTGGAAATCATCTTCTCACTTGGTCTGCAGTTATCCTTCACGGCCTTGAAATCCATGATGTCTGCAGTGGCTTTTGGCTCTTTAATCGAGAAGCTTTGGTCCAGATGAACCTGAACAGCATGGATTTCGAAATCGAGGCCGAGATGTATGCGCAATGCGCCATCACTGGAATACCTCTCAGCAACGTGCCAATATCCTACAGTGCCCGAGTTGGTGAGGCGAAATTGGGTTCTCTACGGGACGGTTCATCGATTCTTAGAAAACTCCTCGTACGCAAATTGTTCCCTCTTCCTGTCGAAGAGGAGTTGGGTCAAGGAAAATTAGCGTTTGAATCCAATGACTGATTCAAGAGGGATCAGCCCATAATTGTGTGAATCGGTTGAAGCGGTTGGGTCAGGATTATCCCCTTCAACAAAAAGGCCATTTTCTTCAATACGCTTCAATCGCTTGATGCACATTCTCGAGGCATCGCGTGGATCAGCGAATACAACGAGGTCTCCTGGTTGCAGATCTTGATTGTCCAGGACATTCACATCGATGGTGTCCCCATCTTTGAGTGTCGGCCACATGCTGTCGCCGTTCACGACCACAGCCATTGTATCCAATGAATCGCCTCAACTTGCACGGACCCAAGAGACGTCTCGTCCCTTGGTTGCCCAGAACATGTTGTGGATGGCTTCTACAGCATCCATCAATTCTTGTGCGTGCTGTTCGGAGACTTCGACCTTGCACGCAGAGCAAAGTTTTGCAGCCATCCAGAATGTTGTGTGAAGATCTGGGTTTGCCTCAAGATGTTGAGGCTTGAAGAAATCAGTCCAGAGAACGAGAAGTTCATCCTTGCATTTCTGTGCTTCTTCTTCCTTAATGGCTGCGTAGCGGCTCATCGTGTTGATGTAGGAAGCAGCGGATTTGTCTGCATCGCCGGTGCTCAATGCAACCATTTTCTTGGTCATTGATTGCACGGCTTCTGCTGCAACGCGTGCACTTGCAGGGTCGTAGACGCCACATGGGCCGTCACAGTGGGCAAAGGCTTCGATGGTGATGGTGTTCTCCATGATGGTGCCTTGGATGTCGAGCACTTGAAGATATGCTTTGCAGCAATTTCTCAATGCAAGGGACTAAAATGACGAAGCATGAGACTGGAACATGTCAAGGGTTCATGTCGCTATCCTTGGCGCTTCAGGCCTCGTATCGCAACGCATGCAACAACGTCTCGCCATGCATCCATGGTTCGAATTGGTTGCCGTTGCGGGACAATCCCAGGGCACGAAGCTTGCTGACATCGAATGGCATCTGGATGAACCACGGCCGGAACTTCTTAACACCAGTGAAATCAAAATTCTCGATATTAACGATGGAAACCTTGCAGAGGAGCTCAAAAATCGAAACGTGATTGCGGTCTTTAGCGCATTGCCAAGCGAACCTGCATCGAGAATAGAAGCAGAACTCGTCAGTGCTGGACTTCACGTATTCTCCAATGCAAGCGCCTTTCGGATGCATCCAGACGTCTCACTCATTGTTGCTGATGTCAATCCCGAAGCCCTTTATCCACCATCAGACCGGACTCTCCATGCATGTGCAACAAATTGCACACTGATACCGATTCTTCATCCCCTTTCTGTTCTTTCACAACATTACACCGTTACGAAGGTGATTGCTCGGAGCGAGCAGTCCCTTTCAGGGGCGGGTTGGAAACTCCTTCACAATCAGGAACTGAGGATGCAAGCCATCGATGAAGAAATCCCAGGAGAGGCCGAGAAAATCGTCGAGGAGATTGAACGTATTCTCGACCTTAATGCAGAATGGGACGTGCAAACAAAGCGCGTGGATGAACGCGACGGACACATCGTTCATGTCGAAGTCCATATTGACAACACACCGGCCTTTGATATGGTTGCATCTTTGTTGCAATCGAATGAGCCAGTGTATGCACTCCCAAGTCAGCCAACACACCGAATGCAATGCATTCAATCCGAACCAAGTCGAGAAGAACATCTTTGGAACGGACAATCGATGACTTCACTCGATCCGACGATGGATCTTAAGGCGGGCATGACAACGACTGTCCAACTTAAATCGGTCGATAATGGAGTCGTCTCGTTCGTTGGATTGTCTCACAACACCATCCGTGGTGCTGCAGGAGGCGTTGTTCTTCTCGCAGAATTAGCCTACTTGAAGAATTATTTTGAGCAGTAGACCTAAATCCAACCCCTGCATCATCCTAGACGTGAGCGCATGGGCATAACAGCAATGATTCCAGGAACAACCATCGATGGGCTCCTTTCTGAGGCTGAAGAGCGTTGGCACGACATCTTCGATGCTGAAGCATTGCGTATGCAAGTCATGCTTATCTGTCCAAGAAAAGAGCGTAAAATCCTCGAAATGCACGGCGATATGGTTGAGCATGGCCAGCCAGTGATTGGTGTGTTTCACCGTCCTCGTGCAGAAGCTCGTTTGTTGGAAGAACAAGGCTTGAATCCACGAGACGCCTCATTTGAATTCGTCGATCTTGCAACGACGGATTTAGGGCCGTGGATGCAACATATGATCACCAATGAAAAGTGGGTTCGTGGTTCCATCTCAATTCAACCCGTTCCATTCTCAGTGGACGTTCCTGCTCAACGAGCATTCGAGAACATCACCATGCTTTGTTTCCGTCATCCGAGCCTTCCAGCGATTGAACGGTATTATCTTCCATTCCCTCCGACGTCAATCCCGAACAAGTGTTTTGTGAGTCTTCCTCGTCGACAGGCGGCAGAATTGGCTCGGCAACAGGCAGAAATTCTCGGCGTAGGCCGTGCTGCAGAACCTGCAACGCCAGAACCTGTCGTTGTAGAAGAACCGGCTGCACCTGCTCCAGAGCCCATGCAATCTCCTGAATCAAATTCTGTAGAAGCAGCGGAAGTCACCATCCCCGAGCAAGAATCGGTACCACTTCCGGTGATCGAAACAGAGTCGCCTGATGGACCACAATCCGTCACTGAAGCAATTACGAAAGCAACAACGGATGGCTTCGAAGAAATGCAAGCTGCAGGTGACGAATTGGAAGAAGCGAACGCTCCTCTACCAACGGCAGATATCACTGACGAAGTTGAAGTAGCAGTCCCGGAACTTATTGAAGAACCGAAAACAGAAATCGAGATTGAGTTCAGGGCTCTCGTTACCGAACTCATGGCCAACGGCGTTGAGCCCAGCGACATGGTCGATGACCCCCGCTGGGAACCGATCAACGAGCGAGCAGCTGCTGTCGGATTCGAAACCTGGCCCGTCTTCATGGAATTAACATCGGTCCAGTGAAAGGTTGAAAGCACAAGGTGTCCAGTCAAGAACAGGTGAGAACATGGCATTCTGCGTGACGTGCGGACAATCTCTGAACGATGGAATGCGATTCTGCCGGTTTTGTGGCAATCAGCAACCTGGTGAACAATTGATTCAGCGCCTTCGTATGGAGGCTGAACAAATTCGTCAAATCGCACTCATGATGAGCAATCAACAGGCCATGCAACAAGCCCAATTCAATGCGCAAATGCAACAACAGCAGCAATTCAACCAGCAATTTGGACAGCAACGTCGTTGGTGAATGCATGCGTCAACGGCATCTGGCGATGCGACTCTCATCGCTTGAGCCTCATCCATGCCAATCCGTTGAACTTGAGCAGTATCCAACGGAAGGAAACCTCGCAGCTGCTTGGCTTACCAAAATCGACCTTGGCGACGGATTCGCGGGCAAACATGTTCTCGATCTGGGAGCAGGCAATGGTGTTCTTGGAATCGGGGCTGCTTTTCTCGGGGCAAAATATGTGACCATGGTCGAGTGCGATTCGCCCACCGTTGACGTTCTTCAAAACAATGTTCGAGAAGTTGAAGGTGAGTCCATCTGCAGCATCATCAAAACCCGAGTCAGTGGACATCCAATCGAACTTGAGCAACCAGTTGATATGGCAATCATGAACCCGCCATGGGGTGTCCAAACCTTAGGGGCCGATAGGGCGTTTTTCGAAACCCTATTTTCGATGGAGATTCCTCTCATTCACTTCATACACAGCATCAATGCTGAGCATTTGTTGCCACTCGCACAAGAAAACGAGTATGAGCTTCATTCGATCTATCAGGACGACTTTCGGTTACCAGCGGCCTATGCACATCACACAAAAAACAAGTCCTCTACTCGAATTCGTTGCTATCGTCTTGAGAAGAAGAATCGATGAAAACCCATGTGAGGGGTTGAAAAGGGAGCAGCGCTCGCATCAAATCAGCACACGTTACCGCTTCGGTGGCCGACTGTGCAGCGAGTTGAAATTATGACGACGAGCCTCGTCACCCCAGGAACAGAGATTGGAACCGTTGGCGAACATCAAGCCGGCGAAGGAACGACAACAGTTGACAACCGAATCGTTGCAACAACGACAGGCTACATGCGAATCGATGATGGCCACATCATCGTTGACGCATCAAAATCCATCGTCAACATCGAAATCGGAGATACAGTGCTTTGCCAATTCGAAAAACTTCAAGAAAAAGGAGGAGAAGCTCGAATCCTTGCCGTTGAAGGAAAGCAGGGCGATGTGTTACCTCATCAACTCCAAGGCCATTTTCACGTGACTCGAATCGTTGACCGATTCCTTCACACCGTTGCTGATGCTGTCCGTCGACGAGATGTTGCACGAGCTGTTGTGACCGAAGTTGAACCAGTGGTTCGACTGGACTTCCGTGAGCGCGACGATTGCGGCGTACTCCACGCTATTTGCCCTTCGTGCGGCGACACGCTTGAAGCACATGTCAATGGAGACTGGAACGTTGCTTGTCCAAGTTGTACCTACGAAGGCTATCGTGCACTTGCAGACAACTTCGGTGCTGGTTGGGCTGAACTTGACCAAGGGGCTTCAACCCTGAACCTTTCCGGAAAGCGCTGGGGCAAAGAGGCAGAACAACTCTTTGCAAAAGGATCGTCTGGTCGGGCGACCTACATTGCAGCAGACGTCCGAGAAGATGGACGTGAACGTACCTACTTCCGATTCGAAGGTCAAGGACAAGGTGGAGGGCGTGGACGAAAGGCTGCTCCTGGCTGCCGTCTCTTTGTCGGAGGCCTACCTCGTGAGGTTGACACTGAAAAACTCCGAGAACTCTTTGGTAAGCATGGCGATATGACCGATTGCATTGTCATGACCGATGATTCTGGAGCTTCTCGAGGCTTCGGATTTGTCACTTACGAGGAGAAGGCGCATGCGGATGCTGCCATCAAAGAGCTTGATGGACACCGTCTTCATGGACGTCGAATCGGTGTTCGTGATGCAGACAACAAGGAGAAGCGTTCGAAAGGACCAGCAAAGGGATTGAAACTCTACGTTGGCAACCTTCCATTCGATGCCGATGAGAAAGCCATCACAGCATTCTTTGGAGACAAAGCAACCATTACAGAAATCGCCATTGCAACCGACAAAGGAGGCAAACCGAAAGGATTTGCATTCGTCTTCATCGATGAGAAAGACAAAGGCGAGGATGTCGTCAAGGCCCTCAATGGACAGGAACTCAACGGTCGACGATTGAAGGTCGACATCTCGCAAGCAGGTGGCAAGAAAAAGGGTCAAGGCGGAAAATCCGCTCGAGAACTCAAAGCCATCGCTGAAGAGAAGCGGAAGAAGCAACGCCGATGAGATCCTTCGCACAAATCAGCCCAGTCCACAGAATTTGGGGACATAAGGCTATCAAGCGGAAGTCAAGACGGGTATCATGGTAGAGAACGATTCACCTTCATGGCTCGTTCTCGATGGGTACGAAGATGAACCTGCAGCCTTTGGCGTACCGCCATACGTAGGATTCCATATTCGCTATGTTTGTGGCGTTCTCGAACAGCACTCGATCGACTACACCTACATGACCATCGATCAATGGCGCTTGTGTTCTGAACAAGAACGGGAGCAACACCTTCGAGATTTGGATGGATTTGTATGCATCGCCGGTGCTGTTGTGCCTGGTCGATACATCCGTGGGACTCCTATTTCCCGTAGAGAATCAACTGAATTGATTCGATCCTTGCCCCGAGACATTCCTGCATTGTTCGGTGGATGGGCTGTCCGAGGTTGGAAACAACAAGGATGGCTCCCTCTCCGCTCAAATCTCTTCCTTGCTGTCCAAGATACGGATGCGACCTTGCATGGGTTTCTCCAAACTGGAACATGGAAGCACGAACGTCGAACGAGTGAACAATGGACAATGTGGGCCCACTTTGGAGCACAGAGCAAGGCGGTTTTGCAGCACCCTGATTTAGGAACCGAAGAAAAGCGTGGACCGCTTACGTACGAAGTTGAGGTTTACCAAGGATGCGTTCGATTCAAACGTGGATGCAAGTTCTGCATCGAACCAAAAAAAGGCATTCCCATTTGGCGCACACCAGAGGACATCATCCAAGAAGTCAAGTTGGCCCATGACTCAGGTGTTCAACATGTCCGGCTCGGTGGAATGACCGACACCTACACCTACATGGCGGAAGGTGTGAAAGATCTTGAGTATCCAATTCCTAATCCAGAACCCATTGCCAAACTCCTTCATGGATTGCGTGAAGACGAACGACTTGGTATTCTCCACACCGACAATGGAAACCCATCCATCATCGCTGAGAACATTGAACCTTCAACTGAAATCACCAAGACATTGGTTGAAACACTATCCGATGGAGCGGTTTTGTCGTTTGGTTTGGAATCTGCGGATCCGAATGTGCATGCAGCAAATTGGCTCAATTGCGATGCAAATCAACTCAAATCAGCCCTCCGCCTCATTAATCAATACGGTAGAGAACGTGGAGAGCGAGGTCTTCCAAAACTCCTCCCTGGATTGAATTTCATTGCCGGATTGAACGGTGAGCGTACGGAAACGTATTCGATGAATCTCAATCTTCTCCGTGAATTACGTAACGAAGGCCTTCTGTTACGACGTATCAACATTCGTCAGGTTGAAGGCGAAGGTTTCCAAGACATTCCAGAAAACGAATTCAAGAGTTTCAAATCAGCTGTTCGTGATACGATTGATTCACCACTCCTCCAGGAACTCTTCCCTCTTGGCCACGTCCTCAGAGACGTGCATTGGGAGACGCATGATGGACGGACTCGCTTACCAGTCCACCTTACAGAAGAGCACACAGGGGAGCATGTGCATGGG
Organism: Candidatus Poseidoniaceae archaeon; assembly: GCA_049598575.1. GTDB lineage: Archaea > Thermoplasmatota > Poseidoniia > Poseidoniales > Poseidoniaceae > MGIIa-L2. The sequence continues at coordinate 19,939 of JBMYNT010000015.1, read as the reverse complement.
CGTGCTGGACTTACTTTTGGCCGTCAAATCGGGGCTTACCCAATCCTCATTGGCGTTCCATACCACATTCCGCTTGAAACTGCATCCAACATCATGATCACTGGACATGGCGCTCGATCAATCACAGGAGTTGAGATAGGGTTGGATATCAATACAGCCACTGAAAAACAGCTCGAAGCCATTCCTGGAATCGGTAAAAAAGGAGCATGGAACATCGTTTCTGCTCGAGCAAAATTGAAGCGGAAAGAGGAACGACCAGGCATTGAATCGATCTTTGCCTCGGCCAAACTTCAACTCGATTCCACTATTTTATCCGTCTTCGCAGACGAGTAACCTCAATGAATCTCCTCGATAACCTTGGGTCATGGCGACATGGGTCATCACTGGCGCAAACCGAGGTTTGGGGCTTGAATTTGCCAAACAACTGCTCGCAGAGGGGCACACAATCATCGCTGGTGTGAGGAACCCCGCAGCAATGGATTTTCACCATGAAATGATGACTGTGTATCAACTCGATGTCGCTTCGACAACGTCGGTTGAGACGTTTGCAAAGGATGTCAAATCCGCCGTTCCATCCATCGATGTGCTGGTGAACAATGCCGGACGAATGGACGGACGATGGCAGTCTTTGGAAGAGGTCGACCCTGAACTGTCCCTCGACGTCCTTAATGTCAATACCATCGGCCCTCTTCGCGTCTCACAAGCCCTATGGCCGCTTCTCCAAGGTGAGAAACCAACGAAAGTGGCCAACATATCCAGCCTCATGGGCTCGATTGATGATTGTATGAGCGGAAGGTCCTATGCGTACCGAACGAGCAAAACTGGACTGAACATGATCACCAAAATCCTCGCTGTCGAAGGGCAACCAGACAACATAACGGTGACATCGTATCACCCAGGTTGGGCAAAAACAGACATGGGCGGTGAACGTGCTCCAGTTCCTGCATCTGTTTCTGTCCAAGGTCTCATTGGATTGATTCAACAGCAAACAGCCGAGAGGTCCGGACGATTCTTTGAGTACACAGGAGAAGAGCTTCCATGGTAGAACCCATTTCAGCACAATTGAAGGATGCTGCATTGCGTCTTTCAGAGGCTTGCAATCGAGGAAAGAATCGAATTCTCAAACACAAATCAGTTGCACACGTTACGAACCCATTGGATTATGCATGGGAATTTCACGAACAATTCATTGACAAATGGAGTGAGTTTGGAGCAACGACACTGTTGCTCGGAATGAATCCCGGACCATACGGAATGGCGCAAACGGGAGTCCCGTTCGGAGCGACTGCGATGGCACGCGACATACTTCAAATCGAAGACCGAGATGTGCAAACGCCTCACGGCGCCCACCCAAAACGTCCGATTGAGGGGTTATCGATGGAACGTCAAGAAGTCTCAGGTACACGATTCTGGTCCATGCTATCCGACCACTATGGATCTACAGAGGCCATTTTTTCCAATATTTTTGTGGTCAACCATTGCCCGCTCCTCATCCTTGGAGAAACTGGACGAAATGTGACGCCTGTTGACCTCCCAAAATCGACCATTGAACCCGTTTTGAAAGCCTGTGACCGACATTTGAAATCCGTTGTTAATATCATGGGAATCGAGACTGTCGTAGGTGTTGGCAACTATGCCAAGAAGCGTGCTCAGTCCGTTCTCACTGACGTTCACATCGATGCCATGTGGCATCCAAGTCCAGCCTCCCCACTTGCAAATCGAAACGGTGGCGCAGACTGGAGAGCCAATGCCATTTCGAAAATCCCCTAACCATGGAGAGTAGGGGATGAAATTAAGTGTGGCAATGCACACCGAGTGCTATGCAACAACAACTTGCGTGGGAACGACAGCCAGACGACCGCCAATGGGAGAAGCCAGAGGGAGACGACCCTCGAACGCTTTACCAAATGCTCATGACGAGTGCAGAACGATTCAGCAGCCATCCTTGCTTTGGCTACATCCCTGGACCAGGTATGCCTCGTGTCCACCTAACCTACCAAGAGTTTGGAGACCTTGCAACTGCAGTCGGTAAGCAACTACGTGATGTCGGTGTTCAGGCCGGTGATCGAGTCGCAATGATTCTCAACAATTCCGTTGAATGGGCAGCGCTCTCTTACGGAGCAAACGCACTCGGTGCAGCCTACACTGCCATGTACACGCACCAACACGGTGCTGAGTGGGCCTACATCCTTGGAGATTCTGAACCTGCACTTCTCGCTGTTGCAGATACGGAAGTTCTCGACAAACTTGTTGCAAATCTACCTGATGATGCATCAAAGTGGCCACGCTGTGGAGTTCTCTTGCTCGGTGACGAGCCAGCAAACGAACTTCCACCTGAAGGCGTCACCGTCCATCAATGGGCAGAATTCGTTGCCGCTGGACGAGCAAGTGAAGAGGCCATCGATGTTGCTGATGACCCGTTTGCACTCAACACGCTCATCTACACATCCGGAACCACTGGAAACCCAAAGGGTGTCATGCTGACAAATTGGAACACACTCTCAAACGTCCTTTGTGTTCAATCTGCCTTCAAGATTTACGTCGGTGACAAGAACGCTGCGTTCCTACCATGGGCCCACTCCTTTGGTAGCACCTTCGACTTGCATTGGATGATTCGTTGTGGCGTTCACATCAACCTCATCTCGGACTTGACCAAGATTGCTGACGAATGCATAGAAATCAAGCCGGCAGTTCTTCTCGCTGTACCTCGTGTATGGAACAAGTTCTACGATCGTGTCAACTCACAGTTCGAAGCTGCAACAGGTTTGAAGAAGGTCCTCATTGGTAAGGCCAAGAAATCCGCTGCAAAGCGTATCGCTAAGGCTGGTGTCGAATGTGACGCAGTACCTGCGAGCGGTTTCTTCGACAAACTCTACGACAAGCTTGTCTGGAGCAAGGTCCGTGCCCGATTCGGTGGAAACATCCGTTTCTGTATGTCCGGTGCTGCTGCATTGTCTCCTGACGTTGCTGAATTCATCCAAATGGTCGGATTCAGTTGTTACGAAGGCTATGGATTGACCGAGACCTCACCACTGGTTGCTGCCAACGGATGGTCCGGTCCAGGCACCTCAAAACTTCGATGCGTTGGTCGAGTCGCCAACGGCGTCAAGGTCACCATCGACACCGATGCCTGGGACGATCCTGACCGACCTGATGAAGGCGAAATCATCGTTACTGGACCGAACGTCATGCTCGGCTACTGGAACAACGAAGAGGCAACCAAGGAAGTCATCATGGAGCCTGGAACCTTCCGAACAGGTGACCTCGGTAAACTCTCCGCAGATGGTTACCTCTCCATTACTGGCCGCGTCAAGAGCCAATTCAAACTTGAGAATGGAAAGTACGTATCACCTGCTCCACTCGAAGAAAACGTCAAACTTTCACCACTCGTTGAGCAAGCTGCTCTCGATGGACGAAACATGCTCAAGACCTACCTCATCGTTCACCCGAACCTTGAGGCTATGAAGGCCGCATTGAGTTCTGCTGGTGTAGACGCATCAGGAAGCGATGAGGAGATTTGTGCTCGACAATCAACCCGTGACTGGATGCTCAACGAGTTGAAGACCAACGCAATGCAAGCGCCAACATGGAAGGGTTACGAGATTCCAGCAACCATCATCCTTGATCACGAGGAATGGACCACGGACAACGACCTCATGACTCCGTCGATGAAGGTCAAGTTGCGAAACCTCTTGGCGCGCCACGAGGAATCCATTGCAGCCATCAAGTGAAGCCAATTCAACCGATTGGGTTTTGAAGCCCCATCGATGGGCTTGGTTTGGTGACCCACCATGGTTCGTGAACTCATTACCGTAGAAGGCGTTGACAGAAGTTTCGGACCAACCGATGTTCTACAAGACATCAATCTCATTGTCAATGATGGTGACCGAATTGGTATTGTGGGCCACAACGGTGCTGGAAAGACCACACTACTCAACACGATCAGCGACCAAAAGCAAGACGTTGGAGAAATCGAATTTGCTCCAGGAATCCGAATCGCTTATTTGACGCAAATTCGAGATATTGAGTCCGATTCAACCATAGAAGGAGAACTCGGAAGAAAGGGAAGACAGTTCCAAGAATTGGAGGATGAAATCGCCTCGATTGAAGCCCAAATGGTGGATCCATCATTCTACGAGGGCGATTGGGAACCGGTCATGGAGCGATACTCCGAACTTCAACAAACACTTGCATCATCGGGAGGTGGAAACGTTGCTGGAATCGCCAAAGGTATTCTCGAACGACTTGGTCTTGACCAACATCCAATGGACATGCATGTTTCGCAACTCTCCGGTGGGGAAAAAGCAAAACTCGCGCTTGCCCGTCAACTTGTTGGCCTCTCTGGAATCGATGTGATGTTCTTGGACGAACCTACAAACCACCTTGACATCCAAACAACAGAATGGTTAGAAGCCTTCCTGAAGGATTTCAAGGGAGCACAATTGATTGTCTCTCACGATCGATATTTCCTCGACCAAGTTTGCAATAGGATTGTCGAAGTAGATAACCTTCGAGCATGGCCATGGAAAGGCAACTACAGTCAATTCATCGTTCAGAAAGTGGCTAGTGAACAAGCGCTCAATGAGCGAATTGGTAATCTCGAAAAGAAGATTCAATCCACAACGGGTGCCATCCAGCAAATGAAGCGAGCCAACAAATACGACAAATCGATCTCTGCAAAACACAAGATGATCACACGTATGCAACAAGAACTCAAGGCACTGAAAGCTCGTGTTCCAAAGAAGCGAAAGCCATTGATTCTCAAACTCGATGCCATCGATAAGGCAAGCATGGATGTCTTGGAACTTGTCGACGCAACCAAGACGTTCGAAGGACTAGAGCGGCCTATTCTTGACAACCAAACCCTCGAAGTTCGCAAGGGCGATCGCATCGGAATCGTTGGTGGAAACGGTCAAGGAAAAACGACATTGCTCAAAATCATCAATGAGGAATTGAAACTTGATTCTGGAAAAATCGATGTTTCACCTGGTACAGTCATCGGTTACTTCCACCAAGACCATGCAACGCTCGACTTCGAGCTGAATCCTGTTGAACAAATCCAGAAGTTGCGCCCAGATTACCAATACGGAGACATTCGTGCTGCTCTGGGACGCTTCCAGTTTTCAAGCGACCAAGTTGGAACCAAACTCAAGCAACTTTCTGGTGGAGAGCGTGCACGTGTTGCCTTGCTCAAACTCTTGCTCGAAGACAACAACCTCTTGTTGATGGACGAGCCGACCAACCACTTGGATATGGAATCCAAAGAAACGCTTGAAGAGGCACTCATTGGTTACGAAGGATCTCTCATCACCGTATCGCACGATCGATGGTTCCTCGATCAAGTCGTCAATCGAATCTGGGAACTTGAGGGTGGTAAAATCAAGGTCTATTACGGAAATTATACCGATTACATTCGAGCAAAGCAAGGACTACCTCCCCTAGCCGATGATGAGATATCTCAAGTTTGATTCTGACACATGAAAGACAGGACTATATGAATGAGGCAAGTAAACACAACACATGACATCACGGCTGAAGGTTGCAATAGCCGTTCTTTTTCTCGTTTTTATGGCCCTCCCTCTTGAGCAGGACACCTATCTTGAGGAGGACATTCGACCTTCAAATTCGATTCCACGTTCTGATTACATTGACGAGTATGAACTAACGGTGAGTTCCGGCGCAAGCGTTGTGGATTTAGGATACGCTGGTTCAACCTACATCCTTGCCATCGCACATACAGGCAGTGGCCTCGTTGGGACCTACTCATGGAATGGCATCGATGCAGGTGGAATGCTCATCGAAGTGAACCAAACGGGGGGAGTAGAATCCTACACCTATTTGCAGCATGCACCAAGCAACCTCGTCGTGACGTCGAACACAATCTTTGTTGCAACAAACAGCAGCACTGGTTTCATGATTGAAGCGTTTGATTTCTCACTCCAGCCCCTCGAGTCGATGCATTTCCATTCGGCCGATAGCCAAACATCTCTCGATACAGATCTCAACCTTTACGACATGACTGCCGAAGGACAATCAGCGTACGTCTTATTTGCATGTGGAGATGCAACAACCGCTGATTTGGTGTATGATTCATCGGATTGTTCAACAACCAACGGGAGGAAGTCGTTTGTCCTAGCAACCTGGTCTTCCACAACCAATGTAACGTCGACATTGAGCCGCGCCGAGTGGTTCGAATCTGAAACAGGTGGTGTTTCCTATGCGAGCACTGCAAACGGAGGCGCAATCGGTACGGTCGGACCAAATCCTGCATGCGAACAAGCAATACACATAGAAAACGGGGTCGTTTCGGGCATGGCCAGTGCGCACTGTGGAGACCGACGAGAAGACAATGCTGCGCATCTATCAAGCATCTTTGGAGCAACGAGCAGTATCTCTCCATCGATTGGAAAGGTCGGAATGGGCCTTACGTTCTCGGAGTTTGACGCAACAACACAAACGGAAACATTCGATGACCGATTGATCGCATTCAGAGATTGCCCGAGTGCAATCGACAGCGACCCCTACCTGGGCTCATTTGGGAAACATTCGTCTCTCCTCGTTACTGGATGGAGCGGTGGAAACGGGAACCTTGAATGCGCTTTGAGCGAAGAGGATGCGCAAACCAGTGAAAGTACAATCACCAGTTTCAAAGGGAAAAATAGCAAGTTGGTCTTGCTTGGTACAACCGATTTCAGTAGCTCAATACCAATCAAATCAACGCGAGCCATCATTGAGGTTATTGGAGATTCATCGACAGATGGTGGCCTTGCAGCTATTTGCCACACTGGTACGCTCACGAAAGGATTGCAAGTCGTCTCTGCAGGTGGGCAAGATGAGATGATGAGTTTCGTGACATGGTCCGGGGGCACAATCCATAATTCGACTCCATTCACCATGATCAATGGCTGTCCAATCGGGATAACTTCATCACAGAGCGGATTTGCAATCGCTCAATACGATGGCGTCCTCTACACGGTTACACTCTTCGGACTGGATGAGGATGGCGATGGGTATGGAACATCAGAAGATGCGTTTCCCCTTGACCCAAATCAATGGGCAGACTTTGATGGGGATGGTTATGGAGACAATGGTGGATTCTCGAACAGTGATGATTGCCCGTTTGCACCAGGCAACTCCACGCTTGGTCGACAGGGTTGCAAAGACATCGATGGCGATCAGTGGGCAGATGATTCCGATGCATTCCCCCACGACTCCACCCAATGGGCTGACGAAGACGGGGACGGCTTTGGGGACAACACCGATGGTAATCGTGGTGATGATTGTCCGAACACGGCCGGAACATCCAACAGAGATCTCTTGGGATGCCTCGACAGTGATTTCGATGGATTTAGCGATGTGAACGACAAATACCCCAATGACTCAACACAATGGGAAGACAGCGACGGGGACAATTTCGGCGACAACCCACTCGGATTCAACGGCGACAGTTGTCCGGACCAATTTGGTAACAGCACCATTGGTGTTCTCGGATGTCTTGATCAAGACGGCGATGGATACGCAGACATCGTCGATGATTTACCGTTTGATCCCACTCAATGGAACGACTTGGATGGTGATGGATTTGGAGACAACGTTCTCGGAGAAAACTACGACTTATTCAAATTCGACCCAACCCAACAAAGCGATCTCGATGGCGATGGATATGGAGACAACATCGGAGGGACTCGAGGCGATGCCTGTCCGGAAACGTTTGGGAACTCAACCGTCGATCGATATGGTTGCATCGATACCGATGGTGATGGATGGTCTGACGCTGGGGATGGATTTCCCACGGACAAAGACCGTTGGATAGATACGGATGGGGATGGATACGAGGATTCGTTCGATTCCTTCCCCTTCGATCCAACGCAATGGAACGACACCGACGAAGATGGATTCGGAGACAATCTGTTTGGCTCCAATGCCGATCGGTTCCCGCTTGATGGCACCCAATGGTACGACATTGATGGAGATGGGTATGGTGACAATCCGGACGGAAACAACTACGACGCATTCCTCGCAGAGCCAAGCCAGTGGTCGGACGTTGATGGTGATGGGTGCGGTGACAATCCAAATGGGCGAAATCCTGATTTGTTCCCTCTTGACGAAACGCAATGCATCGATGCGGACGGCGATGGCTTTGGAGACAACCAATCTGGAAACAATCCAGACCCGTTCCTCTTCGATTTCGACAACGATGGCTACAATGACAGCATCGATGTCCTGCCTAAACTCGCTTCACCGGGTGACCTCGATAATGACGGAACACCCGATCAAGAAGATGAGTTCCGAGACAACCCACAGGAATCGAAAGACAACGATGGGGATGGAATCGGGGACAACGCAGACCCAGATGATGACAACGATGGATACCTCGATGATGCTGAAATCGACGCTGGTACCGATCCATTCAATTCCGAGTCAAAACCAATCGATAGTTTTGAAATCGTGATTCCCGGTACCGCTATTGGACTTGGCGCATGGGATTTGATTGGAATTTTCATCGGCATTCCGCTCTCGGTTTGGATTATGATTGGCCTTGCGACGCGCGGTGGTCGAGCCCGACGATTTGAGGAATCACTCAAGCAGGCGACACATCGGGAGGAATTGGAAGACATCGCACTTGGATACGAACGGGCCGTAATGATGCGCATGCTTGGCCCACATCAGGCCATCCGACTGGAGCGATTACGGACAGAATTGGATGACGCGTTGGAAAAAGAAATCGAATATGGTAGCAAGTCCGTTCCTGCGATTCCTGGCCAACCTCAAAATTACGAATCCCAATTAGGATGGCAAGACGAAGGTTGAGGACACACCCTTGATTTCATGAACTCCATTTGCTTCGGAGGTTCATGGCCGAAGATGCTGAGGAGCAACCGGTGTTTGAAACAAGCACAGGACCGGTGCGTGTCATCACTGCAGCATCCCTGTTTGATGGCCATGATGCGGCCATCAACGTCATGCGAAGACTCATTCAATCATCCGGTGCTGAAGTTATTCATTTGGGACACGATCGGTCCGCAAAAGATGTGGTTGATTGCGCCATTCAGGAAGATGCACATGCCGTTGCGCTAACATCCTATCAAGGCGGACACGTTGAGTATTTCACATACATTCGACAACTTTTGGACGAAGCTGGCTGCGAGCACGTTCGTATCTTTGGCGGCGGAGGTGGAACCATTACGCCCCCAGAAATTCGTGAACTGCACCAAGCAGGCATCTCCAAAATTTACTCGCCTGATGACGGACGAACGATGGGCCTCTTCGGCATGATCCACCATTTGATGGGCATCGCACAAGAGGTCGACTTAACATCAGATGCTCGAATGAAGAGCCTTGATGGTCCAGTCACACCTGAAGACATGGCCAAGGTTGGACTTCTTCTCACGCTCTCCGAATCTGCAGATGAATCGACCTTCAAGAAGACGCTCGAAGCCTGTCGTTCTTCATCAAACGATGTCCCTGTCATTGGATTTACAGGCACAGGTGGTGCAGGGAAATCGAGTCTTCTTGATGAATTGATGCTGCGCATTCAGCGAGACAATCCAGGGAAGAAAGTCTGCTTGCTCTGTGTTGACCCAACCCGAAAGCGAACCGGTGGCGCCCTTCTTGGGGACCGCATTCGCATGAACTCGCTCTCCAACAACGACCTCTACATGCGAAGTCTTGCAAGTCGTGGCAGTGGTTCTGAAATCAGTGCCAATCTCGATCGTGCCATCGAAGTTGCAAAGGCCGTTGGCTTCGACCTCATTTTCTGCGAAACCAGCGGAATCGGCCAAGGAAGCGATGCCATCACTTCGGTTGCCGACCACTCTCTCTACGTGATGACAGCAGAATTCGGTGCGCATACGCAACTCGAAAAAATCGAAATGCTTGATGTTGCAGACCTAGTAGTTCTCAACAAGTACGAGAAGCGTGGAAGCGAAGACGCACTTCGAGCCATTCGAAAGCAGGTCCGACGCAACCGAAATCTGTTCGATGTTGCTGATGAGGAACTTCCTGTCGTTGCCACCATTGCGAGTCAATTCGCAGACCCTGGTGTCGATGCTTTGTGGCAGAAACTCTCAGTCATGGTCGGATTTGAGGCACGAGCGCCGATGGAAATTGTCGGTGAACGAAAAGGTGTCATCCCACCAGAGCGTGTTCACTACCTCTCCGATATTGCTGCAACGATTCGAACCTATCACGAAGAAAACACAGCCATTGCCGAGAAACTCCGCCTTTGTCAACACCTTGAATCTGCAAAGGAACACGTTCCATCCATCGCTAAGGATGTGGACGACCAAATTTCAGAACTCTTGAAAGAGATTGAAACGGCTCGTGAATATCTCGCAAACTATCGAACCTTGGCCGAAGAATATCGGAGCGGAGAGTACACCTACCACGTTCGTGGCAAGCCATTCTCAGTTCAAACAACGACCGAATCGCTCGCTCATTCCAACATTCCACGTGTTGCATTGCCAACCTTTGCTGATGATGGCGAACTGTTCGAATGGTTGAGCAAAGAGAACGCCCCCGGTCATTTCCCATACACAGCAGGTGTGTTCCCATTCAAGCGAACCGACGAGTTGAGCGCTCGAATGTTTGCTGGTGAAGGTGAACCTGAGCGTACCAACCGACGATTCCATTATCTCAGTCAAGGACAAGACTACGTTCGATTGTCAACTGCATTCGATTCTGTTACGCTGTACGGCCGCGACCCTGCATTGCGCCCAGACATTTGGGGTAAGGTCGGAAACTCGGGTGTTAGTATTGCAACCTGTGATGATGCCAAGCGCCTCTACTCAGGATTCGATCTTTGTGACCCCAACACATCTGTTTCAATGACCATCAACGGTCCTGCTCCAATCATACTCGCATTCTTCCTCAATGCAGCCATTGACCAACAAGTCGAGAAGCACCTCGAAGAACAAGGCAAATCCATCGAACCACTCGATGTTGCCTATCGTGGAGAATTACCAGAAGGACACAATGGATTCGGTCTGGGTACAGTAGGACGACGTGGCGATGAATTGGTTGATGCTGAAACCTATGCAGAAATCAAAGCACGAACACTCTCAACCGTACGTGGAACCGTTCAAGCAGACATCCTCAAAGAGGACCAAGCCCAGAACACCTGCATCTTCTCGACACCGTTTGCACTCAAACTCATGGGCGATGTTCAGCAATACTACATCGACCATAACGTACGCAATCACTACTCCGTTTCTATTAGTGGCTATCATATTGCAGAAGCAGGGGCAAATCCAATCACTCAACTTGCTTTGACCCTCGCAAATGGCTTCACATACGTCGAATACTATCGAAGTCGTGGCATGGACATCGATAAGTTCGCACCCAACCTCTCGTTCTTCTTCAGCAATGGATTGGATCCAGAATACACCGTCATTGGTCGTGTTGCTCGGCGTATCTGGGCTGTTGCCATGCGTGACTTGTATGGAGCAAATGAACGCTCTCAGAAACTGAAGTATCACATCCAAACCTCAGGACGTTCACTCCACGCTCAAGAGATTGATTTCAACGATATTCGTACAACCTTGCAAGCACTTCTCGCCATCCAGGACAATGCCAACTCATTGCATACCAACGCTTACGACGAAGCCATCACAACGCCAACCGAAGAATCCGTACGTCGTGCTCTAGCCATCCAACTCATTGTCAACAAGGAATCGGGATGGACCAAGACAGAAAATCCACTGCAGGGTGCCTTCATCGTCGATGAGCTAACAGACCTCGTCGAAGCAGCTGTTCTTGAAGAATTCGAAGCCATCTCTCGGCGTGGTGGTGTTCTCGGTGCAATGGAGACCATGTACCAGCGTGGAAAGATTCAGGACGAATCAATGTATTATGAGCACCTCAAGCACGACGGAACCTTACCAATCATCGGCGTCAACACATTCCAGAATCCAAATGCACAAGTTTTCGATGAGTCAAGTGCAGATGATTTCGAGATGGAATTGGCTCGAGCAACGCCTGAAGAAAAGCAAGCCTGTCTTGAGCGAACCGAAGATCGTCAAACGAAGGAGAGCGATGCGACAACAACTGCCCTCGCTCAACTACAAGAAGTTGCACGAACAGGCGGAAACGTCTTCGAAGAGTTGATGGAAACTGTCAAGGTTGCAAGCCTTGGACAAATCACAGATGCATTGTTCCGAGTTGGTGGGCAATACCGAAGAAATATGTGAGCATTTGAATTCCGACTCAATAGTTTTGATATTTTTTGGACACTTCACTTTCCAGTAGGTGGAAAGAATACCATTTGAAAAATCGGAAAAGGTCAGAAAATCAACACTTTTTACCCTCAAATGAAGCGAAGACAATATATCCTCATGGCTCAGTGGCGACCGAAGAGGAACATCCTCTCTGGTGAAATTCCATGAGTTGTAAGTTGGACCTTCCACTGGGACCATCCTTCCGAGATGCACACATCGAAGCTGACCTACAAGGTCGATTGGACGAGGACAGAAAAGTCTGGGCGATTGGAGACATCCATGGACATCTCGGCACGTTCCGCGCACTGATTCATCGCTTGAAACTCAATGCGGAGGACCGTGTAGTTTGTCTTGGTGACATGATTGATCGGGGCCCAGATTCTGCAGGATTGGTTGATTACATTCGTTCTCATCCTCAAATCATTTGTCTGAAAGGAAATCATGAGTTGATGGCAATCACGTCGCTGCAAGAAGATGGTCACGTCGAGTTATGGCAACCATGGCTCGAGCGTGGTGGTCGCTCAACATGGGGGTCCTACATTGTTCGAGCGAGTGGCGATTTGTACGAAGCAAAGAAACAATTTGCGAGTGATTTGATGTGGATGGACAACCTTCCAAATCACATTGTTTTGGATGAGGTAAGGCTTGTTCACGCAGGTTACGATCCAAGGATGCCACTTGATCTTCAAGGCGATAAGGAACTGCTTTGGATTCGAAAACGATTCTATGCACACGAATACGCTGTTGATCCAAATCGTACTGTGGTCTTCGGTCATTCAACCACCACCAAGGTAGGGCCAAGTCCGGGTTCTGTTGCCCAAAGCGACGTACGACTCAACGATGGCCGTCCTGCGTGGATTGCAATGGATATAGGCGCGTACAACCACGTCTCGCCGGGACTCGCTGCCATCGATATCAAAACCTTCCAAGTTGTCAAACAAGCAACCCTTCGTTCTGAACGATGGTTCGATGTCCCTGATTGTCGTGAAGCGAAAATTGGAACTCACTTTGGACTCGATATCCTCCGATCTTCGCATCGAAAAGAAGCTGTGTCTGCCCTTCGAGCGAAACGTAAACTCAAGATGGCTGGCGTTGTTCTACAGGAGGATTTGGATGACTACGATGTTGAATCCATGCCGCGTCACGTGATGTTTGCATCGAGTGAAGTCAAAGAGACCAACAACAGAGTGTGGCATGGACCTGGTACAGATCCCTCAGAACAGCACTTACGACTCCCTGGCCCAACTGGATTCAGAATCTATCGAAAAGATTCGACGGTGACCAGCATGAACATGCATGCATCACAAAAACCGAAACGAATACGAGGGTGATTTCCACAATCCGGCAAAAATATCAATTGTTTAGACGAGTAAAAGAAACATTCATAACCGTTCATGCAGTTTTCAGTTCATGGCGAACAAGGAGCAACACGCTCAGTCAAACGAGGCTTTCCTTCGTGCTGTCCTCAAAACAGTCCACAGTCGGAAGTACACAACGATCTACAAAGAAGCAACAGCGAAGGCCAATGCTGAACTCGATCCTTGGAAAGGTGGCTACACCTTCTTCTTGCTATGAAAGCACTCAAGAAGTTTGATTCCGCCCAGTGGCCATGGACCTTGCTTGGGAAGCCATTCTCGCTGCAAGTACAGTGTTCTTTCTCGGCGCCATTTCACCAGGACCGAGTCTCTTGATGGTCATTCGCAACACCATCGTTGGAGGTCGTCGTCGGGGTGTTCTCTGCGCTGTTGGCCACGGTATCGGCTTTGGCCTCTATGCAGGTGTTGCCATCTTCGGCTTGATTGTCCTGCTTGAGGAAGCACCGGGAGTCTTCCTTGGGTTGCAATGGATTGGCATTGTTCTTCTCATCTATTACGGCTGGTTGATGTGGGCACACAGTAGCGACGAGAGCCACGAAGATTTGGAAGGCGAGGCGAGAGGATTCCTCGAAGGATTCTCGATTGCCTTCTTCAATCCAAAAATTGCGTTGTTCCTTGTTGCAGTACTTGCCCAAGTTCTCGAATCAGGAATGAGCCTTGAAACGAAACTTGTCATTGGATCCATAGGCATGGCCATCGATATGGCTTGGTACGTCTTGGTTGCTGTTTTCTTGACGGGAACACCCTTGCTCGACTGGTTGCGTGCCAACGGTACGATTGTGAACCGATTGACAGCTGCCGTTCTTTGGGGCTTTGCTGCAACGGTCATGCTTGGAGTCATCGCAAGTTAGCGTTGACATCTTGGACAAAGGAAGGTTGACCGTCCAGACTGGGTGATGCGTTCAATCGTACCACCACAGTTTGCCTGCAAACATGGCTGATCTTCTCGATCGTAGGCTTGGAAGTGATGTCCAAAATAGCCAAGTGTTCCATTCACATCTGCAAAATCGTTCAAAGAGCTACCACCAACTTCGACCGCTTGCTCAAGAACTTGAACGACGTTTTCATGCAATCGTTGCAATTTTTTGGTCGGCTTTCCATCTTGACGAACCAAGGTCTTGCTCTGTCGTTGGGGATGGATTCCACTCCGATGCAATGCTTCGCATGCATAGATATTACCAACGCCTACAACAACGCGTTGATCAAGCAAAGCGACTTTGATGCTCGTTGTTTTGTTTTGCAATTTTTTGGCAAGTTGCTTTGCACTCCAATCACCGAAAGGCTCGGGTCCCAATGATTCAAGCAGAGGATGAATTTGTTCCTCCCCAACTTCGATTAAATCCATGATTCCGAATCGGCGAGGATCAGTATACACAGCAACGCTTCCATCATCGAAACGGAACTCAACATGGTCGTGACGGCCTTCGAATCCAGTGGCCGAACCAAATCTCGACACTTCATTCTTGGTTGCTTCAAATTGCTTCACCTTCTCTGAATCGAAGAGTGTGTATCGCCCCGACATCCCGAGATGTGAGAGAATGATTCGCCCGTCATCAAGATCCAAAAGGAGGTACTTCGCTCGACGTCGGATGGAATCGACCCTACGACCAGTGATTCGAGATGCGAATTCATCAGGAAAAGGAAATCGAAGATTCTCTCGTCGAAGGATGACTTCCGTAACCCTTCGCCCGAGCATGGCTTGCTCCAAGCCTCTACGTACTGTTTCTACTTCTGGAAGTTCCGGCAATGGCTCACCTCCTTCGAACGACGAAGAGTGCGTGCTGGTCTTCAAATCCTGTCAAGTTGATGTGTTCAAGAAGTTCCACTTCGCTTGAGAGTTGTGCGATAGCCGCAGCAAAGATGTCCTCGTCTCCACCTTCATTATGACGTTCACTCGCTGCCTTAAGCGATAACAAACCAATTCCGTCCTTGCTCAAGAATCGACGAACTGCGGAAAGGAAAATTTCAACTTGACCTGCCTGTGCGACGTCTTGGAACAACCAATCGACACGTGATGGAATCAAGACGCCCCACGCATCAAACTTCCTTGCATCGCCTAAGACTGGTACCAAACCTTGTCGATGTTCGGCGAGGTAGGTTAGATCTCGAAGACAACGTGGTGCAAGGTCAACGGCCACGAGTCGTCCACCAAACCGATTCTTCGCTCCACAGAGATGATCGTGCAGATGAGAAATTGTCGTACCGTGCCCTGCACCGAGATACAAAACAGTCGATCCAGGATTCGGCAGAAGGAGGGATGGGTCGCTCCTTGTTCGAAGAAGTCCTGCCCCAAGCTTGGAACGGTTTGGATCCCAACGCCTGTGTTCAACACCTCGGAATTTTCGCAACGATTCGCCTCGAACTGCTACGCCAGGATTGGCATTCACAGTCCAAACATTTCGCCCTTCCAACAACACAGTCTCGGACACTGGTCGAATGCGTCGATGCTTGGCCAAACGACCACCTCAGCGCCTTGGAGGCTTCGAAAATTCTTTTCTTATCGCCTCAACCTTAGCTTCCACTTCATCAATGTCTTCTTGACTCATAGGCGTTCCTTCAAACGCATCAATTCGAGCAGCGATGCTGATTTTTGAGGCCAGCATTCGTGCAATCTTCCCTCGTACCCAGCGTGGTGAGCGCGAAATCCATGGATGCATGAAGATATGGCCGTGCTTTGGTGGAGCGGTTCCACTGCGCAGATGACTGAAAAACGCCTTTTCCGCCCCTAAGACCTGAACGGTTCCTGATGGAAGTCGAGCAAGACGTGAGCGGCCGTGTGCTTCGACACACAAGCGTGCTGCAAGGAGTGGGCCAACGAGTGCTGACGTCGATGGGAGATGGGCTTGTGCAGCAACACGAATCGCATGTTCCAGTCGATCGAGTTGTCGCCCCTGGTTGGAAACCATTGTCGCCCAATCATGAAGCGACTTCCATTCCGAATCCGAAGGTTGCTCGTAGGCATCATCGACATCCAATATGGATGCAAAGGCAGACAGAGAATCAACACCGCTGAGTTGTCCAGCCACTTGTGTGCGATTTCGCTCGAATCGTGCGGACGGTAAGAAAAGGCCAACCCATTCAACGAGTCTTGCTTCCATGGTAAGATGCAATGTGCGAAGCTCCTCGCTTGCTCTTAGAAGGTGCTCCAAACGACGATCAGGATCGGCTGCAGAAACTGCAACACCTTCCTTTGCGAGCAAAAGAGCCGCTTCATCAGCAACTTGCAATTGACTTGCAGTTGGTTGAGGAATCTCAAATTCAGGCAACTCGGCGGATCCGTGAGCAGTTGGTTTTGCTTCAGGGAATCGCTCTTTGAGGACAACAGCCTCTGGAGGCAAGTGGCCTTCAGAGATCATTTGGAGGCGCTCTTTTGCGCCATGAACTGAGAATCGGGCATCGTTGATCTCGACGTCGAGGATGTCTCCCTCATCGTTGACAACGGCTGCAGATTGCCACGAATACCACAGCCACATGATTCTTCCAATTCACCATTGGAATTGAATGTTGTCACTTCAATAACGGCATTGAATTTATTCCGTATGAAAAATAAAACCTTACTGCAAGCCCAACCACCATGATTAAAAGGAACATGTCGATGGTCTGCCATGTTTTGCCCTGAATGCGGGACCCTGTCTTTTCCTAGTCCTTCTGGAGACATTACGTGTACGAATTACAAATGCGGCTACACAGGTCCTGCCAACGTCAAGATGAAGATGGATGGGAAAGAAATCGATCTCTCCAAAACAAAAACGACCACGAAGGCCGAGAAGCGTGAATATGATATCATCAAAGATTCAGATCAGCGCAAAGGTGTCCTCTCAACAGAATCGTACATGTGCCCTAAGTGCGATTGTACAGAAGTGTACTTCTATCTCGAACAAACACGCTCATCCGATGAACCAGAAACACGAATGTTGACCTGCAAAGATTGCGGTCATGGTTGGAGAGAATACTGATCAATAATCGCTCTCAACACGAGGAGCGAGGAAGTAGTCGACTTCTGCGGCTCCGTTTTCGAATGTGAAATTCATAGCAAGTGGGAAGTTTTCCCCGAATTGAATGGTTACATTGTCGCCAGCACCAAATCGGCGAGAGAGTGGCTCAAGGTATGTCAAGCTGTACTGGCTTCGTGCCGCACCATCACAAACAAGTTCGTCCATTTCGTCCTTGTCAAACGAGATGTTGACGGAATCTGTGTTGTTGCGCACGTGTACTTTGAACGAGGATTCGTCGATGCTAAAGTTCACGAGGTCGCCAACTTGCTTTGCCGCCTTGAGTGCCTGCCCAAGCTCTGCTCCGTTCATCACGACCTTGCACGGTAGGTCCAACTTCGGTAACGAAGGAGGCGATGCCATTGTGGCATTGTCAAGTGGACGAAGGTTGCGGACAATCTTGCCGAGACTCATGGTGAAATCGCCACCATCTTGATGGGAGATTTCAATCAAATCTCCTGAACCACCAAGCGTTGTCACCTCTCGTATCTTCTTCATTTCAAGACCAATTTTCTTCGCATCCAGTTCCCAACCATCAAACGCTGCTGCATCGACCGTGAGTTTGATCATTGCAACGTGTGATGAGTCAACGACTCGTACGGTCAATCCATCTTCATCAAAGTCAAATCTTGCATCCTCGACGACAATCATGAGTGTATCGAGAATCTTGCTAATCAGTTCTTGGCGAGCTGTGACGTTCAACATATGAGGCACCCCTGCAATTATCCTCTCATTTCGACGGCTTATGAACTTACTATTCGGCACATGCCCATTTCGCGCGTTGAACGACCTTTCATTTGCCGACGTCTTCAAGAACCCTCGGCAGAAGTGATTAACATGACTGAAGCGCTGGATATTGTCATCGTCATCATTGCGAGTGGACTAGGCATTGGCCTTGGATGGCTACTTGCAAAGATGAAATTTTCAACGGAATTGGTACGTGCTGAGGTTGAAGCA
>JBMYNT010000015.1:0-1391 GCA_049598575.1 Candidatus Poseidoniaceae archaeon | reverse complement strand
TGGCTACTTGCAAAGATGAAATTTTCAACGGAATTGGTACGTGCTGAGGTTGAAGCACAAGCCGCACAAGGAAACAAGGCGACCCTCGTCGCAGAAATGGAGAGTGTGGCAACCGCTGTAGCACGTCAGAATTCAGAGGACTTCCTTCGCTTGGCAGAGGAACGCCTAGGCAAGGTCCAGTCTGAGGCCAACAAGGATTATGATGCACGTAAGAAAGAAGTCGAACTTCTTGTTTCTCCGATTAAGGAACACCTCGAAAAGTTGGAAAAGGCAACCAACGACATGGAAAAGAATCGAGAAGGTGCCTACCAGGGGATCAAGCGAATGGTCGAAGGGTTGCAAGAACAAACAACGAATCTTCGTGACACCAATGTGAAACTCTCAACTGCCCTTCGAGGGTCGATCAAAGCAAGAGGGAATTGGGGCCAAGTGGCGCTCAAGAACATCGCAGAAGCGGCAGGTATGCTCGAGCATTGTGATTTTGATGTCGAGGTGACACTCAAGTCAGGAGCAGGAGGTGCTCGAGTGGACCTCCTGGCGAAAATACCGAATGGAGGTCATGTACCTGTTGACTCCAAGGTTCCACTGGCTGCCTATTGGGATGGGCTAGAAATGGATGATGGTGAGGCCCGTGCCATCAAAATGAAAGAGCATGCAAACGATGTCAAGAAACATGTCAATGATTTGGCTGCTCGTGACTATCCTCGACTGTTGGAAGGAACTGACTTTACAGTCATGTTCATCCCCGCCGAGCCAATTCTTTCTACGGCCTTTGAATACGAACCATCCTTGCAAGAGTATGCCTTTAGCAAGCACGTCCTCATTGTTACACCAGTCACACTTCTCGCTTTGCTGCGGACAGTGGGCCTCTACTGGCATCAGCAATCCATGGCTGAAAATGCACGAGAAATTCACGGGCAAGCCAAGGAATTCTACGAGCGAGCAACGAAATTCAGCCACGATCTTGCAAAACTGGGCCGAAACCTGAACACCGTCGTTGGCGCGTACAACGATGCAGTAGCAACATACGATTCCCGCATCATTCCTTCAGGAAGAAAGCTTGAGGCGCTCAAGGTCACGGAAGGCATGCAAAAGACGATGGCAGAACTTCCAGAGGTTGGTTCAAGCGTACGAGACATCAAGCATCTCAAGCGAGATGACGATGATGCTTGAAGCATCTTTTTGATATGTGAGTTCCAACACGCAATGCCATGGTGGAGCCCGTACTCAAGGAGGATGGAACGCCGTACAAGGTTGCAATTTTGATTCCAACCATCAACAATGCTGACGAGTTGGCAATCGTACTCGATAGGCTTACGCAGCAAACCTACCCTGACCTCGAAATCGTCATTTCCGATTCAAAATCCAGAGACCACACCAAAGACGTCTGT
>JBMYNT010000014.1:251-36443 GCA_049598575.1 Candidatus Poseidoniaceae archaeon | reverse complement strand
GCATACCATAGAGAACGCGTCGATGAACTGGCTTCAGGCCATCGCGAGCATCAGGTAAAGCTCGGCCAATGATGACCGACATAGCGTAATTGATGTACGACGTCTTCATTTCATCGTTCAGTGACCGGTTCAACACTGTTCCAGTTTCAACTATGTCTCCACTTTCATTTATCTCATCATCAGATGTCAAGGTTGGTCACCTCCTTTGCGTGGCGCTCGATAAACGCCCTACGATCGGGAACATCTTCGCCCATGAGAATCTCGAACATACGATCGCTTTCCTCTGCATCCTTGACAGTGACCTTGAGCATGGTTCTCGTCTCAGGATTCATGGTTGTCTCCCACAGTTGTTCCGGATTCATTTCACCAAGACCCTTGTAACGTTGAACACCAATCTTTGTGTTCGGGTTGTCGCCTCGAAGTTCGTCAAGTATGACATCTCGCTCTTCATCTGTAAATGCGTATTTGCTTACCCTGCCCTTCGAGAGTTGGAACAATGGAGGTTGGGCGATGTAGACATGCCCCTGTTCAATCGCTGGGCGCATGAAACGCCACAGGAAGGTCAACATCAACGTACGAATGTGAGCGCCATCAACGTCAGCGTCCGTCATGATGATGATTTTGCTGTAACGCAATTTCTCTGGGTCGAAACTGCCTTCATCTTCGCTGTTGTTTCCTACGCCGGCTCCAAGTGCACGGATCATCGTTTGGATTTCCTGGTTTTGGAATACCTTCGCAGCATTGTGCTTTTGTCGCTCGACGTTCAAAATCTTTCCACGCAGCGGCAAGATAGCCTGTATACGTCGATCCCGCCCAGTTTTCGCTGAACCACCTGCAGAGTCACCTTCCACAAGGTAGACTTCGCACTCACTCGGGTCTCTCGATTGGCAATCGGCAAGTTTTCCAGGCAGACCTCCACCTTCGAGAACGCCTTTTCTGCGTGTTAAATCCCGTGCCTTACGAGCCGCTTCCCGTGCTTTGGAGGCTAAGAGTGCCTTCTCAACGATCTGTTTTGCAACAGCAGGATTCTCCTCGAAGAACTCTCCGAGCTTGTCATAGACAATGGTTTGAACAATACCCGTGACTTCACTGCTCACAAGCTTGTCTTTTGTCTGGGAGGAAAACGAAGGGTCAGGATGCTTTACACTTACAACGGCAGCAAGCCCTTCACGAACATCGTCTCCAGAGAGTGAATCGCCTTTGAGGAGATTTTTCTTTTTGGCATAAGCATTGACAGAACTGGTCAGTGCAGTCCGTAGACCGGACATGTGGGTCCCGCCATCCTTGTTTCGAATGATATTGGTGTAACATCGAATCGATTCGCTGAATGCGTCCGACCATTGCAAAGCGACTTCGACCTCAACAAGGCCTTTTTCGATTTCTTTTTCACCTGAAATAGTGATGACATCAGCGTGCAAGACTTCCCTGCGTTCGTTGAGTTGGCCAACGTATTCAGCAAGTCCGCCTTCGTATAGATGATCGGTTTGATGCGGTTCTTCGCCTCGGTTGTCAAGGATTGTGATTTTGAGACCTGCATTGAGGAAGGCGGTTTCGCTCACACGGGTGTCAATTTCTTCGAGATTGAACTCGGTCACATTGGTGAAGATCGTCAAATCCGGCTTGAATGCGATGTGCGTGCCGGTGTCGCTGCAGGTACCAATTTCTGCTAAATCGTCGACTGGGACGCCTGCTTCGTACCGCTGGAAGTAAACGATACCGTCGCGGTGAATGGTCATCTCCATCCATTCAGATACGGCGTTCACAGCGGAAACACCGACACCGTGTAGGCCACCGGATACTTTGTAGGAACTGTTGTCGAACTTTCCACCAGCGTGCAGTTTCGTCATGATGACTTCCGCTGCTGAAATTCCAAATTCTTCGTGGATACCGACCGGAATGCCCCGTCCATAATCGCGAACGGAAAGTGAATGATCGTCGTTCAATACGATGTCGATTTGTTTTGTATGGCCTGCGAGGTGCTCGTCGACGGAGTTGTCGACCACTTCCCAAATGCAGTGGTGCAAAGCAGAACCATCATGAGGGTCGCCAAGGTACATTCCAGGCCTTTTTCGAACGGCTTCAAGTCCTTCGAGAACTTGAATGCTTCCTGCATCATAATCGTCTGCCATAATTTCATCAAATCCAGTCAAAATTCCGTCGCTGTCGGCCGATTTGCGTCGAGTCGCTTACGCCTTCCTTCTAACTGTTAAACATGCCCGACGAAGGTATGTAAAGATACCCCTTGAGCAGTCTTCCGTAAAGCGTTTTTCGCACTTCAAACACCCTCCCAAAATCCGTAATTTGAGTGTTGAATTCCATCGTACACCATCCGTGAGCGTTAAGAAGAAGACGAAGGTCGGTTAAGTCATGCCAGAACCGACCATTTGTGTAGCACTCGACTCAACCAACGTTGATGACATGGTCGATGAGGCCGCACGTGCATCAACCGCTGGTGCTGATCTCGTCGAAGTTCGATTCGACCGATTGTACCTAACAAAGCCAGAACCGGTCATGGTTGAGCAAGAAGAGGGCGAGCCGAAGAGCGTCATGCCTCCTGAAGCGGAGTGGCCGATTTCAGACGCCTCGTCCGTCAATGCTGAAGAGACCATTCAGAAACTCAAGGATTCCATTGCAGTGCCTGTCATTTTCACCGTTCGACCCCCACGTGAAGGTGGATTCTTCCCAGGCACTGAGGACGAACGAATTGCAATCCTTGAACATGCGATTACATCCGGTGTCACATGGATTGATCTCGAATCCTCGATCGAAGAGGATACACTCAATGGATTGCTCGCCTCTGCAAAAGACAAGGGTTGCAAAATCGTTTACTCAAGCCATGACATCAATGGTACTCCAAATTCAGAAGACATTGCATCCTTCGTTCGCGACAATCGCGACAAGGGCGATTTGATGAAGTTCTGCTCAACTGCACATTCTCATCTCGATGCTTTGCAAATCGTTGATGCTGCAATCGAGTTGAAAGGAGAAGGTATCGATTACAGCGTCATGGCCGTGAACAGCGGTGGCGACTGGGCTCGTATCCACGCACCAGTCCTTGGCGTTTCCATGGTTTATGCAACGCTTTCCATGGAACACAGAATCAGTGACAAGGGTCTCATCAACGTCCGAGATCTACGAGACGCCTGGACGCTTCTCGAATACTGATTCAGTTCTGATTCAGTGAAGGCATGAGTTGCTTTTGCGCTTCAACGCTCGGTTCCAAGCCAGCACCCATGTAACGCTTGTTGATGAGAACAGGTGCCATGATGATGGCTGCAAAGAAAACAAAGAAGACAATCGAAACTGTCCAGTTTGGAAGAACGATTGAGCGCTCAACGGTGGAAATCGCAACATCTGCGGCAATGATCTTGTCCTGTGCTCCGGCATCGCCTCTTCGTGAATTGTCCCACGCATCGACCACAATGAAAAACTCTTGATAGGTTGTACCAGAAAAGAGTGAGGAATGGACTTCAGGAGCGTCCAAAGCTACGCTCATGACGACAGAATCCGTGTTTTCATAGGTGTGAACGTCCCTGTATGTTTTCCATCCAGTGACATCGAAAGCTGCCCATTCAGGAGATACTTCGGTCACAAATTCATCATCGCTCAGACTTTCTCTCTCGAACCAAAAATCATAATCGGTTCCATGCATTCGATCGTAGGACCATTCGTACCGTTCGTATTGAGATGTCGTCATCAAGTACACATCGGCTTTTGCAGGGACGGTTGAATTTCCAACAATCCCTTGAATCTCGACGCAGATGGTCGTTCTGTGGGAACTCGAGAGATTAACTCGCAGTGCCCCAGCGCTGTCGTTCCCAACAAGCATCGTTGTAGCAATGTTGGTCGTAAGCGTATCAACGGGTACTGGAGAATGATAGGCATTGTACATCCATGGCTCTTCAGGAGAGAGGGATGGATCGATGCTTTCTCCACCTGAATTTACAGGCTCAGAAGAGCGACCTCGGTCACGACCATCATCGTCCCAATCCTCCTCGTAGTAGAATGGATCCCAATAATTGTTGAACGGGACTTCAGCATGTCTCGATATGGTTTCGTTCCATACGATGGGAGAGAGCGTTCCTTGGCAATCATCGATTGCTGCAGAAGCAGAACCAAAGGATGGTGCAAACATACCACTCAGCAAAGGAACGAGCAGAATTGAGAGAAGAAAAACCGCTCTTCGTTGCAACATCCGTTCACCCCTTAAATCAAGGTTGACGACGAGGTTCTTGAGACATTCGTTTACTCTCGACGTCGCAAAGGTCGAATGTAACCACTCTCATCGTTCCTACGCTCCTGCTTAGAGAGAATCTTTGGAGCAGGTGGAGGCGAGTGGTGATCCATACCAAGCAGCCCGCCATCATCTGCGTGCTCAACGTCGTATGTCTCAGCATTCTGTTTGGCTTCCTCTTCAATTTCATTCGGTTGACGCATGACAAGCCAACCAAGAATCAAGGCAGCAAGGATCAAAGCAATGAAGCCTAGTGCATCGCTTCCTGCATCGGACATCCAAGACTTCCATTCGTCCCAGCTAAAGTCTGAGAGAGATGGATCTGCATCTTGTTCTGGTAGAACGGTCACATCTGCTTGAGCCTCATCGCACAAGCCCATACCATCGCAAACTCTCACCTTGAGGATTGCATCTGTTGGATCGTCCCAAACGACCGTTGCTAATGTAACGAGCGTGTTTGTTGAGACAAACCAATCGTTGTCGACAATTTCGTCACCATCGGCATCCCTGAGAATGTCTTGCTCCCATTCAACAACAAGATCGTTGCTGATGGCTTCATCCCTGTCAGAATTCGACCCATCGAGAACGTTGAGGTCTCTATAGAACACCAAATCAGCGAGTGATTCAGCGTCTGATACGTTGACAATCACAGCTGTTGAAAAGTCTTCATACACTTCATCTGGTAAATCAATGCCTGAAATCTCTGGGGGCGCATCGATGTGGATGTTGAACTCTGCACGAGTAACGTCACCCGTTCCAAAAGCATCACGGACGGTCAGTTTCACGGTGTACAATCCTGGTCGTTCATAAGAATGCCAAGGCATCGGATCGTGTACAATCGGCGTTGCATCCCCGAAGTCCCACGTGTATTCAAGCAGTCCATTCCAATCAGGAGATTCTTGTTCGAGCGGCACGTACTTTCCTTCGAATCGCTGGTCACCGTCTCGTGTACCACTCGAGTCGAAGTACAACATAGCGCCAGGAATTGCGACATTAACACCATTTTCGTCAAAGGTCCTCGACCATTGGTCGGGCAATCCGTTCTCTGGGAACACATCGGTATCCATGAGCAGTTCCCCATCAACCCAAGCATCGAGAATTTGCAACTGAATGATGGGAAGAGGGTTGGCAACGACAACAACGATGACCTTTGGCGTACTTTGTGCACCGTTTTCATCGGTAACAACCAGTTGGATGATTTGCTCCCCTGGTTCCAAGAAGGAATACGCAGGCAGCGTCTTGTTGCTGAATGTACCATCTGGGAACGACCAATTGAAGGTCAAATCGGTGTACAGACCGGTCGTGCCATCGACATCGAAACTGGTTCGACCATCGAACGTGTATGGGACGTTGACCTGTGCCTCTGTTACAAGGAAATCGATCTGCGGAGAGCCTGTTGCGCCGGACTCTTTGACAATGTAATTGGCAACAGGCAACTGGTTGATGACGTTGACTCGTAGTTCTGCAATCGAAATACCTCCATCCTCATCGGTAACGGTGACGGTGATGTTCTTCAGGCCCGGCGTATCCCAAGCAGGAGCTGGATACAAGGCTGCAGATGCTGTTGAGGAGAAGTCATCTTCACGGTCAACCTCAACCCCGTCGAGATTCACACCGCCTTCAAACACCCATCCGAGCGAGAGGTTTTCTCCGTCATCGTCGGTAAAGACATCCGGCATGAGCAACGGCGTGTAGGTGTAGGTTGTGAGTTCGTCCGAGAAAATTTGGTAAGGAAGACGGTTGTTGACCACGATTTCAATGGTTTTCTGGCCAGTGTTGATGCCGTCTGAAACGGTCAATGTGAGAATGTAGGTTTGGTTCGGGCCGACGACATCTCCCCACTCGTGATTTGCAGTGTACAGCCCTGTTCCGCTTGACACTGGTGAACCATCGCCCCAGTCCCACTCAAAGTCCAAGAATTCCAATGGAACGTTGTCCGCTGTTTGGTATGCTGAGAAGATGATACGCTGATTGGTGAGAATCTCCAGCCGATCGGCCACAATGTTGTTGTTGACCGTGATGATTGGAATGGGTTCAGATTCATCGGTGATGTTGATTTGATTAACGCTTACATCCGACCACGTTCCTCCAACGTCCATGACACGCAAAGTCGTATTGTAGAGTCCAGCTTGTGCAAAGGAGCGCAGTGGTGAACGCAATCCAGAGGTCATGTTGTCCCCGAAATTCCACGCATAAGCGACGGGTTGATCGAAGTACGGCAGAGTATTGTTGTCGAGCGACAGACCCCACGCATCAAAACCGTCCCCGGTAAATTGGATCTTCTCATAGGTCTGACTAAGATTTGTCGAAACCGAAGCGTTGGCTACAGGTGCCATGTTGGTCAATGCCTGAGGCGATGTTGTTTCTGTATCCAGTATCGCACCAAGCATGTTCTTCATCGTAAATCGAACAGTGTATTGGTCGTCCTTGTTGGCTGTGAAGTAAACGCTGTTTGGCACATGGACGCCTCCACCGGCTTGAACACGGGTGGAGATGGTGTCAACGACGGTTCCATTGCTGTCACGCACGACAGCGTCGACGTCAAGGTCCTCAAAGAACGCATTCGAGAGAATGGAGTAGTTCACTTGAACGGTATCGGCTGAACCATCTCCATCACGATCGCCGAGCGTGGTTCCATTCAGCATCATGGTCGCTGGAGAGGTGATGCGTGCTGCTTCGATGTCGATGGTCCCCTGTGGGTATGAAGGCCCACACGAGGTGTAATCGCAATCTGCAATCGTGCTAGCATACCACACGATGGCATAGACCTCGTCGGTGAGGTTTCCGAAACCTTGGATGAGTCCAGTTGCAACGTTGTTGGTGAAATCCAAGTCCTGCGTAGACCAGAGACCATCTGCTGTTGATTTGTAAACCAAAACACCATCGAAGTTGGAGACATCAGACGTGACCCTCAACGTAAGAGGAGCCGGCGAAGCAGCACCTGGCGTGAATTTGAAGGAACGGATGCCCCATCCTTCCATCGTGTGACCGGTTGAACTCCACGGTGTTGACCAATCTGAATTTGTGTCCGCAGGTGTAATTCGGCAGAAGGTCGAACCTCCACAAGAAGGGTTCAGATCGAGGTTTGAGAAACCGTAGATGCCTTGATCCGAATCAATGGTTGCTGCGATCGAGAAGTTGGCAAAAATCTCACCCATGGTTCGACCAATCTTGCCAGATTGTCCAGATACGGGCGAAAGAGCGAGGTTTTCGACACCGAGACCACCCGTAGCAGAATCCTGAACAAGCTGTCGAACGGCTGGCCCGCCACCAAGGTGGTCTGCGAGGTACATTGTGAAAACAAATCCTGCACCGTAATCTGCGTTGCGCTGGTTCCACCATCGAACGCTCAAATCGGATTGTTGCGTCCATCCGTTTAGGTGGCCAGCAAGGGTTCCATCGGCTCCAAAGCAGAGGTAAATCGCAACGTCCGCATTTCCTTCATCCAACCAAAGATTCTCGTAAGGATCCTGTGCATTGTGAAGAAGGTGTTGGAGTTCGTGAGCGATAATTGACTTCCCCCAGGCTAAGGTGATGTCAGCGAAATCAACGTAGACAACGTCTCGAGTAGGTGCCGTTCCCGGGGAAAAGTAGCCACCGATATTGTAGGCGCCGTCGATGTCATAGATGACGATTTCAACTTGACAGTTGTTGTCGTTGTCCGGAGGTGCTAGCCCACGCCCGTCTTGGTAGTCTTTGCCGAAATATGTGGTCATGGTCGGATAGATGGTTTGGTCCCATGTCGAAGCGAGATTTTGCAAGACAGTGGATGAGAGGGTTCGTCCGGATTGAACCAAGAAGGCAACGGTAGCCGTCGTTTTGGCAACGTATACGTTCGTTGAACCTCCTGAAATAGGCACGGTCAGCGTATCACCAACGACGTGTTGTGTGCATGTTGAACGCGCCATGGTCGGCTGGTAACGAATGTCATTAACACCCGGACGTCCTTCGTCAATCCATGCTTGTTTGATGAACGATGTTGCAGATACAACGGGTTGATCCTCCTCGATCAATAGGTATTCAGACCCAGTCTCGACATTAAAGTTGGTCAAATCACCGTACACAACCCCAATTTCGTTAACAGCATCTTCAACATCGTTTTGTGTTTCATTGGCTGCTGCCTGACCCAAAACGGAGGTCAACATGAGGAAGACGAGAAAGAGTGCTTGTGTAGAGCGTCGTTCAGACATATGAAATCCTCTGGAAAATGTGATGCTGTATCACAATTGAATGTGTGGAAATGAGGTATTTAATACCCCGCGTCTTTAGCATCAATACAATGGAGGGCTCAAGATTGAAGATTTCGCTGTTTTTGACCACCCTTCTCGTTACGACCATGGCCGTTCCATGGACGACATCAGCAGAGATTTGCTCGAACGTTGAACTTCTCGAATTCGATGGACAGAGCGCCAACGAAAGCGTCACCACACAGATTAATTTTGGTGCGAGAGTACCAGGAAGCAATGCCTCAGAAGACCTCCGTAATTGGTTCATGGAGACGAGACCCGAATTTGATTGGGCCTTGGACCCTCATGATTGGGATGGATACAACCTCACCAATCTTGAGGGAAGACTTGTTCCTGCGGATGCGGAAGAAGTAGGGCCAGTTGTGGTCCTCGCTGCCCACTACGACTCGAGGGACCGTGCTGAGCGAGACCCCGATCAAAACATGACCAATGTGCCTATTCCAGGAGCCAATGACGGTGGAAGTGGAGTTGCTGTTCTGTGGGAGCTAGCAAGAATCCTTCCAACAATGAACTTGGAGCACGAAGTATGGATTCTCCTTACGGATGCTGAGGACCAAGGCCCTACGCCATCGATGCTTGGAGCAAAAGCATGGGCAGAAAATCGCACGGATGAAGACATTTCTCGTATTGATGCGTTCCTTTTGGTCGACATGATCGGCGATGCAGATTTGAAGATTTATCGGACCTTCCCTCCGTACGTCGGAGACGAGAAGGGTGATCGTTTGTGGGATGCTGCTCGCACACTCGCTGGACCCTTGGGTCTTATCGATAACGTCACAGATTGTGGTGGAAACCCTGGACTTGACATTGTCAACTTTTCGACCACCGATGGTGTCATCGACGACCATGTACCGATGATCAACGTGGGCATACCTGCAATCGATTTTATCGACATTCGTTACGGCGAGAATGCATCGGCTTGGCAAGGCTATTGGCACACACATGAGGACACCCCTGACAAGGTGTCCGCAGAATCACTCGCACACATTGGGCGCCTGCTGGAGCTTGGACTCAGGGAAGGCTCTTGGTTGAACGTTCAAGTGAATCAAACTGAGACGACGCAGCCCCTTGAAGAAGTCCAGCCATCAACATTCGGCCCAGTCGTTGTCGGTGCAGTGTTCACCGTCATCGCTCTTATTTTCGTCGGCTTTCTTGGCCTTCATGAAAGCGTGCGTTTGAAACGATAGGTCTGCATGCGCGGATACAATGGGGTGTGTGGCTTATCGCGCACCATAGGATACGAGAGGGTTCTGAATGGACATAAACGAACGACGTGAAGCACTGCGTGCACGCGTTCGTAGCAAACTGTCAGGGGAGGAAGATGAACCTGAAGAATTGGTTGTTCAAACATCTGAAGTTCAGGCGGCAACAACAGAAGGTGAGGATTTACTTCTCATCGACGATTCAAATGGTCTTCTTGCCCTTGCTTCATCTCTTATCTTCATCGGAAGTGTCCTTGGTATCATTACAGGATTGTTGCTCCTACAAGGAAACCCTGCTGAGTTGCTGAACAACACGTTAGAAGGCGATGATGCTGTTGATGTCTACGGTATCGTCCTTGAGGCTGAATCCGGGGATTCAATGGAAGGCGTTCAGATTCAATTGATCAAAGAAGAAAGCGGTAACCTCATTCAAGAAACACAAACCAATTCGTATGGATACTACAACTTCGAAAACGTTCCACCTGAATCGTATATATTGCGCGTTTCAATGGAGTCCTATGTGACGGTCGAGCGTACGTTTACACCCGATTCAGCAACACAAGCACCGTTTACGCTTACTGAAGGAAACGGAACGGTTGAGGAAGACTTCAGGCAGTCAAATTCAGGTTGGTCCTTGGAGAATGCTGTTGCACTTTCGACAGGGATTGCACTCGTGACCATTCTTGCCGGGGTTGTTGGACTCAAGGCTGCAGTTGACACTCGCAGCGCCAAGAATTATCGAAGAACGCAATATCTTGCAGGATTTGCCTTGTTCAGTCGTGGATTCATCGTCTTTGGACCTTTTTTGATTCTCTGTGGAATGGGACTCATGATTCTTGCAAGGGATGAATTCCAAGCCGCCGAGGTGGAGTGATGTACCTCATTACCGTCGAAGGCGGAGATGGTTCAGGCAAAGGCGAGGCTGTAAGGATTCTAACAGAACTTCTCGCCTATTATCCGTTCAATGAGGTTCATCGAACCCATGAGCCTCGCCGACATAGCGACCTTGGAAAACTGGCACTCGAAGCCGTCAAAGTCGGAGATAAGACGCCACTGCAAGAAGCTGGCTTGTTTGCTGCTGACCGCCTCGATCACTCGCACACGTGGATTAAGCCACGACTTGAACGAGGAGAGGTTGTGGTTTCAGACCGGAACATCCACTCTTCCATAATCTACCAAGGCGTTGTTGGAGAATTGGGAATCGATACCGTTTGCCAAGTGAATTCCGCATCGATGATACCCGATCTTGTGGTATGGATTGATTGCGACCCTGACCGGGCCATTGAGCGGATTAAACATGCTACATTGCGAATGAGTAGCGATAAGCAGGAGTACTTCGAAACACCTGAAATTCAGAAAACCATACGTCAAGGATTCAATGACCTCTTTACTGGCGAAATTCAAGTCGCTCCTCCATTTGACAAATGCTGCATCGTCGGTCCAATCCTCAACGAAGGAGGACTGGATGAATTACGCCAGAAACTAAGGCGTGAACTACGGCAGTTTTTCAATAGAAGGCCGGCCCCTCTGAACGTTGATGCAGATAAAGTCGATAGATACTTACTCAACAAACTGGCCCACGATGTTCAGCAACAGACTCGACTCCCGGGTGCACCGATGGAGCGCACCTCCGTTCACATCGGTTGGCTCAGTGGACAGTCGCCAGCGCAGTGGATGCAAACGGCTGAGGACGAATGGGATTCAGGCCAGGCTCGACAGTCGGATGTTCCAAGTAATCCACTCGCCCGTTCGAGCTGGTCCATTCTCGGAACACTCTCGCTGATGGCAGGATCGTGTGAGATTCCTCGATTGCATAAATCGCTAGGACCACATCGGATGGTGACGCAACGTCACACGCAACGTCTGGTCAAATGGTTGGAAGAAGCAAACTGGATTCATCGCCAGCAAAATCACATCCCATTCGCCGAGGGTCAGGTGTTCAAGCTTCGTGACGCTTGGATTGGCTTTGCCCGGTTGACCCTTGCCATGTGGCCGTTTCGAGTTGCACTCTCGACATGGAGGAAAAACAACCCTGAATCGCCTTGGGAAAAGGCTCTGGAAGATATTCTCAAACAGAGTAACACACAACTCAACAAGGCGGTTGAGAACACCATTGAACGCCTGCACATCCTCACGAGTGGCCATGAGAATTGTCCTGTTCCAGAGAATGCAGAACAATTGCTGGTGTGGTGGTCCATGCCTCCGCCCGATCACTCTTCTTCCTGAGGAGGTCGCTGGAATCGAACGTTTCCTGGTAATTGGACCTGAGATGGCTTGTCGAATTTGTTTGGTCGTGCGCTGTATGCTGCAGCAAAGAACAGTCCCAATCCGAGTCCAAAGGGAATCCCGGTCACCAATCGGAGGAATGCAGTTGATTCCCTATCGGTCAAAAGCTGCGTGAATCCATCCACTGCCATTGGGATGACACAAATGGCACCAATGGCAATGAAGAGCATCGTCCGACGATTTTTTCGGTAAATTGGGTTCAACTGCTCATCAGGCAAGACTGAGAGGAATGTGTCTCGTATTGTCCAACGGTTAACACCACGACGTGAATAGATGAAGCCTCCAAGTGCTAAGCCTGCAAAAATTCCGACGTCGCGAACACAAACCGGCATTTGATTACCATTAATCGACCATGAACGCTCGTGTTTGTTGTGGCAGTTCAAATCCCCAAATGCATAGATTGCTGCACTGTAGACATTCAAATCGGTCCATGTGAAATTTTGGTCGTTTTCCTTGTGAAAGTCAAGCATGTTGGCTCGCCCCGAAAGTTCGCCAATGGTGTCTGCTTCAACCATGGCTGGTGCAAGGAAGAAAGATACGAGAAAGAAGAAACTAATGCCTCCTATCCACAAGCCGACCTTTTGGTCCCGGGTTCTTGTTTCGAGACCATTGCGTTCCATGGTTCTGCCTTATCTTCACATCCTTTAATTCTTGACGAATCGACGGTTTCATTTCACTTACAACCTACCATGGTTTATGGCGGAGCCTTCAACAGAGCCGGTTGGTCTGTGGCTTGGCCTACAAGCAGGCGCCTTTCTTGGCCTGTATTTCGGGTTCAGTCTAGCTTTGGTATCAGCCTTGACAAGCCCCGATGAATTGATGCGTATCGTCTACCTCATCACCATCTTCCCACTGGTTGGAGGAATTCTCCTAGGACCATTTCTTGCAAAACGAGAACGTCCTGTCGCCTCAGACATCCCGCCGCTCCAACGGACCATGGAAGCACTCGAGGGGATGGACGAAGGTCAAGGCAAGTGGCGTATTCTAAGCCATGTTCGAAGTGATGGCCGAACCGTGCGTATTGATCTCCATGACTCAAGTCGAGTCGAAGAACTCCTCAGTCGTACAACTTCTCTGACCAATGAATTTCCAGTTCGTTACATGGTCGGTCGTGGTATCAGCAGCAGCCGACAACCCGAGTTGCGAGCAAAGGTCCTCAACATTCTCGACGATCAGTTCCCAAAAACTCGACAGTCGAGGTACACTTCTGCCATCGAAATCGCCCCTGAGTTGCCCGAACGACTGCGAAATCAACGAAAACGAATCAACATGCTGCTTGCCATATTCTTACCGATTGCAACCTTCCTTGGATGGTTGGAAATGAGGTAAACCTACCGTAGTATCCCTTATTTTGATGAAGGGTGAGTGCCCAACATGCGGGAGGTCTCCTTTTTTTGGAAAATCGACCGCCTCGGTGCTGTCGGGCTGGAAAAGATTCCAGCGATTGCACGTCGAATTGAGTTCTTGTCTTACATCAAACGCGCTCCGAAAGACATACGCTGCTTGTTCAAGTTTCATCTTCACGATGGGCACAAAATTGACGATCTGGAAGGCATCGATGCACTCGAAGTACTGGAAGTAATTCAAGAGGCTGAACAGCCTGATGAAGGACATTTGGTCATTTGCAGAGTCATACATCCTGTGCCGATTCTCAACGCCCGAACCAACGGAACATTTGCCGTTGCAGGCTCGAAATTTGACGAGGAAGGGTTGACATACATTCTCCAAGGCTCTTCAATGAAGTTGCGACTCCTCTCAGGTGTGTTGCGACTCATTGCAAAACCCGACCGCACCAGCGCACGCACACTCAAGCTGACTCCGCAAAATCACGAATCAGTCTTGACGGAACGTCAATTAAAATTGGCAAAGTATGCTTACGACCGTGGCTACTACGATTTGCCCAAGCGAATCAAAATTACTGAATTGGCTGAGCAACTTGGTCTTGCGAGAGCGACCATTTCGGAACACCTCACGAAAATCGAAGGCATCCTCATGGACGATATGTTTTCGTCAATGACCGATGTTCGGCTAACGGTGGAACAAGCCCGAACCATTGTCGAAACCATGGAATCGGATATGGATGAGGAAGAGACATACCAAACGGAATCCTTTGCTGGACTGATTAAACGAATCAAAGAAAACATCGCTGAAGAATTACCATCGGATACAGAAAACGTCCCAGAGTTGGACATTCGCCAAGATCCTGAAGAAATTCTCAAGCGCATCCAAGAAGACATCTCTTAGTTCGCTCATGTTTTTATGAGTCAGCGTGGTGAACATCGCATGGAGGAAATGCGGGAACTACTCGACCGGATTTCCGATTCAGGAATCGAAGTGCCTCAACATGTGCGTGAAGCCATGTGCGGCCTTCACCTTGACCAGTTTACAACGTATGATTTCGATGGTTTCTTTCACGACCGCCCGGTTGTCTTTATGGAAACCGAAAACGGTGGTGTCAAAACAATTTCTGCACCGCACATGATCGTCACGCTCCTGCATCATCTCGAATTAAATGAGGGACATGAGGTGCTTGTCGTTGGCTCCAAAGGAGGCTACATTGCAGCACTCATCGCAACCATCGTAGGTGAACAAGGACGTGTCATCGTCATCGACCCCTCCGAGGAAATCATTCGCCATACCGCAAATGCGTTGAACGGTTGGCCGACAATCGATCTCCGACATGTCGAATCGATTGATGTTGCTCCAATTGAACTACCCGGTGATCTCAGTCGCATCCTCATCACAGGTAGTGTTCTTTCTGTACCGACGTGGATGGAAGAGCGAATCGTTGAGGGAGGTTTTGTCATCGCTCCAATCGGCGATCATCATCATCAAGAATTGATGAAAAATGAACGCCAGTTCGATGCCTTGCATCCAACCCCACTCGGTCCGGTTTCATTTGGACCAGTCGACATTGTTGAAAGCGAACCGCAACCCCTTACCGCCTTGGAAATTGCTGATTTGATTGAAACGTTAATCGAAACATGTCACGAAATGGACCTCTGCGGTGCCAATGAACTGCAACAACTCGGAACGATTGCAGATGAATTGCGGAACATGATGGATGCTGATGAAGGTGATTTAGAGGCATTCATTACCGCAAACATGCGACACTTTGTCCAATTATGGCCGATGATACAACTCATGTTTGCACCGACGCTAGCTCGGCCTGGCGACATCGATCAAGATGATTCAACCGGCTATCGCTTCGACGAATTCACACCATGAGGCTGAACTATGGTTGCAAACATTCAGTCCGCAATTGCCAAGTTGAAACATAAGGATGTTCGACAGCGAAGGAGGGCCGTTCGAATTCTCTTCGACTCCGATGCATACGAGAGCGTTGAAGCCTTCGCTCCACTCCTTGATGACAAGGATATTTGGTTTCGCAACAAGGCAATTGAAGCGTATCGAAGGTGGGCACCAAAACATGCACCACATCTTCTCGTCGAACTGGCAAACAGTGACCAACTTGATGCCCAACGTTGCGTTGCAACTGTGCTCGAGTCGATCCACGATGCAACTGAAGCTGCGAAACTTGCTCGCCAATTACTGAACAGCAACGACGATGTTGTTGTTCGACGTGCTGTGCATCAACTCATTTCCAGTGGGGAAGTAACTGAATCCGAATTGGCTGCGTTCCAAATGGCAGAAGACCATGTTGTACGGACCTACGCTACTGAAGTGAACACAAACGCATCACATCTACTCGGCTCCCTCAAAGACAGTCATCCAGATGTTCGCAGACAAGCCGCTGCTACTCTTCTTGGAATGAAATTGACCGAGAAGGAGAATACCTCGCTTCAAAACGCCATCAACCAAGATGACGCATTGTGGAAACTCGCTGTCCCGATTGCCTTAGAGCAACGATTGCCGAATGTACTCGATCTCATGAAATCAAAATCCAATTCGCAACGGAAATTTCTGGTTCAATCGTTGAAGGATGCTGTGGAAGAAGCGGATGATGAACGACTTCGTACGCTCATCGATGGAGATTGCACCTCCATCGTGGCCCGCTGGCTCGTTGGTCGCAATGACGCAAAAAGCGATGCATTGCGAATGGAATTGTTGTTTGACAATCGAGTTGATAGCATCGATAAATCAAGACTCCTTGAGCGGTTGCTGCATCGTCAGCAAGAACCTGCAATGCAAGAACTCGCTCAGCGATTGATATCAGAATCGGATGATGAACTTGTCCTGAGTGCAGCACAGAACCTATACACTTCATAGACCAAGGATTCAATATGACACGTTCTAACGTCGTCTTTCGAGTTGATGCCACCGATGCGAGTGACCAACGCTTGGACGTGGAAATTGATGTTGAGGCCCCGTTCACAGCCTCCTCGTTGAAACTCTCGTTCCCACGCTGGGTTCCTGGTTCGTACTTTTTGCGCGAACCCATTCAACATGTCTCACATTTGCAAGCAACAGATGGCGAGGGTAACCCACTGAATGTTGTACGGAAGGATGTTGATTCCATTGTCATCAAGGATGTTTCATCGCTCGCCAAGGTCTGCATTCACTACAAATTGCTCTGTGTTGAAAACACGGTTCGATCGAATCATCTCGATGACACACACTTGCACATGATGCCTCCGTTTACATGGTTCCTCCCAACCTCTGGAATCGATGCAAAACGCATGAATCAAACGCATACTGTCGAATTCACGCTACCTACCGATTGGAATGTTTCTACTCAGCTCACGTTTCAACAGACATCGCCCCATGGTTCGGGACAACGTCACACGTTTACTGCTGAACATCGTGATGCACTGCTTGATGGTATTGCAGAATGCAATGCGAACGAGATTCATCGATTTACCGTCGGCGGACGAAATCACGCACTTCACTACTGGGATGCAGGCGGATACAAGCCGAATGAAGTCATGCTTGAACGATTTATTGATGACATCAAGAACATCAGTGCAGAGCATCATGCCTTGTTTGGCCCACTTGATGAACCGTATCATACCATCCTCCACCTCACCGATGGAGGACGTGGTGGTCTCGAGCACACAAACTCACAAACATCGATGGTGCCCAGAACATCCCTTCAGCCAGGCCATGTAGAGGACTATCGAGACCTTGTCAGCCTCTTTAGCCATGAATACGTTCACCAATGGAACGTGAAGCGGCTTCGCCCAAAGTTGTTCTTGGATTATGACTTGCAAAGAGAAGTCAATACCGATTTACTTTGGTGGTTCGAAGGAGCCACATCATGGATCGGTGACATCATGTGTCTACGTTCGGGAGCATGGAGTGCTGAAGATTACTTTGCTGATATGAAGCGGAAGCTCAAGCGACATCACACGCGTAGCGGGTCCACTTGCCAAGCACTCTGTGAAGCAAGTCATGAAGCATGGATTCATCTCTATAGAAGCCATGCTTACTCGCGAGAAACACAGATTTCATATTACCTCGAAGGAGAATTAACGATGTTTGCGCTCGATGCAGAATTAAGAAAACGTTCGAAGGGAGAAAACGGTGTCTGTGATTTGATGAAAGCATTGTATGACAAGCACAACATCCACGTTGAGGAACCTTCAAAGCGCGGTGTCCAATACAACGATATTCGCAAAGCCCTGACATCGTTGACCGGTGGACGTAGGCTTGGTAGCTTCCTCGATGATATCACCAAAGAGGCAGGGAATCTCGATCTTTCGAGAGCCTTCTCAATCTTTGGCTTGGACTACAAACCATCGGATGAACCAAAACGAAAGCAGGGTACGGAATCTGTCGTCTGGGAACACTTTGCACAAGGATGGCTCGGAGTCCATGTCCGTTCTCAAGGAAACAAACTGAAAGTAACCAGCCATATGCAACATTCTCCTGTCCGAGAACACCTGCAAGTTGGTGACGAACTTGTTGCTGTTGATGCCATTCGAGTCACGAATGCTGAACAACTAAAATCAACGCTGAAAGGAAAGGTAGGAACAAAAGCTCGAGTCATGTTTGCACGTAATTCCGTTATGCATGATGCAGTCTTGGATGTTCCCTTGGAACCGAATTACCCAACTGTGACAACGAGCAATGGAAATCATTTGTGGAAATCTACGATTCGTTCGCGTCAGGTTGACTCGGCGTAAGCAGCGACAGCCGCTCGAGCGATACATGAATCGGGGGCAGATGGTCAGAGATGCGATGACGTGTCGTTTTTGGAGGATAAAGTTTTGAAGAAAGCGCCATGTCGATGACGTCCTGTTTCGTAATTGATTCCAGACCAGAGGCAGGCCATAATTCCAGTTCAACCGAATCATCTTCCAAGTAATCGATGCACACTACAGGGATTCGGGCAAGCTCGAGTCGTTGTGCAACTGCGTATCGATGATGCCCATCGAGGATTGTCCCAGTAGCCTTGTCTGCAATCAGAGGCTTCGTGAAACCATCCCAACGTAGCGTCATTTCAAGGAGTTTCTCCATGTTCTTGGGTTTGATTTCCTCATGGGCTTTGAGCCATTCAACTGGTACTAGGCGTACATCTTCCCCTGCCCAAGACATGCCTCGTCCAAATGAATCCACAGGATAATGCTTTGTCTTGTATGAACACGCAGGGTTGGATGTCCGACATGGAACCTGCACGCGGAATGGAAGGATTGCCCCTCCTTCCCTCACTGTCTGCCATGGTTCAACAACTACCGCAATCACTGGTCGAAGTCATCAAGTGGTTTCATCAAAACAACGCCGATGTGTGGATTGTTGGTGGTGCGATTCGAAACGCATTGTTGGGAACGAGCATCGTTGAATTCGATCTTGCAACAACATTGACTCCCGATGAAATGAAGGCCTATCCTGATACAATTCCAACCGGTGAACGCTACGGAACAATCACGTTCCGAAACCAAGGTGATTCCTACGAAGTCACAACACTACGAACAGAATTCGGATACAACGATGGTCGAAGGCCGGATGAAGTTCAGTGGGGTGATTCATTGCTCGTCGATCTCTCACGCCGAGATTTGACAATGAATTCCCTCGCTGTTGACCCAGTGAATCTTGTGTACTACGATCCATTCGATGGACAAGGAGATTTGCAACACGGACGCATTCGTTCAGTCGGAGATGCCACGAAGCGATTGTCCGAAGATGCGCTACGCATCATGCGTTCATACAGATTCATGGACCAAGGCGCAGCAGGCATTTGGTGGCCAGAACGTCAGCTTGCAGATGCATTACGGACTACAAAACCCATGCTCGGACGAATCGCCAGTGAGCGTATTTGGTCCGAGTTCAAGCGTATTCTCTTGGGGCGACATGCCTCAGAGATCGTTCAACGAATGGCCGATGATGGAATTCTGAAACAAATCTTGGACTTGGATTGGGAGCAGGACGATGTGCGAATCAAACTCCTCAACGAACTTGAAGGAAGTGATGTCATCGATCGATTGGTCGTATTGCTCAGAGACTTTACATCAAAGGATTGTGAACAACTCGCTGCGAGACTTCGCTTGAGCAGTCAGGAGAAGAAACGACTTCTGTTTCGCCACGCCAAATTAGGCCACCTACCTGAAGATACGGAGTCCATGATGCGGGTTTTTGCCGTTGTCATGGGAACCTGGGGCGAGCAACACCTCAGCATCGAAAAGATGTTTGCTCGAGACGCTACCTCTCTTGGTTATTCAGAGGACGATGTTCAGCGAAGATTGGATCGTTATCTGCAATTGAACATTGATGTGAACGTTGAGCCTTTGGCTTCAGGAGCACACATAATGCAGCAAACAAACATTCCACAAGGACCGAAACTTGGAGCATTGAAGTCGTGGCTTTTCTATGAGCAAGTTGCACGGAATCTGACAACAATCGAAGAAATCGATACACTCCTTTGCACGTTAGCATGGCAGTCCGAAGATACATCGCGTTGGCCAAAACTTCAATTCCCCTAACCTGATAGTCCAACCACACGCAAGTGTCAACTGGACGTGAATCCATGGCTGTTAAACAGGTCCTTCAAGCAAGAATGGAGAAGCACATCAAGGAAATGGTCACCACCAACCCAATGATTGGTCAATTGAATACTCAATTCACAAGCTGGCTTCTCGGTTCCGGATTGACTGGAACAGAAATCATTCAGATGATCGATTCAAACATGGATGCTGTTATTCAGCCTACTGAACTCTCAGATGCACTTCAGCGAACCACTGGTACACAGCCTCCTGGATGGGTCATCAATGGGCTCATGTCCGTCCTCGACATGGACAAGGACGGGAACGTGACCGTTGCGGATCTTCACACCTATTTTGAGACAATTGGCCTTCCGAGCGGTATTGAAGAACCAGAGCCTGAACCAGAACCTGACGAATTCGAAGAGCTCGACCAAGAAATAGAGGAAGAGGCTCGAAGGCAGGCCGAGGAGCTCATTCGTCAGCAGGAGGCTGAAAAACAACGATTGTTGGAAGAACAACAAGCGAAAGAGGCTGCTGAACGGGAAGCAGAAGAACAGGCTCGCCAAGAGGAAGAGGCTGCAAAAGCAAAGCCAGAACCAATTCTCCTTGAGGAAGATGGAAGCCCCGTCGGACATGCACGATTCATCGAGTTATTGGAAGGTATGAAACTCAGCAGCGAACGCCGTGAAGCGATTTCTCAATCACCAAAACAATCGTGCCAGATTCTCGTCTCATCGGTCGAGAAGACACTCATGGGTCAAGGGTCAATGAAGAACGGAATGACGGTGATCGGAACACTCTCAGAGAACCGGGACATTGAAGTCGAACTGCAACTACCTTTCGAAGCCAATGAAGAGGTTCAGGCGTTCCAATCGAATCACTCTCTTGAGGCGGTCGCACAGATCACCAATTGGAACGTTGGACGAAAGCGAGCCGTTTTCACAGCAACTGACTTCGATTACTCATAGAAGGCTTCGAGCAACAACGATTCGTTGTACTTCTTGCGTTCCTTCATAGATTTGCGTGATCTTTGCATCTCGGAAGAATCGCTCAACAGGGAATTCTTTGGTGTAGCCGTATCCACCATGGACCTGGATTGCACGCTCTGAGACCCACATCGCTGTGTCACCTGCGTAAAGTTTGGCCATACTCGCTTCCTTGGTATGACGTGGTCCATCGTGTTCGTAATGCTGTTGTTTTGCCCATGATGCCTTGTAGACGAGAAGGCGTGCTGCATCAATTCGAGTCGCCATATCGGCGAGATAGCCCATGATCATCTGGTGATGAGCAATCGGTTTTCCGAAGGCTTCACGCTCATGTGCATACTTGAGCGATGCTTCGTAAGCACCCTGAGCGATGCCAAGGGCCTGTGCTGCAATACCAATACGTGAGTTGTCAAGAGCATTCATAGCGATCGGGAAACCATTCCCAGCACCCTTGATGATGTTTTCAACAGGAACCTTGCAGTCCTTGAGGACAAGTGTGCACGTATCGGATGAACGAATGCCAAGTTTGTCTTCCTTCTTGCCAACAGAGAATCCCTCAAAGGAGGAGTCGACGATGAATGCGGTTGTTCCACCGTGCTTCTTTACACCGTAGTCTGGATGATCGACGTCTTTTGCGAAGAGAACGATGATCTTGGCTTGAGCACCGTTGGTGACCCACATCTTCTCCCCGTTGAGGATGTAATGTGTTCCGTCGTCGGAGAGCTTTGCTTTGCAAGTCATTGCAGCAGCATCCGTACCTGCACCTGCTTCTGAAAGTGAGTATGCACCTACTTCGCCCTCTGCGAGCCGAGGAAGGTATGTTTCCTTCTGATAATCGTCTCCGTGAAGAGCAATGGTTTTGGCACACAATCCAACGTGAACACAAAACATGACAGAGAAGGAGGGGTCAACTCGGGCAAGTTCCTCGACGATGATCGACTCAGAGATGTCGTCAACTGGCATTCCACCGTATTGTTCGGGGACAGTGACCCCTTGCAAGCCCAGTTCGAGGAATTGCTGCCATTCCTCCGAAGGTGGTGTTTGCGTCTGGTCACGGTGCTCTATGGTCGGTGCAAGAACCGTCTCGGCAAAATCGCGTACCATTTCTCGAATCATGTCTTGTTCATCGGTTGTTTTGAAGTCCAAACTCTCACCGTTGAAACCTAAGAGGGGTCCTCACTTAATGGATGTGCTATGGCCACATCACCACGAATCTAGCGATGGTTCATATAGGAGTTGTTTGAGCCGCGTACTAGGTGAAATGACTTGGATGAAGAAGTCGTCGAATTTAACATAGCACACAACAGAAAGTACTCGATTGATCATCTCTGGTACCAAGAGAAGGACGATGAGAAAATCATGGTCGGTATCAGCGAATTCATGGGAGTTGAGATTGGAGAAGTCCTCCGAGTCATCCTCCCGCAAGCTGAGACCATGGTCGATGAAGGTCAAGACATGTTCTCCTTATGGACAGGAGAAGAGAAAATTGCTTTCACAGCACCGTTCTCAGGCACCATCACCGAAGTCAACGGAGAAGTTGAAATCAACCCAGATCTCGTCAACGAGTCCGCATACGATCTCGGCTGGATTCT
Organism: Candidatus Poseidoniaceae archaeon; assembly: GCA_049598575.1. Taxonomy (GTDB): domain Archaea; phylum Thermoplasmatota; class Poseidoniia; order Poseidoniales; family Poseidoniaceae; genus MGIIa-L2. The sequence goes on along the minus strand of JBMYNT010000014.1, from coordinate 14,016 downwards.
GGTTCTCCAACCGTTCCAGTTCGACATGGAGAATCTGCTCGAACCCGACGAATACGTCGAGTATCTCTCCGAACTTTGATGCGACGAAGTGGAACCATGTCGAATCCATTGCAGCGATTGAAGGAATCACTTCTCGCCGCGCCCATCATCTGGAAAGGTGACTACCCGTATTTCATTCACCCTTTGACCGACGGAGTTCCTCGTCTCGAGCCGTCGGTCCTTACCGCCGTTGTTGAATTGATTGAAAACGCTGTAAACTGGGATTCAATTGACCTCGTTTTGGGGATTGAAGCGATGGGACTTCCACTGACAAGCCCACTCTCGATGAGAAACAGCCGACCCCAGGTCGTTGTTCGAAAGCGATCTTATGGATTTGAAGGAGAACTTGCCATCGACCAATCAACAGGGTACTCCAAGGGTGAAATGTTTCTCAATGACATTCGACAAGGCGAACGACTCCTCATCGTCGATGATGTGTTGTCGACAGGCGGTACCCTCGATGCCATCATCCGAGGTGTTGAATCTCTTGGTGCGGTCGTTGAGGCAATCATTGTGGTCGTCGAAAAGGGGCCGGGATTGGCTCAACTTCAAGAAAAATATCCGCACATTGAAATTTCATCCATTGTTCGACTCGAAATGGTGGACGGTAAAGTCGTTCTACTCGACGAGGTGATTTGATGGATTTGGACAGACACGATTTCCAACTGGAAGAACTCATCGAGCGTATTCAGAAAAACGACAACCGGCTTATCGCACTTCAAGTCCCTGAAGGATTGAAGATGCAAGCGCTGGAAATGATGGACGAGATTGAATCTGGTTCAGGAGCAAAGGTTGTTCTCGCTGCTGATCCATGCTATGGAGCGTGTGATTTGGTCCATGATAAAATGAAAATGATGGGCGTGGAACTTGTTGCTCACATGGGCCACTCGCAAATGAACATCGATTCAGGAATGCCAACGCAGTTCATCGACGTCACCTACGACGGAGATCCTGAACTCGCTCCTGTCATTCCCATGCTCAACGCCCATTTGGACATCGCCAAGAAGCGAATGGCTGAGCAATCAACGGGCGAATTGAGCGAGGAAGAAGCGCAAGAACGCTTCATGGACGCAGTTGGACGTATGACACCTTTGAAAGACACCAAACTTGGGTTGGTTGGAAGCATACAACACTTGCATCTCTTACCAGAATTCCACGACCGCTTGGAACAAGCCGGATTTGACGTGACGATTCCAATGGGAGGCGCACGACTCACCTTCCCAGGACAAGTTTTGGGTTGCAATTATTCTGGTGATGATGATACCATTGGACACTACCTCTTCCTCGGAAGCGGCGACTTCCATCCGATTGGATTGGTCCTTCACACAGGAAAACCACTCGCTATGCTCGACCCATATTCCGGCGATGCTATCGAGATGTCGTTCGAACGTATCGAACGAATTCTTCGTCAGCGCTTTGGATTGATCATGTCCTCCATGGACGCAGAAAAGTTCGGAATTCTTATTGGAGAAAAACCGGGACAAATGCGACGAACACTTGCCCTTCGAATGAAGCGCTTGTTGGAAAAGCATGGAAAGAAAGGATATCTTCTGGCTCTCGAACATGTCGGCCCTGAATTGATTGATTTCTATCCAGTTGATGCTTTCGTCAACACAGCATGCCCCCGAATCGCTATCGATGATGCCGTCAAGTATGCTAAACCATTGATCACACCGTTCGAGCTCGAAGTTGCACTCGGCGAGAAAAAGTGGGAACTCGGATATCAATTCGATGAAATCCCTTGAACAACACCCGATTTTCGTTTGGAAAAGAGCGAGTGTTCAAGAACGGTTGGCATCAAGATGCAATCAGCATGAGCGACTATCTCGACCGAATCGGTTCAGGATTCATCCTCCTGAACCCTGATCCTTTGGACTTTGATTACATTCCAGAGGCGATGGTGGGACGGGAGAGTATTCAACAAACTCTGGCAGGAAAATTCCATTCCATCGCTCATCCAAACGGTAGCGCAAACGTCGTCATTACTGGCCCTGTTGGAAGTGGAAAAACACTTCTTGCACGAACGTTTTGCAGAGATATTGAACACCATCTGCGAAATAAGCGGCCGCTTCGAAGCGTCCACATCAATTGCCGAAATGCGACAACAAACGTTCGAGTCGCACAACGTATCGTTCAGTCCCTCGACCCTGGTCACCCAGACCGTGGGCTTTCAATGGGTGAATTGTTGAGCAGTTTGAGAAAATTGTTGAGAAACAATGGACGCCACTTGATCATCGTTTTGGACGAAGTGGACCACTTGCTGCGAAAGTCTGGGAACGACCTCATCTACCAATTGCTCCGTATTGACGAAGATCAAGATGGAAGCGGCACACTATCCCTCATACTCATCAGTCAAGAACAAGTCCTCGACGTCCTTGAGAACGCGGTCATATCCAGATTTGGCCACACCAACCACCTGCCGATACCACCTTACGACATGAAAGGACTTCTGGCAATTGTACGTCAACGTGCAGAAGCTGCACTCAATCCCAAATCGTGGGATGAAGAACTGCTCAAACTGATCGCTACGTCTGCGGCCCCATCTGGTGACGCTCGACAAGTGATCGAACTGCTTGGTGCTGCTGTTGAACATGCTGAATCCGATGGGCAAAAAAGCATCCTTCCTGAACATGTTCAGACCAAAGCACGCGATGTCCCTCAAGTCATGCCGGAGGATGTTCTCGATGAATTGTCTGGCCATTCGATGTTGGTCCTCCTCGGTATTTGCCGACGTCTGCGGAAGGCTGAATTCATGACCAGCAAAGACGTTGAATCGATCTATGCAGTGGTTTGTGAAGAGTACGAAGTCAAGCCCCGCAGCCATACGACCGTCTGGAAATTCCTCAAGCACATCGAGGGTTTGAACATCATTGCCACCCGTGTCGATACAGTCGGTGAAGGACGCGGACGGACAACGCACATCTCCATGCCACATGCTCTACCAGTGGATGTTGCTGCTCGAATTGAAGGTCGTGTCGCTAGGAAACTGAAACGCTGATGAACAAATAGCATGCGGTGAGGCTAAATAGGGGTCGTTTGTCGCTAGGTTGCTAGAGGAATGCATCATGGCTGATGGAAATTCATTTGTTGCAGTGGTCAACGATACCACAACGAAGTTGACCCGTACCACCAAGAACGGTAAGGAGAAGACCTATTCCCCATCCTACAAGACCGTTATTGCTGGAAACAACCACGCTCAATTGTTGGGTAAGAAGATCGGTGACGTCATCGATGGGATCTTCGTTGGCGAAGGCGAATCCACGCTTACTGGATACAAACTCGAAATCACAGGTGGTTCCGACAAGACTGGAACACCAATGCGTCGTGATCTCGATGGTGGTTCTCGTCAAGCAATTCTCGTCACCGCTTCAACCGGTTTCAAGGGACACAATCTTGTCTCTAAGACCAAGAAAGGTGAGAAGAAGCGATTCCGATACAAGCCAGAAGGTATGCGAAAGCGACGTGTCTTCCGTGGAAACACCATCACACAAGACACACGCCAAATCAATCTCAAAGTTGTCGATGCTGGAAACATTGGCCTCGACAAGTTGCTCGGTGAGGAAGAAGCTGCAGCGGAGTGAAACCCGAGAGGGTTGAATCGGTGAACACGGAGGAAGGGAAGTATGGCACGAACCCTTCCATCTCAACCTGAAGTGAACATTGGTCTTGTCGGCCACGTTGACCATGGAAAGACAACACTCACCCAGGCTCTCTCTGGCGTCTGGACGGACACACATTCCGAAGAACGTCGTCGTGGCATCTCGATCAAACTCGGGTATGCTGACACTGCATTCTACAAGACGGATTCAGGCCAGTATTACGCTACAGGTCGTCACCCCGAAGGTGGGAAAGATGTCGATTCTGAACTACAACGTGTTGTCTCCTTCGTTGATGCACCCGGACACGAGACGCTGATGGCCATTATGATCACTGGTGCATCCATCATGGATGGTGCCATGCTGATGGTCGCTGCAAACGAAACCTGTCCTCAGCCACAAACTCGAGAACACTTGATGGCTCTCGAAATCGCCGGCATCAAGAACATCGTTATTGTTCAGAACAAAATCGATTTGGTCTCAAGAGAGCGTGCAATGGAATCGTACAACGAAATCAAGACCTTCCTCAAAGGTACAATTGCTGCAGAAGCACCTGTAATTCCAGTTTCGGCCCATCACGATGTCAACCTCGACATCCTGATTGAAGCGATTGAAATGACCATTCCTACACCAAACCGTGATGCTGATGAGCGAGCAGTCATGCATATTGCACGTTCGTTCGATGTCAATCGCCCAGGTACACGCCCTACGAAATTGACGGGTGGAGTCATCGGAGGCTCGATTGTCGAGGGAACCTTCCGAGAAGGTGATGAAATCATCATTGGACCTGGACGCAAGATTGAGAACGGAAACAAATCTCACTGGGAACCGATTGAAACGACCATTACAAGCATGCAAGGTGGTGGCGGAAAGCGAGATCAAATGACTGCAGGAGGCCTTTGTGGATTTGGAACACTCCTTGACCCATCGATTACAACTGCAGACAACCTCTCCGGCCAAGTTCTGGCGAAGAAGGGGGAACTTCCTGAAATTCGAACAGAATGTTCCATTCAGGTCAATCTGATGAAGAACATGGTCGCTGGCGATGGCGAGGAGCCTGAAACCATTCATCCACTGCGCAACAATGAGATGTTGATGGTCAATGTTGCAACATCGACATCGGTCGGCATCGTCAAGGGTGTTGAGAAGAACAAGGCGAATTTGCAGTTGCGTCTCCCAATCTGCGCAGACAAAGGACAACGAGTATCGCTCTCACGCCGTGTTGGTGCGCGATGGCGACTCATCGGTCACGGAACCATTCAATGAGGTTGAATGCATGGGCGACGTGCTCATCGATGCCTGTGGGTGGGTCGCACTCATTGATGGATCATTCAACATTGACGTGGCTCTATCGAATCTGGTCGGGCCACCTCATTTCATCCTCATCGACTTGGTTCAAGAAGAGCTTGAAGAAATTGAAGCAAATCGTCCCCGTGGAAAAAAACTGATGCTTGACCTCTTGATGCAGCGGTCCACACTTGTTGATTATCCAACAATGCACACGGATGATGCACTCCTGGAAGTGGCTGATGAACGAGGCATCCCTCTTCTCACAGTTGATGCAAATCTCAAGCGAAGAGCCCTGGAAAATGGAATTGGAATTCTTGAAGTGGTCAAAGGCAAAAACATCAGACTTGTTAATGTTCTATAGAGAATTATCTTAGAGAATATTAATCTCGTATTGAGTGATTAAAAAATAAAATTCAATATTCTCAATAAAACGTCGGTGGACTTATTATATAGCCTGACTTTTACAATACAACCATGACAGTCAGCGTAAGTCCTCCTGGAAGCAATGACCAACGTGCTCTTCGAACCAAACTTATCCAACTTGGTGCAAACGAGAATACTGCGAGTGTTCTACTCTGTCTTCATCACCATGGTGCTTCAACCTCGAAGGATCTCCAGTGCCATTGCAACATTCGACAACCTGATGTGAGCATGGCTATTGCAGAACTCCGTGAAATGAATCTTGTTCATTTTTCTCCACGAACCGAAGCAAGTCGTGGCCGTCCAGCCCACATCTATCGTCTTCGCAACAACCTCGAACAATCGATTCAACCCTTCGTTAATCAAGCAAGGAAGCGAGCAAAAGAAATCCTCAATGATGTGGAAGCCATCAGCGATTTGGTTTCGAAGGTTGAGTCACAACACAACCAAGAATTCACGGCAGCGTGAACAAGACGTCGTCTCCATGACCGTCAAGAAGACGGAGTTTGACGCCTGCATCAATCCAAGCATGAGCGTAATTGATGGCTCCGAATGCGCGAATAAGGTCGCCTTGATCCAAGAAATATTGTGCATCATTCGCATAGTCGTCCGCCATCGAAAGCAAGGTCTTGAGCATCGTTTCTTCGTCAGGTGTTGATGCCAAAGGCGTGGCTTTTGCACGAGCTTTCTCTGTAATTGACAAGTAATGTTTCACGCGTTCTACCGTCAGTGTTTCATCAGGATTCAGCTTAATCACCACCCTTTTGTCGTTTCAGAAGGCGCTGTACGTCCTCTTTTCGCCCCAATGCTTCGTAGAGTTCGATGGCACGAGACAAGCGTCCCTCATCTTCCGCAGTGAGCGCTCTCTGGAACAATTGTCGACGTTCTTCCCATGAACGAGCGAGTTTCGCATCTGCTGCTTCCTTTTGTCGATGGCGTCGTTGTTCCTCTGCAAGATGAGGTGCTACCCAACGTCGTACCAAACCATCTCGACGACATGTCACCATCGAATCACGTCCAAGGTTGATCAACATATCACCGAGATTCATGCCCTCTCCAATTCTTGTTTCACCGGATTCTGAGCTCATATGATCGAGATGTCCTTCGATGCCAAGCACCCACCATCCATCACCAGCACGCGTTGCAACGAGTGGCTCGAGCGATTCGATTTCAATGCGCTCAATCGCATCCCAACCGTACGGATGTGGGATTCCGTCCCACAACTGTCCATCAGCGGATTGGAGAAGCATATGGCCTTCATTAAGCGGAGAAACCCAACTCCATACAGTCGTATCAACAACTCGACGTTTGTCTTGCTGAGCAATTTGGCCACAATACACGACTCCACTAGCATCTTGCCAGAGCAGGTGTTCACGGTCAAGCCACCCGATGAGCCGACGAACTACACCAGAGTGCATGCGTCGTATGCCAACACCGTTTGCATCAAACAAGTGCAGATTACCATCTCGTCCAGATATGACCCAGCCTCCGCCAGGGCGGTTGAGAAGTTGCAAGAAGCCACCTGGACATGAACGACCCTCATGAACCATGGAACCATCGACCGTGTTGAGAAGATAGAACGCGTGTGCAGCCAAGACACCAATCCGCCCATCTGCGTTGCAAATAGCATGAACCTTGAACGGCATACTTCGCTCCCATTGAATCTTGTTGGATTCATCAAACAAGACCAATTCAAGTCCGTACGCTACACAAAGATGCCCATTGACAGATTCGATTGCACTTACTCTTGATGGTGCTTGCCAAGACCAACTTACCGACCATGTCATCATTCATCACCTCCAACAATACCCCAAGCAATCAACTGGGCTAAGGCACTCCTCGTTAGACCAAACATTCGCGAACGCCCAACCATTCGAGCATGCAGGATTCCAGCTTTGTGCAGTCGATTGCAGATTTGGGAAAGACGGGCTCGTTTGATGGAAAGGCGTTCAAGCAACGCAGGATCAGATGGGGAAATTGTCCGACCTTTTGCTTCAGCAACGACAATTGATTCAGATGCTGAGAGAGAACTAAGGACTGCAATACTGAGAACGTGTTCTTCTTTCTGAGTCAAGCGTGGCCTCGATAACGCACGGAGTTGCTCGACAAGTTGTTGATCTCCGTGCAAACCCATTCCAGAAGGTTGCAAAACTTGAGTCAAAAGTCGAGTGAAGGTTTCGATGGCATTTCTATCGAGTTGACTTGGTTCAGAGAGTTCCACTTCCTCCGAGTAACCAGAATCCAATTGTTCGTTGTAGAATGTATGGACCTCTTCTGATTCAATCGCCTCGACTTCTTCGCTCTCATCTTGTTCGGACACAGAAGGAAATTCTTCCGCAGACCAAAACGCAGTTCCTTTGTCTGTTTCCTTGAATTGGCCTTCAGGAGGGGGGCTTTTGTCTTCAATTGCGATGATATTTCGATTGCGTAATCCTCCAAAAGCACCGACAAAGGGTAAACTACGTTCTGTGACATAGGAATCTTCTGAGGCCTCACTCTGTACCTCTATGTGCTCGAAGGGGTCATCCTCTGGCTCTTCCTCAGGTAGTTCAAGGGGTTCATCGAGAATCTTGAAATCAAGATCAAAGCCGCTTGCTTCAGTCATCCCTGGTGCTTGTTCCCATTCTTCTTTCACCAATTCATCATCCAACGGTTCATCCACATCCATTGAAGAAGGAGCGTCCTCAATTGCCTCGGGCTCAGGAACGACTTCTGCAGTCGATTCGACCACCGGAGGTACATACGTAGGCTGAGACGGACGAATGTTCGAGGCATTGTGTGTTCCTGAAACAACGTTCCGAAGAACTCGAATCAAAGAGCCAGGGTGGCCGCTCTGACTCAATTGGAGGAGACGATTTGCATCTTCTGATGACATTTGATAAGGTTGCGTAGATACTTTTGCAATTCGCCTCTCGACCATGGCTTTGATGCCATCATGCCCTAATTCAGGCATCGTTCGTAGTTCAAAACGCTGAAGCAATTGTTCAGAGATAAGGGATTGTTGTTGAGGATTGATGGCGATAATGATCAACGCAGGGAGACTCTCAAAAAAGTGAAGCGAGGAGCGTAAGCATGCTTCCAGAGAGGAAAAATCCGCCATATCTGCGTCGATGGTAATGAGAGGAAGCATTTGACGCGAATCGTGAAGCATACGACGTAATTCACGATTCAATTTGGAGTAATCATGCGGCGGCGAACCATCGATCAGTTGTGCATACATGTCTTTGAGCAACTCAACACCAGGTTCAGAGAACGCAATGCGATCGATCTTCAGATGAAGGTTCGTTCTTGAACTCAAACATTGCATGAACGATGTTTTTCCTGAACCAAATTCTCCCACCAGAAGAATACGATTCGCCGATTTGAAGGTAATTTTTCGTTCGAGATCATCGAACAACGCGTGGCGACCAACCAACAAATCGGATTCATCTTTCTCCAACGGACTGGATGAAAATGGATCTTCGGTTAGTGAAGGAAAACCAAAATCGATTGTATTTCCATGCATGCCCGAGCAACTTTGACCAAGTATATGATATTTCACGGATGGAAAAGGACTTAGCAACGTGTTATGAGACGTTAATCAAATCACCAAGCGGATTTTGCACCACTGATTAACGCTGCATTAACGCAAATATAACGCGTTAATTTAGCCGTTAAACGCGTTAATTACATCCGATTGGTTCATGCATCGCATAGCCTTGGGTCCATTTGAGTGGACACCATGCCAGTAGACAACAGCCGCCTCAAAGGCTTCTACAAACTTGATGTTGAACAACGTCGACGAATGGTTGCAAATCTTGCAAATCTCAATGATGAGCACATCGCTGCTCTGGCTGCAAGTGGAGAACTGGATGATGCCTCAGCAGATCGCATGATTGAGAACGTGATAGGGACAATGTCGCTCCCTGTTGGCGTTGCAACCAATTTCATCATTGATGGAAAGCACTACCTCGTCCCATTTTGCCTTGAAGAATCAAGTGTTGTTGCCGCTGCATCCAACATGGCGAAGCGCTGCCATGCAAATGGAGGATTCACTTCCAACAACGATGCCCCAATGATGATTGCTCAAATCCAACTCCTCGATATCGAAGATCATAATGCAGCCATTCAGCAAATCGAGGAGAACAAAATCCAATTGATGGAACTTGCAAACAGCCTACCTTCAACTATGATCCGTTTGGGAGGAGGATGTAAGAACATATCAACTCGCTCTCTTGAAACGTTATCTGGACCAATGCTCATCGTTCACATCCACGTCGATTGTCGCGATGCAATGGGCGCCAATGCGGTCAACACAATGGCTGAGCTACTTGCACCAGAGTTGGAAAAGATGACATCGGGTCGCTCGCTCTTACGAATCCTCTCGAATCTGGCCACGCAACGACTTGCACGAGTTACAGCAACCTTTACTCCAGAAGAGATGAGCAATTCCGGCGATGCAGATGATGGAAAGAACATCATCGATGGCATTCTTGAAGCGCATCACTTCGCCATGGCAGACCCTTACAGGGCTGCAACACACAACAAAGGCGTCATGAATGGAATCTCCGCTGTTGCCGTTGCTTGTGGCCAGGATTGGCGAGCAGTGGAAGCAGGATGTCACGCGTACGTTGCTTACCATCAGGGACGATATGGATCAATGACGCACTGGGAGAAGGATTCAGCAGGCAATCTTGTTGGAACAATCGAGACGCCTATGGCTGTTGGAATCGTAGGCGGCGCATCAAAGGTCCACCCAGTTGCGCGAGCCAACCTCGAGATTCTAGGTGTTGAATCTGCTCAAGAATTGGCATCAATCATGGCTGCAGCAGGTCTTGCCCAGAATCTTGGAGCATTGCGAGCCTTAGCCACGAGTGGAATCCAAAAGGGCCACATGCGCCTTCATGCCAAGAATATGGCCGTCAGTGCAGGAGCAGTCGGTGAAGAAATCGAAAAAGTTGCTCAACAATTGATTGCTGAAGATGGGCCGAAAACGCAAACAAGAGTTGCTGAAATCTTGAAAGCGTTGAGAGATTAATCACTCTTCTTCGAGTGGTAATGTTGCCTGAACAAGGCCATCTTCGCCAACATCTTTCAATGCCTCTGAATCCATGCCATCGAACAAACCCGCTTCTGAGACCTGTTCTCTGAACCATTTCCGTACTTTTCGCAGATCCGTATGTGGACAGCCAAATGCTTCAGAAAAGCGCCTCGTTGTCGTCAAACGTCGTGTATTTCCATCTCTCCTTCGCATGATCATCCCGTATTGGGAGAGTTCACGTACGTAATCGTAGGCTTTCTGACCAAGGAGTTCGACAAGACGCGATTGAGGCATAGGTTGGTGATAAGCGATCAATGCTGCAGCCTTGAGCAGCTTCTTTGGCATCTCCGTTTTGGTTTCTTTTGGCAAGTGTTCCGCAACATTTGGACGCACCTCCATGGCCCACTTACCACCGATTTCAACGATCCTCAATGCACCACCTCGACGTCGTTTAATGGTTCCTTGGAGAGAGGTCAGAGCCTCTGAAATTTCTTCCTCCTCATAGCCAAGTGATTCAGAGAGTTCTTTGATGGAAAGCGACTTTCCAGAACCAAACAACGTGGCTTCGAGGAGCGTTTCTAATTCTGGTTCCGACATTTCATCACCTACTCGACCAACCATTCGTGTTCGTTGAACTCAGGAATTGCTTCTTGCTGCTCTTTTTCAAGCTTCAATCTCGCCTTTTCTTCTGCAAGACGTGCTTTTTCTGCCCGCTCTTGAAGACGCTCTGCATGCAATTCAGAACCTGTCTTGGAATCATCTCGTGCGATTTGTGCCTCATGATCCGCTTCAAGCGTTGCAGCGAGCACTTCTTCAAACGTCTCCAAATCTGGCCATAGATCCTCGATCATGATGACATCGTTGAGATTGTTTCCTTGTGTGATCGAAGCCAAGCCCTTGTGAGTGAGGAACAACCCTGCAATGAAGGAACTGACGCGAGCATCGTCATCGTATCCTTCTGGAATGGTTCCAAAAGCGGATTCAAGGATAGGTACGAGCGTTTTGATGACTGATTTGAGCGGCACATTGTGGCTTTCCATCGCTTGAGTTGTTTGACGTAATGCGTTCCAACAGCGCTCAATGTCACCATCGAGGTCCTCGTTGTGCATTCTGCCGCCAACGTTTGAAACCATCTCCTCAACTTCAAGTGCGTGAGCAATGCGATTCTTCTCACGCAACTTCAGTGCATCCGCATCATCAGCTGCATCTTTCAATGCAGAAAGCAGTTCGCCTAGCGTCACAGGACGGCCTTCTTCGCGTCGAATACGTTCATCAAAGAGGTTCTCAAGGACGTCGTCGGCACCGCCTTGCAACACTGTATTTGTGAAATGAAACTCGTGATCATCGTACTCTGCTTCCCATCCAAAATCAAAACCCGTATCCCAATCGTCTTCGCTATCCTGATACTGAATTCGGTCGAAGAGATGCGCAGCCTGGTAATTCAGAACTTCCCAAGCCATGCGGATAAGTCGACCGCATGCAGGCAAGTCCAACTCACTTGCCTGTGATTTGACCCGTTTCATGAATTGACGTAGAAACGACGTCAAATCGATGTTCCAAGCATCAAGACCTTCACTGCTCACGAGAGAAAGCACGAGAGCAACACTCCGGTCAAATGGGTCCTCAAGCGTCTGATGCTCAGCTTCTTCCGCTTGGGCAATCATGAGAATACGGTCGGCATATGCATTGATTCCTTCAAGATCATCGTCCCCACTTTGCAGGAGTTGATCAATGACATCTTGCCGCAAAAACCACTGGTCGAGCCCTTGCTGAATCAATTTAAACACCTCATTCATCCAATTCGATGCTCTCTTCAGCATGTTCTTCAGGCGCTTCATCCAACTCAGAGATCGCATTGGCAAGAGCCGTTCGCTCCTCAATGTCTTCATTGGTTTCAGCCGTTCGCTCAGCCAATGAAGTCATGCTTTCGTCGTCTTTCATGTGCTTCAACAAACCACCAAGGCTCTGTGGTGCCGGAAGTGCATCGGGAACCCGAGGCATCTCTGCAAGTGTTTCTCGCTCTTCCTTGGCACGCTGTTCGTTCTTCGCTGCAGCGGATTCCGCTTCTTTGAGTGCTTGTTCGCCAAGAGCGATGGCTTGTTCTTGGTCGAAGTCTATGATTCGACGGCTGCAACCATCTCCACCGTGCGTGATACCAATATGATGGTCAGCCAATTGGAGGGAGACCTTTCGCAATGTCACCATGATGAACTGGGCCGCCTTACTTCGCTCTCGACACATCTTTGCGATGCATTCAGCATTAACGCTGTCAAGGTTTTGATCGACTTCATCGAAGTAATAAAACGGACTTGGATCGTAATCCTGGATGGCAAAGATGAGTGCAAGTGCAGCAACCGATTGTTCTCCACCAGATAATTGATGTCGAGTAACGTTGGAAGACTTTCCTTTTGGCTGGGCCCATAGTTCCAGACCACCCTTGAATGGCTCTTCCTTATTCTCGAGATAGAGTTCTCCACGACCACCATTGCTAAGTGACTTGTAGACCTTCTTGAAGTTCTCATTGACCTTTTCGAGTACATTGAGGAGACGCACCTTTCGTTGCTCCTCCAGTCGTTCTGCAACATCGATGAGGTGCTTCTTTCGCTCTTGGAGCTTCTTGAAATCTCCTGCCATTTCTTCAAGCCGTTGCTCAACAGCATCGTATTGTTCAATGGCACGCATGTTGACCGCACCGAATTCATCAAGTCGGCGTTCAAGGCGACGAATGCGGCGATCGATATCAGCAACAGAGTCGAGAACGGTTCCGTCCTCAGCAGGTTGAATACCAATGGAACCCATCTCCATCTCAACATCGTACAATTCCTTTCGCTTTGCCTGAATGGTTCGTTCGAGTTCGGTTGAAAGCGTTCGATGACTGCGAGCCTGATTGGCTTTCTGAGTCAATGTGGAATTGAGACTGGCCCGTTCTTCGACGAGTTCGATGCGCTCATCCTCCAGACCTTTGTTTTCCTCAAGGAATTGCGCACGTTCCGCTTCCTTTTCTGCAAGAACTGTCTCATTCTGCTCAACATCGCGCTTGAGGGTAGCAACGTTTTCTGCACGCTCTGTAACAGCACGATCGATTTGGCCCAATCGTTCTTTTTCGCTTGATACCGTTGAAGTAAGCAATGTCTTACGTTCTGAAATGGAATGCAATGAAACCTCTGCGTTGGATCGCATCCCTTCTGCTTGGGTGCGCTTGACTGTGCATTCGTGAAGACGATCTTTGAGGTGCTGTGGACTTGCATCCTCAAGTGCAGTTTGGGCGCTTGTCCGCAGAACTTCACCATCGGCTACCTTCGATTCAGCCTCATCGAGCGCTTCCAATTGTGTGCTCGCCAATCCTTCCAAACGTTGCACTTGGTGCTGGACTTGATGCTGATAATAACCTGACGCATTT
>JBMYNT010000014.1:0-241 GCA_049598575.1 Candidatus Poseidoniaceae archaeon | reverse complement strand
GTTGCAAGTCGTCCTTCAAGGCTTGAACCTCTCCGACGTTCTTGGAGTGGGCTTTCTTGAAAGTCGTAACTTCAGCACGGAGAGTTTCTCTCCGAATTGCACCGTCTTCGTTGGCCAATTCATTGATTTGCTGACGGAGGGAATGTTGTTCTTTGCGAACATCTGCAAGCGCCGCTGAGACCGTATCCGACATCAAACGTAGACGATCGATTTCCGCACTCAGTCGCTCAACCTCCTTTGC
>JBMYNT010000013.1:29668-38505 GCA_049598575.1 Candidatus Poseidoniaceae archaeon | reverse complement strand
CAATCATTGTGTTGCGCACATCGAAATCGGACGCCAACAATGCGATTGCGATGACCCCGTACTGTTGTATGTAAGTGGGGGAAACACACAAGTTATCGCAAAATTGCAAGGCAAATACCGCGTTTTGGGAGAAACTCTGGACATTGGAATAGGAAATATGCTTGATAAATTTGCTCGGCAACAGGGAATTCCTTTCCCAGGTGGACCAGTTATTGAGAAACTTGCAAAGGAGTACATCGATGAACATCCCGATGCATCGCTCGACGGACTTGAGTTGCCATATCCCGTTCGCGGCATGGATCTTGCATTTTCTGGAATCCTAACCGCTGCTCAGCGACTCATCGAGAAAGGTCATTCGCTCGGCGCTGTCTGCTGGTCTCTCCAAGAACATGCCTTCGCCGCATGCATCGAAGTTGCAGAACGAGCTCTTGCTCACAGCGGGAAAAAGGAGGTCTTACTCGGCGGCGGAGTTGCATGCAACAATAGGTTGAGAGAAATGTCCACGCTTATGGCTCACGAACGTGAGTCAACTTCTCATGCTCCGCCAAGAATGTATTGCATTGACAATGGTACGATGATTGGCTTGCTTGGCTACATCGAGTTGAAGACTGGTCGAAAAACTCCATTTGAATCGAGTGGCATCGATCAGTACATGCGAACGGATGACACAATTGTGAACTGGAGTTAGGCATAGTAAGCGGATTGTTTTTAACGAGTCGACCGAGAGTATTGATTATTGGGGGATTTATAATTCGAGACCGACGCAGAAAACCGGATGAACCATTCAATCCATTTGCTGCTAATGCGAATCAAGTTCGCCAAAAGAAGAGGAACGAACGTAGTCAATCCAACGCACCTGGTCCGTCAAGTCAAAATCGTGTGGAACCTCGACAAACAGTTGATGCCAACGATTTCCGTAAGAAACAGGAGGAGGCTCGGAAGAGACTCGGTTCACAAACAGCACCTGCCGCCCCTAGTTCCCAAAAACCAGCCGTTCAGGCAAGTGCACTGAATGCTACAACTGATGCACAAACCGTTCAGCAAGTATCTCGTGCCGATCGGTTAGCTGAGTTGCGTAAGCAATCCCAAGAGTCTGTAAAGAAGACAGAGTCTATCCTTGAACCAGAAACTCCAATTTCTGAACCGGTGCCACAAATTTCGGTCGAAGTAGTTGTTGAATCCGAACAAGAAATGCCAACAGAAATTCCAACACCAAAGGTCCCTCCAGAGGTTCTTACAGAAGAGACAATCCAAGCCAAGAACGTTTTCAAACAAATTGTTACCAAGACACCTAAGAAACGGGAACATCGGCGACGACGAAAATCTAAGCACGATGATACAGGCGGTGGGCGACAACCAAAGGTCAAGAAACTCAATCGTCAGAGGTACAACGATTACAAGTACGCCGCACGCGATATACTCGAAGATGAACGAGTTGCTGATGAACATCGATCCAACCTTCTGGGCCAAATTTGGGCAAAGGGGGAGCGTATAGGAATTGAAGCATCACTTGAATTCATTTCTGAAAAAGAAGAACAACTCATTATTGACGAAGAGATAGCCCAACGACTAAGGGATCTCGTTAAGGCCCTAACAACAAGGAGATGAAACAATGACAACCATAGAAAAAGACGCCGTAGCCTCAGTCCATTACACAGGGACACTTCCAGAAAGTGGAGAAGTATTCGATAGCAGTGAAGGACGTGATCCCCTTACGTTTCTTGTTGGTCACAAGCAGATGATTCCAGGCTTCGAAGAAGAGCTCATGGGTGCAAAAAAAGGAGAACGCCGAACGTTTACATTGGAACCTGAGCGCGCATACGGGGAAAAAATCGCAGAAGCAGTCCAACAAATTCCGACTGAAATGTTTGGTGATATCACACCTGAACCTGGTATGACTCTCATGTCCGATGTCGGTCCTTTCAACGTTGTATCCGTTGAAGGGGATACGGTAACGGTTGATTTCAATCACAAACTTGCAGGTGAAACCCTTCAATTCAGTGTCGAAGTCGTTGATGTACGTGCGGCAACCGAAGAGGAACTCGCCCACGGACACGCACACGGACCGGGTGGACATCACCACTGAAATGCGAGGCTTGATGAAGCGTCTCACCATGGATAGAGCATGGTGGGGTTCAGAAAGTCCAATTGGGAAACCCTTGGCGGCCTCCCTATCCCAGCATACCACGCGCCAAGTGAAGAAATAGAGCGGCCCGGCCATCCACCCTATACTCGAGGAATCCACGAGAACATGTATCGGTCGCGACTGTGGACCATGCGACAATATGCTGGGTTTTCATCTGCAAAAGAGACCAATGAGCGCTTTCGATTGCTTTTGGAACGTGGGCAAAAAGGACTGTCTGTAGCCTTTGATTTACCAACGCAACTAGGACTCGATGCAGATGATCCACTCAGCGAAGGAGAAGTGGGTAAGGTTGGTGTATCCATCTCATGTTTGCAAGATATGCGGGATCTATTTGCGGAGATACCGCTCGATAAGGTATCAACATCAATGACGATCAATGCCCCAGCGATGATTTTACTTGCGATGTATTGTGTCGTCGCGGAAGAACAAGGCGTTTCAAGTGACTTAATCTCGGGTACGATTCAAAACGATATACTCAAGGAATACATCGCTCGAGGAACCTATGTCTTTCCACCAGAACACTCGATGCGGTTAATCACAGATATCTTTGAACATTGTTCCTTGCATATTCCAAAGTGGAACACGATCTCAATTTCGGGTTATCACATTCGAGAAGCAGGCTCTACTGCTGTTCAAGAACTTGCGTTTACTTTATCCAATGCTTTGGCATATGTCGAATCTGCATGTGCGAAAGGTCTCGATATTGACACATTTGCACCTCGTCTTTCCTTTTTCTTCAATTGTCACAATGACTTTTTGGAAGAGGTATCAAAATTCCGAGCAGCCCGTCGACTTTGGCACGATTTAATGGTTGAACGATACTCTCCCTCTCACAAACGATCGACTCAACTTCGATTCCATACGCAAGTTGCTGGCGTTTCATTAACCGCTCAGCAACCATACAACAACATCAGCAGAGTGACGATTCAGGCATTGGCTGCTGTTTGTGGTGGAACACAAAGTCTTCACACGAATAGTTTCGATGAGGCACTGGGTCTTCCAACTGAGGCTAGTGCAACAATTGCTCTTCGTACACAACAGATAATTGCAGAAGAGTCAGGTTTAGCAGATGTTGTTGATCCTTTTGCGGGCTCGTATCATATCGAAGCATTAACAAACGAAATTTACGACAGGTCTAGGGAAGAAATTGAGAAAATTGAATCCATGGGGGGCGCACTCAGAGCAATAGAACAAGGATATCAGCAACAAGAAATCCATTCAACGGCCTACAGATACTTCAACGAAATCGAGCGTGGGACACGACGAATTGTCGGTGTAAACCATGGAACAATGGAAGAGAAAGTGCAGATAAAGCCAATGAAATTGAATCCAGAGGTTGCTGAGCACCAGAAATTGCGCTTGAATGAACTCAGAGAGAACAGAAATGAATCCAACGTTCGAGAAATTTTGGCCAGCATCACAAATGCATCTAGAACGAGCGATAATTTGTTTCCGTTGGTACTCGAAGCAGTCCGAGCAGATGCTACACTTGGAGAGATAATGGGGGCTATGAAGGACGTATTTGGGACGTATTCTGCACCAAGCGGATTCTAGGTGATACGATGAAACAGAGAATCACAATCGATCATATTGGAATTGCAGCAAAGAGCCTCGATGAAGGGAGTAAATTTTGGAAGCTACTCGGTCTCGAAGACCAAGGGGGCGACGAACTTGTTCAAGATCAAGGGGTTGTTACACGTTTTTTCCCCCTCGATACTCAAGGGAGTGAAACAACAAACATCGAAATTTTGGAAGCCACTGGACCAGACACACCGATTGGTCGATTTCTTAGTAAAAGGGGTCCAGGCATCCAACAACTTTGTTTAGCTGTTGATGATTTAGAATCGATGATTGCTCACCTCATGGCAAATGAAATTGTCATGATCGATGAAACGCCACGTACTGGTGCGCACAATTCTACGATTGCCTTTGTTCACCCAAAAAGTACGGGTGGAATTTTGGTTGAATTGAAACAGCGTTAAGAGCATGGAATAACAGAATGCTCATAATCGTCCTCGATTTGAGACGGACGATGAGAACTTGTGTTGACCAAATCATGGCTCTACCGCACATCGCAGGACCGCGAATCCGCAAGGAATCGGAATATCTCTCACAACAATTGGAAACGTTGCGATACAACGGTACAATCAGCAATGAGGCCTTCCTTGATGCAGGTGCAATACAAGGAGCATTCGAGTTGATAGGAACATTAGTGGAGATGGGTGTTCCACAAAAGGAGATTCTTCAAGAATTGCGTAATACGCTCGATCGTGCAAAGCGACTCGAAGAAAAACATCCCGGACTCGATTTCGCAGTAGAGAGCGGCCGTGCTTCTTGAGTGTGTTCCATATGGAGCCATTGTTGAAGCTCACCAAAGTCAAAAAGTCATTTGGAGACATTCATGCAATTGAGCAAGTGAATCTCGAGATTCACAAGCATTCCGTTATAGGACTAGTAGGCGGAAATGGTGCTGGTAAAACAACACTCCTCCGACTCATGTCAGGTGTTTATCGGCCTACATCAGGTACTGTAGAATTGGAAAACAATCGGCCCGTTACAGAGATGCGTTCTGTTTTAGGCGTGGTTCCAGAATCAACAGGTTTGTATTCCAAACTGACCGCATGGGAAAACATTCGTTATCACAGTAGGCTTCACGGAATCACCGATCAGATAGCCTGGGACCGTACGTATCGATTTGCGAAACTCTTGGACATTCACCAGTCACTCCATCGATACACGGAGGGATTTTCGCGAGGCATGAAACAGAAAACAGCACTTTTGCGCGCTCTTGCGCATGGCCCACAAATCTTACTCCTCGATGAACCAACTGGTGGACTCGATGTCACTTCTGCACGGACTGTTCGCCAACTCGTGCGGAAGTTAAAGGAAGAAGGTGGTACTGTCATTTATTCAACGCATCATCTTGCAGAGGCACAGCAAGTGTGTGACCGAATCATCATCGTCCATAACGGCTTGATACAAGCAGATGGAACGCCTGATGAATTGCTCTCATTGACTGGTACTGAATCACTCGAAGAAGCATATGTGTCGCTGACAAGTGAAACAGCACGACCAAGAATGGAAGAAAGCGAACAACCTTCGAAAATCTCTAGAATTTGGAGACGATTGTTCACGCCTAAACATCAATTGGAGGTGAGCGAGGATGAGTAGTCGTCGGCGAATCGTTATCGTTGCAAAGAAGGAAATCATTGAATTCATTCGTGATTGGCGCACGATTGTAGCACTGGTTCTCATTCCTCTACTACTGTTTCCACTGCTGTTTATTGCATTCCCAGTTGTTATGCAAAACGAGGCCGCTGAACTTGATCAGAAGACTGTTGACATTCTGATACAATCAAACGATATTGACGATTCTTTGGTTGATCTCATCGAGAATCAAACAGCAATGGTGACAGTTATGCCACTTGATGGCAATTTGTCTACGTTGTCCGACGCGAATAATAATACGGAGGAATTGCGTAACCTCGAATACGATGCAATCCTGAGGTTAGAATTACGTAACGACACATGGTATTATGCGATTTTACATCTATCGACATCCGAACAATCCAATGAAGCACGAGGTCGAATTTTGGATGTCCTCGTCGATTGGGAAGACGATCTTCGAACTCAACGCATTGAATCTGCAGGCCTTGATGTCAAATCCACACTTGATCCGTTGCAATGGGATGGTTCAATTTCCAATGCAGATGTGGCAACAAAAGGAGAACAAGCTGGCATGTTGCTCTCCTTGTTTATTCCATTCGTCTTAGCAATATGGACAGCAAGTGCTGCAGTACAACCAGCCATCGATATGACTGTTGGTGAACGGGAACGTGGCACGCTTGAATCTCTCCTGAGTCTGCCCCTTACGAGAACTGAGCTTTTGCTTGGAAAGTGGCTAGCAGTTGTATCGATTACTGCTGTAGGAGTCACTTTACAAATTGGAGGATTGCTGTTCGGAATTGCTTATCTTGCAAGTGATTTTATCGATGTACCGTCACTCAGTATTGCTGCTATAGTGTTGCTCGCATTGGCGGTTGGCTTCTATGGAACAATGATTGTAGCGCTGTATCTAGCACTAGCAATGCGATCGAAATCTGTGAAGGAAGCAGGATCTGTCCTCACTCCAATCACATTAGCCATGATTATGCCTATCTTGCTGACTCAATTTATCAATTTGGATGATGTAGAAATGTTTTGGTTTGGCGTACCTTTCGTCAATGTTCTGCTCGGTTTGCGAGAATTGTTGCTCAATCGAATCATCATCGAACACGTCATTGTTTGGGTTTCAGTTTCTTCACTGATCTGTCTATTAACAGTGCGATACGCTGCGAAACAATTTCATCGTGAAGATATCATAACTACGAAATCATAGTATTCTTAAAATATTACCTGGATATGCACACAGTATGCCCAAGATTAGTTTGGACATGCCGAATGAATTGCTAACCGATATCAAGCAGCACGTTGGAGATGACAAAAAATTCATCAGCGTTGCAGATGCTATTCGATCGGCTTGTCGAAAATTATTGGACCAGTTGGATACGATTGATATGCGACATGGGCGTATTGGAGGAGATGGTGATGGTTACAAGAAGTGAAGCACAAGATGCAGTATACACTCTGCTCAAATACCTTGAGTCGGATCCGAATCGAGAAGGCCTATTGGATACACCAAAGCGAGTTATCGATTCATGGGACGAAGTTTTTGCAGGATACAAAACGAATGCTGAGGATTTACTTCAAGCAACATTCAACGCTGAAGGGTACGATGGTATTGTTTTGTTAAGCAATATTGAATTTCATTCCACATGTGAGCATCATCTTCAACCTTTCAGTGGGAAAGCGCACGTTGCTTACATTCCGGTTGATCGCATTGTTGGCATCTCGAAGCTCGCTCGAATCATCGACCACCATGCACTTCGTTTGCAAAATCAGGAACGAATTACTAACGATGTTGCAAACGATTTGGTTCAACATCTCAATCCACTTGGTGCTGCTGTTATCATTCAAGCATCCCACGGTTGTATGCGGTGTCGTGGAGTGAAGAAGCAAAATGCCATAATGACAACAAGTGCGATGAGAGGCGTTTTCTTTGAGAAACAAGAAGCACGAAATGAGCTGATGCAACTCATAGAAAATTCGAGTTGATGCTTCATGGATTGTGAACGCGCTGGCGGCCACACTGGTGATGACCCTACAGACCTTGCAAAAGAATATCCCATTGTCGAGATTTTTCACTCCGTCCAGGGTGAAGGTTATCATGCTGGAATCCCGCATGTATTCGTGAGATTTGGAACATGTAACCTACGTTGTTCTTGGTGCGATACGGATTTTGATACGTTTGAATCAATGAATGCGATAGATGTCTTGAATGAAATTATGCAGTACGATTGTGATCGAGTTATCTTCACTGGTGGTGAGCCGATGTTGCATGATTTGTGGCCTCTCCATCGATTGCTGAAGCGAAGAGGATACAATCTATCAATCGAGAGCAATGGAACGATTGAGATTCCAGACGGGCTCATTGATTGGGTATGCATTTCTCCCAAGGATCAAGTGTATCCAAATTCGGTTATTCGACAACGAAAGGGACAGGAATTGAAAGTCGTGTATTGTGGACAAGCGATGGACTTGTACGATGATTTGAAATCTGGTTTTGAGCATCACTTCATTCAACCGTGTTACATCGATACAGCCAGTGTTGAAGAAAATGGTGTAATGTTTCAGAATACTGAACAAATTGTCAAAGAGCATCGTGGTTGGAGGCTTTCATTACAGACACATAAATGGATGGGAATTCTATGAAAACAGTCGTTATGGCACTCAGTGGAGGCATGGATTCAACATGTCTCCTGATGCATTACCTTGCTCAAGATTATCGAGCAATATGCATTTCATACCATTATGGCCAAAAGCATTCGATTGAAATTGAAAGAGCATGCGCTTCTGTATCTCTGTGTCAAAATAACGGCCTTGATGTTCAACATCATATTGTGGATTTGGCGCCAGCCATGTCTCTCTTTGATTCAGCGTTAACATCCGAAGAACAAGATGTTCCTTTAGGACACTACGAAGAAAACCAGATGAAACAGACGGTTGTTCCTAATCGGAATGCGATTTTTGCCTCCATTTTGTATGGTTTTGCCCTATCTGAAGCGAAAAGAACAGACCAGAATGTCGTGCTTGCGCTTGGAGTTCATAGTGGCGATCATGCGATTTATCCCGATTGTCGACCAGAATTTTACCAGGCTCTTCAATCCGCTTTTGAGATAGGAAACTGGGACAGCGAACTGGTCGAATTTGACTTACCTTATTTGCATGGCGACAAGACATCCATTCTCCAAGATGCACTGGAAACAACACGGCAGTTGGGCTTCAATTTTGACACAGTTCTTCGCAATACAATTACATCGTACAACCCGGATGAACAGGGTCGTAGTTCAGGAAAAAGTGGATCGGATGTGGAACGTATACTTGCATTCCATGCAATTGGCCGAATTGATCCGATCGAGTACCAACAATCATGGGATGAAGTATTGAAACATGCACTTCAAGTTGAATCAGATTACAAAGGAGGGCTAGGACATGAATCTTGATGAACGAATTGCTGCCTTATCAGAAATCTCATACTATGTGACGCAGCAAAATGGAACGGAGAGGCCATTTACTGGTACGTTAAACAAAG
>JBMYNT010000013.1:2103-29658 GCA_049598575.1 Candidatus Poseidoniaceae archaeon | reverse complement strand
ACCAGGTGACTATTTTTGCATCGTTTGTGATACTAAATTATTCACTGATCAAATGAAATTTGACTCTGGATGTGGCTGGCCGGCTTTTCACACTGAACATCATGATGCAGCAATTTCTCGAATTATCGATACTTCACATGGAATGACCCGCGTTGAAGTTCGATGTGGTACGTGCGATGGCCATTTGGGTCATGTGTTCAACGATGGCCCTCGCAAACATGGTGGAGAACGATACTGCATCAATAGCGCTGCTATGCGATTTGAGGTGAAACAATGACGACAAGAATTCGAAGATATGTCGAAACCGATACAGGCCACCGCGTACCAAATCACAAGAGTAAATGTAGGCATTTCCACGGACACCGCTATCGATTTGAGGCGGAAATTGAAGGCGATATTGTTGAAACTACAGGTGTAAGCGAAGAAGGAATGCTGATGGATTTCAGTGATGTCAGTCAGATTCTGACTGTACACATTCATGATGTCGTAGATCACGCCTTTGTTGTGTATGAAGGGGATGATGAAGCTCGGAACGTGTTGTCCGGTTTATCATCACAACATCGCACAGTTGTCGTACCCTTCATTCCAACTGCAGAAAATCTGGCAAAATGGGCATACGAACAAGTGCAGCCACACATTCAGACTGCGTATGGAAACCGTCTACGTCTGGTCGCTATGCACGTCCGAGAAACCCCCAAAAGTTGGGCCTCATGGTATGCATAATCATTCTTCTTCTAAGATAACCCGCCGTCGTCGACTAGACTTCCATTCATTACTTTTGGTTGCAAATTCAAGAGCGGTGGATGCATCGACGAAACCTCCAATCAATCGGTTTGTTTGATCGGTTTCAAGCCCGGATCGTTGCAATGCGCGCGTGAGTGAATGTGTGAATGAGATCCTACGTTCATCGCCACCAGGAAGGAATTGAGCAATATCTTGAATCGCTTTACGCAGAACTTTACGTTGCTCTGGTGAGATCGATCGTTCAATAGGAACAATATCAGGCAAAGCCTCGTCTTTGCCCTGTAAATCCAAGACACGCTTTCGATGGAGTTCGTATGTCAGTGTATGTACAGCATGGCTGAGATTTGTAATTGGATATCCTTCCCATGTAGGTAGCGTGACGAGATAGTCACAACGCAGCAGATCTTCTGTACTCAACCCTTTTCCTTCCTCGCCAAAGATCAAAGCAACCGATTGTCGAGTTGATTCTATTCTCTCAGCAAATTCCCAAGGATACATGAAGTGACGTTTCTGGGTTTTCTCACCAATTTCTCTTTTCCCTGACGTTCCAACGACAAGTGAACAATCGGCTACTGCGTCTTCAAAGGAATCATAGATTTTACAGGAATCAAGAACTCTTCCAGCATGTTTGGCACGATTACGAGCTTCGAGATCATCAGGGTGGCACTTGGGTTGGACCAGTCGTAACGAGTCAAATCCATGATTCAGCAACGAACGACAAACGGCTCCAAGATTACCGGGATGTTCGGTCCCGACCATGACAACATGCAATGTGTATTCGGAATGAGGTAAGGGTACATTACTACGTTCGCCCATTATTCCTCCTCCGAATTCTGAAGATGTTCAGCAATCCATAGAGGATTGCACGCCTGATAGATGAAGAACAGAAAGCCTCCATTCTCCCTATCTTGCATGACCAGCGACCGACGACGTACGTTGTGTGTGTTTCGGAGATGCAAGATGAGTTGCTCTAGCGCTGCTTCATCAGGGCCATGAACAGAAACTGGAGTTCGATTCCAGTCAACCCAGATGGGCACGCTGAAGTCCCCATCAATCGGTTCGACGTTGTCGGTATCGAGTGACGTAACCAGCAATCCAGTTACGCAACTTCTTGGTACTCACATCGGTGAGTTCTTCAACCATTTTCTTATTATGATCAAAGTCATCAGTGAATTTCTCACCGTGTTCTTCAACCAAACGAATCGCTCGAATCTTGATAAAACTAGGACGAATGTTTCCCATAATCAGGCCTCCTCATACAATTTGACTTCGATTGGAATATCCGGCTCATCGTGACGAATCACTGTCAGGCGAATCTTTCGTGGAGGATTTTCAATTCCACGTTCCCAGATTTTCTCGTTAACGGAAGGATCGATGTAAATCTCCTCTTCTGGAAGAACTTTGAGATGCCGTATGACCTCATCACGGATAATTTGGATTGCACGAGGTGCACGCTTGAAACGGGTGATGTTCCAAGCCTTTCGTAGCGGTACGACCAATTCAGATGTTGCTGCTCTTGCCATAGTCAATCACCTTATCGTTGCAACTTGCTACGTCGCCAGTGGTGACGCTTTGGATGCGACACTGTGTTTCTGTTCGTTTTGAGCATGACCCATACTGGGACACGGCGGTTCTGCTTTCCTGCCTTCATCAGGCGAATTTTCTTTGCTGCTGGTTTATTTTTTGACATATTCGAGCACCCCTCTTACATTCGACGGATCGACGCATCTCTGCGGCTCTTGGATAGGCTTGCTAAAATACTCTTCAACTGTTCATCGTTGACTGGAATGGAGATTTTTTGTTGCTCATGAAGTGAAACTAGTTGTCGCTTCATCAGATCGGCTTTGTTGGCATCAACCAAGGAAATGTTGGTAAGTCGGCTACGTGCTTCCGACGTGAGAATTGTCTTCATTGCTTGATCGAGTGCTTGCTGTTCTCGTGCTTGCACATGCGATTCAGCTTCTGCAGCTGCTTGCTGCTTGGCTTGTTGTTCAAGTTGTTGCTGAAGTTCCATCTGTCGACGTTGACGGAACGCTTCGAGTTCCATCGAGTCATCGGCAGCAGTTGTCAAATTCTCACATCCATTCAGTACTTGTCGAGGCCTGGATAGGCTTCTTCAACTTGTGGTCGAACGCTGTGTGCGACTTCATTGAGGAGTTTGTGTCCGGCGGCGGTGATGATACGTCCGTTGAACAGTTGTGTTGCTTCACGTCCTTCTGGTTCAACCAAGCGACCTGGTTGAGTGGAAACGAAACCTGCGTCTTCGAGTTGCTGTACGATAGCACGAATGATTTTGCGAGATCCAACACCGGGCGTGTTTGGTTTGGAACCGTTATTCTTGCGACCACCGTACTCTTGGGAGAGTGCTGTGACACCGATAGGACCCTGTCGTGCAATCTTGCGCAAGAGTGCAGCAGCACGTGTCTGCCACCAGTCCGTTTGTGTCGGAGGGCGCTCACGGGAGGAACCTGTCTTGACAACATCTGCCCAATCTGGCATCGAAATCGCAGCATTGCTCTTCAGTTGCTCTGCTAGAGCAGGAATCAGGAAATTGGCAGGAACATCGTAAAACGTCGTCATAACTACACCAAGCAACCCTGCGACTTATCTCCCCTATTTGAATAAAGCGGGCGATTAACCCACATGAATGAAGAGCATCATTGTGTTTTTGGCCACGTGCAAGTGTTCATGAATGGCTGGGTTTTGGGACGGTTGATGAAGAAGGCGTTGGCCCAAAACCCGAACCTCTTGAGAACGCTCATTGGGTTATCCTTGACACTCATCATTTTGTTGTCATATGCCGTGTACGGAGCCACAATTTCTCCAAGTTACTACATCTATGAAACAGAAGCAACGGATTCATCATTCGAGGATATCGAATTGACAAAGATTGTCCAGAACAACGAAACAACATGGATTGGAACCGTGTCTGCTGATGGAGCAAATCTCACATGGGTGAATATGACTGTCACGGATTTAGCAAGCGGAGCAGTTGTCAAAATGACAAACGAAGGCAAATTGTATTCTCATCCATTCTTGGGCGTGGATGATGCAGAGGTTGTTGTCGATGGAAAAACGGTTGACTTCCGGTGTTCCGAGCATTGCGCGTACGGAGAATCAATTGAGGTTGAAGCTGAATCAAGTCAAGTGAACATTCAATCATTGACATCAACCGACCCCGCACGGCGATCGAATGGCACAGTCTTTGCAGATTCATTGGACGAAGCAGAATCCTTAGCGCGCAGTGAAGTCAACTACACACACTCGCCATCCCAAATCGTCATCCAAATTACAGAACCAGGAAACAAATCGGTTCAGCCTCAAGTCAATGTTTACACAGTGAACGAGGCCTTTTCGAGTGTGGAAATTTTTGAAATCGATGCGGCTACCGAGTTCCTCTGGGCTCTTGCAGCAGTCGTTGGATGTTTTTCGATGGTTTTGATTCCATCCTTTACGGTCTACTTTGCTGCTCGTGCAAAGGAACGGAAAAACGAGGAAAAGTTGAGACTCGCCAACGAAGACTCCTCGAGCGAATAAATCAAATACATAGGAGCTGATTAACAGCCATGCCAAGGTTTGGTGTGGTCGGACTGCTGATTCTTCTGCTGGTTCTTCAGCCCATTTCAAACAGTGAATTGCTCGATGTTCAACAACAGCCTAGCAGCCCGAAAAACAGTGGTGTCGATCTCTCTGCTACCGATGTCTCAATTTCTTATTCAAATCCAAGCGATGAATCTCAATACAAAATGTTCTCTTCGAATCATCCGATATTGGGCTTTGATCGACCCAAGAATCTCTACGTCGTTGACTCTGTTAACGCTACACCAATGGATATTGAGGTAACGGTTCGAAATGACGGAAACACTGCTTCCGGGATCATCACAGTCAATCTGTTGATTCTACACAACGAGTACGAGCGATTTGAACTTGCAAACAGGACAGTAACGATGAACAGTCTTGCTTCAAGCGGCCAAGGTACAGCAACATTTTACAACGTCTTCGTCAACTATTCCGGGAATCATTCGCTTGTGATCACGCCGTCGTTCCAAGGTATAGATGACAATCCATCCAACGATGCATTCAACCGCCACTATACGGTTGCATCGATGTATTTCACCTGTACATCTCTCGTTGGATGGAACGCCGGGTCGTATTGGGGTACAAATACTGACACAGCCCTCAGCATGGGTCAGGCATGCCACGTGGGACAAGGACAGTCTGGCAATTATGCAAACAATTTGCAGACTGATCTCATGACACCCATCATGGACATGAGTGATATCGTGGCGAGTCCTACTAGGACAAATGGTTTGACATTCTTTTACACGGGCAGCGCACAAGTCAATGATAACATGAAAGTCTATGCACTTGATAATCAAGGTGCATGGGATGAATTGGCAAACATCGCAGGTACTGTCGGAGCGACACTCTCCAATTGGCAAACCATTTCGAACAATCACATGGGTCACACCACACCACTGATTCCCGCCGATGTAAATGCACACTTTCATTCAAATTCCCGATTCAAATTCACGTTTACAAGTGATTCAAGCGGAACAGATGTAGGATACTGGTTTGATGATTTCGTACTCGTTTATGACCAAGCTGCGAGGACTGAAGAGTACAACGTGGATGTCGCAGGTATCTTCACAGACGGCTCCATTCCAGGTGCCTGGGGAAAAATTCGCCTAGAACTCACCAACACAGGAAACATCAGTGATTCTTTGGTGCCATCTGTTCCAAATCTTCCAAATGAGTGGAACGTTGCATTTTCCTTCCCTAGTGGGGCAGGTGTCAATCCTAACACAGGTGTTCGACTACTACCCGGTGAATCGCGTCAAATCGACGTGAAGTTACAACCAAGTCCAAATGCAACAGTCGGTTTCGTTCCGCTCACATTTGCAGCCAGTAGTTTGCAAAATCCAAGTTTCTCTGTACAAGAATCAATGCAGTATCAAGTTTCAGCTGATCGAATTCCATTCATACACATTCCCGAAACAAAACCAAAATGCGCACCAGGTTCATCCTGTGCCTTCTACATTGATGTCGAAAACATAGGTCAAGCAACGGATGTCTTTGATCTACAAACAGCCCCAAAATCGTTGGATGCTGGTTGGAGTGTCAATCTTGCGTTTGACCAATCCACATCCATTCGACTCATACCAAATCAAATACAATCGGTCAAACTCGTTATGACCGTTCCTTCTGGAGAGACGCCTGAAAAAACAGGCGACTTTTGGTTGACGATGACAGCACAAAATGATACCACACGAACGCTTACTCAATCAATTGTCGTCCAAGCATCGATGATATCCAATGCTCTGATTGAACTGGAGATTGAGGCAACCGATACAACCATGTTATCCTCTGGAGAGAGAGTTGAAATTCAGTACTCTATAACGAATCAGGCAACACGCCAGGACAGTTTTGAATTATCTGTTGACTATATTGAAGCGATTGGATGGAAAATTGAAGCTGAACAGCGTCCGTCCATTGTG
Organism: Candidatus Poseidoniaceae archaeon; assembly: GCA_049598575.1. Classification (GTDB taxonomy): domain Archaea; phylum Thermoplasmatota; class Poseidoniia; order Poseidoniales; family Poseidoniaceae; genus MGIIa-L2. The sequence continues at coordinate 23,416 of JBMYNT010000013.1, read as the reverse complement.
ATTAACCCTGGTGCAACTGCTTCGTTTTACATCGCAGTCACTGCTCCTGAGAACGCTCAGGCAAACGACATCGCCCCTACATTCAAACCAATTCTCACATCAAGTAGAAGTGGTATGCAATACGATGGACCTGAATACAGTAACATTGTGATTGAATCGTTGTATGACGTTGAACTGCTCTTGGTTGATGCGGAGTCTGTGCTCAAACCAGGTGCTACGACGATCATCGGAGTCGAGGCTGTGAACAACGGTAATGGTCCGACTGTTGCAACGATACACCTCGTCGATGCACCAGAATCATGGACCTATTCAATACGAGTGGATGGAGTGATTCAGGAAACAAACAGCATCAACTTAGGTGTTGTATATTCAGGAGAAAATTCCATCCAACTCGATGTCTTGCTCGATGTTCCAATGACGGAAGCAGCAGGGGAATTCCACACCATCACACTCGAACTTCTCCCAGAAGGAGAGGATGTCGATCTCTCAGATAATCATGTTTCGATCGATATGATCACAGGAAGCGTCAAGTATCCAGAATACAATGGTTCATCGTCGGATTATCACGCGATGGTTGGTTCAACCGTATCGCTTAATGGAACAGTTACGAATATAGGAAACGCCTTGGAATCAAGCATGGACGTTGGTTTGGAACTATCTACTTCGCCACCAACGAACGATGTTGTCGCATTCTTGACCGCTGGCGTTGGTGGACCGACATCAGAATCGGGGAACATATTGACCTTCCCGATGAGCGCTGGTTCAACAAAGATAATTTTTGTTGACGTCATTGTTGGAGAAGATGTCCCGCTCAACACTCGAATTGTTGTAACCGTGTTTGTCGAGGGCGGTATCGATGCTGAAGGTGAAATCGTACGGATTGAGCGACAAACATTGATAACCGTTGATCAGCAGAGGAAGATTGCAATGGATCTGTCGCCACAAGACAATCGATCAGATTTGACATTCGGTGAATTTTGGCTGAACATGACGAGTTATTCGACACAGTCGGAAGACATTCACTATGCCGTAACCTACCCTGAGAATTGGCAAGTAACGTGCGATGGAACACTCGTCGCAACTGGTGAGGAGACAAACGTTTCATTGCCTTATTCAAGAAGCACGGAGAGTCTGAAAGATATACGGTGTGAAGTACAAAGATTAGGAGGTGAATACACTGGAGATGTTTTCGTACGTGCATCGACATTGGATGGGACAATCGAGTTTGAAGATGCGCGAACATACAGTTTTGAACGGCCCGCTCAACAGGAATCCTTCTTCTCAAAGAATCTCAATGGGCCAACCATAGTTGCATCGGTTCTCGGATTCATCGTACTTGCAGCAATTCTTTTTGTCATTCGACGACAGAGAATCACAGTTGAGGAAGACGAAGTCTTTGTTGCAGGCCCTCCAATATCGCAGCAACAGTTGGTTCAACCATCTGCTCCTGTTGAGGAAGAGGCTGTCATTCAGAATCCACCAGTAAACTCAGGACCACCACTTCCTGAAGATGGCCTTCCTGCAGGATGGTCGATGGAGCAGTGGGTGCATTACGGACAACAATACCTTGAACGATTAGGGAAACAGCCATGATGTGGCTAGAGATGGGACAACATGGCCCAGAACAATCCTATCTGGTATTTCCTTTGGGTCGCTGTCGCATTTTTCGGGATGCTAACGTGGTACCTTGACAAATTCAGTAAACGGCAAGAGTTGGTGCGAATTTCTGCCTTAATTGGTGTGGTCTCTATGCTCAGTCTCGTCATTTGGACCTGGACAGATTTCTGAGGGATTGTATGGAATTAAGCGATTTAGACCAACACCCATTGGCTGATAAAATTCCGGTTCGGCTTCCAGTTTGGTGGTGTCGGACTGGAGAATCAGGCCCACATCCAGATGTTGAAGGTTGTACAGGGAAGCGTGTGATACTTCGATTTGAGAAGAAATTTGGTCGCATCGAACGACTGTTTGCAAAACTTATGAGAGCACCACATGAGCTCCGGCGACCATTGTTGGACAAAAACAGCGTGCTGTGGGAATTGTGCAACGGCCGACGAACATTCGCTGAAGTTTGTGAACAGATGAATGCAACGTTCCATGAAGACGTATCACCCGTTGTTCACAGAACGCATGCAGGCATTCAGGTCTTTGTTGGATTGAATGTCATGCGATTTGTCGATCGTTTTGAGGATATTGATTGGGACACAAGGCCCGGAAAAATTCCAGTGGGTCAGACGCTAATGGATGACCCAGCATTTGAAATGGATACAGAAATACGGAATGGGGACTAGGCAACAGGTTCCGATGGATCCCAAACAAGGCGTAGACCGATGCCATCTTTTCGGTCTTTTCGATGAACTCTACGTCGAGATGAAGAACGCGTAGAATCAGATTCTGTAAACCATGAACCGCCCTTCGCTACGTAATGTTCGTCAACTGAACCTACAGGATTTTGTTGTTGATGACGATCTTTGTGCGATGGTTGCCAAGAATCGCTCGTCATTTCATGGACGAGACCATGCATATCGAAGAAGCCCCATGGATTTGCTTTCTTCGAGCCAACTTCTCTGGTTGTAGCACCACTGTTCCCAGCATGCCATCCGTGTGCGTCCAATTCTGAATCTTTGTTGCCAAACGACCATCGCGTATTGGTACCTGCTTTCGAAACATACTCCCACTCGGATTCGGAGGGAAGTCTCCAATGTCCTTTGAACCCGATGTACTCCTGTTGCTCGTTGTTGAGCCTTTTGATGAAGACGTGAACATCGTCAAATGAAATCGTTTCGACTGGTCTAAGTCCTGCGCTCCAACCTTCTTGAAATTTTGAAGGATTGTTGTTCATAACTGCAGACCAGTGAGCTTGAGTTACTGGACGAACGCCTAAGAAAAATGGTTCTGAAATTTCAATTGGAACAACCGGTTGTTCGTTTGGATGTCCTGAACCAACTTCATCCCCGATGTTGAAGAATCCTGGTTCGACGAGAAGATACGTACCTCCGAACGAATCCTCAAAAGAAGGTCGATTGATGTTCATATCATCACGAATCGCGATACATTGTTGCCGTCTTCATGACCGATTCAACAAGCGATTGAAGCCTTTGATCCATGTCAGAATCAACCAATCCTCCATCCTCGTCAAATGCTTCTTTGACATGCCCAACGGCAAGTTGTTGAGAAACTGGATTTGCATGGAGCCAACGTAGCATGATGCGCATGTGGTTGAGCGTGTTCGAATTGGACATGCCTCCAAGCGTTGACATCAATCCGAAGACTTTACCACCAACATGCTGATCGTAAACCCAGTCAAAGGTGTTCTTCATGACGCCAGACATTGTTCCGTGGTATTCTGGTGAAGAGACAAGAAATGCATCACAGGAAGAGGCCATTTCTTGAAATTCTTTGACGATTGGATTCGACCAACATCCCTCTTCACCTACCAGGGGCAATGGTTTCTTCTGCAAATCCCAAAAATGAGTTTCTGCTCCCAACTCTGCCGCTTTATTCAAGGCCAAGTCGACCAGCATACCATTCTTTGATTGTCGTCCAATTGAACCGGAGAGGCCTAGGATTTTGAGAGGAGTTCCCGCCATGCTACAACCAAGTACAAGCAATAGATGAATCCATTGATTTTTCTTGACCAAGAAGCAACTATGCTTATACCATAACAGTCTTGCCAAAGAACGGGACAAGCCTATGCGTGCTGAGGACGATGAGATGTCGAATGCATTGATGAACGATATGGCGGATGCTTTACGCTCAGCTGGACTCGGTTCAATGGTCGATTCTGATGAAGTTGAGCCTGAACCAGAAGCTGAACCTGAAACACCATCAGAAACGGTGGCAGAAGAAGACCAAAAGATGCCGATAGAAACTCCATCCGTTGAGGAGCTAACGGTAGAGGAGCAAGTCCAGTCACTCATCGAGGAAGGAGAATACAAATCACGGTCAAATGCACCGCAAGAGGCACTCGTTGCCTTCAACAAAGCAATCGCTTTGGACCCATCAAGCGATATGGCGTGGTTCAACCGAGGTGTCCTTCTCGAAGCACAACAGGATGCTCGAGGTGCACGACAAGCATTCCAAATTTGTCTTGATCTCAATCCAGACCATGCCCCAGCAACAGCAAATTTAGCAATTTTGCTGGATAGAATCGGTGATGATGCAGGTGCAGCAGCAATGGCAAGACGAGGGCTCGAATTCTTCCCAGGACACCCAAGCCTTACCGATGTACTAAATCGAACAAAAAGCGCACCTGTTGAGGAAGTACCAGACGAAATTGAAACAACTGTTACAATAGCAAGCCACCAAGAATCAACGCTTAACGTTGTTATGGAAGAAACTGGAGTTGAAGATGCAGAAGCCATTCTCGCCGAAGCCGCGCATCACGATATCGACGGCGACGGTCACCTCGACAAAGAGGAGTTGAAGAGCGCTGCTGGAATCGTAGCAGCAACACAAATTGTTGAGGAACAAATCGAGGAAACCATCGAAGCAGAGATTCAAGAACGACCAGTAGTGGAAGATATCAATCTGGATCGACTCACAGATGAAGCAACAGAACTCATTCGTCAAGGTGAGCCCAAGAAGGCCCTTGCATTGCTAAAACCACATCTAAAAACCATCGGTGCGCAACATGCTGGTGCATGGCGTATTGCTGGCGGAGCAATGGCTCGAATGGAGCTTGATACCCATGCCATTGCTGCACTCGAGCATGCAACGAAACTCGATGACAGCGTAGCATCGGGATGGTACAATCTTGGGAGCCTCTATGCACGTAATGAAAACCAAAACGGTGCTAAGGATGCATTCGAAAGGACAGTTGAACTTGACCCACGTCACATCAAAGCACGTCGAAAGTTGATTGACTTTGCAAAGGCAGAAAATGATGTAGGAACTGTTTTGTCACAAGGAATGCAAGTTCTGGATCACCAAGATGACCCCGAACTTCGCAAGGAAATCATCGAGACCCTCCTTCAATGCGGAGAAACTGAAGTCGAGGTTCTTGAATACATCACCGGGATACCTCCAACGATGCCAGAGGCGCCCCAACTTGCGCAGTATGCTTTGGATTTACTAAGTCCTGGCGCTTCTGTTGATCGAGCGCGGGCACTTACCCTCAAAGGAGAGAACATTGAAGCAGTAACTGTTTGGAAAGAGCTAATCCAACACGACAAAGAGAATCCCTCACTCTGGAGAGGTCTTGCTAAGTCTCTTGAAGCCGCAGGAGATCTAGAAACTGCTCAGCGTTGCCATACGAAGGCTCGCGATTTGGAGTCACCCCCTCAACAACAGACCGAAACAATTGTTCAGCAGCATTTCGAAACGCCTCCTCCACCACCAACAGCGACACCCCCTCCATTTGCACCAGAACCACCTGCAATGGTTGCAGAACCCCCACAAGCACAACCAATCGTACAGCAAAGTATTGTCGAAGAACAAGCAACAAGTGCAGCAAACGACATTCTCCTCACGCCGGTCGAACCTGCCAGCAAAACAGTCGCTGAAGAAGTCAATGTTGAGGTTGACCTTGCTAAGGCAGCGCTCGATGCTACTGCAATCGTGCAAGCAAATCCAATTGTATCTGCTAATTCAAGTTCAGTAGCCAACCAAGATATTTCGTGGTACAACCAAGGCATCCAGCTTATGGAAGATGGAAAATATCGAGAGGCTCTCTCATCCTTCGATCGAGCCCTCCCATCATTTGCACACGATAACCAGATGGTTATACGAATCCTCAATGGACGCGGTAACGCTTACTACTTTTTGGAAGAATACCCGGCTTGTGTAGAATCGTATCACAAAGCGATGATGATCGATCCTTCCAACGTGCGTGGACAAACCCTCTACAACATGGGTACGGCATATGCGGAGATGGAACGATTCCCCGATGCAATCAAGTGTTATGAGCAATCAATTCCACGTGGTCTATCGGATGAAGAAGCAAAACGAGCAAAAGAACAAATCCGTCGTTGCACCATTCTCGAGAAAGAACGCAAGAAGAAACTCATGCGTCGATGAAACGAAGTCAGATTCATAATGGGCCGATGGTTGGGGTAATCATGGACTGCGGAACGTGTGAAACTGCGCCAACAATCGAAGTCATTCAACCGAAGGTCGTTGATGTTACGTTGACAATCACAGAAAAGGCAATCGAAATGCTGACGGATGCCTTTGGAGATGACCGAAGCCACGCTCTGTTGGTCGGTGTCCTCTCAGGTGGCTGTTCAGGTTACATGTACGACCTACAGATTGTCGAATCAACCGATATCGACTGTCAGGAACTCGAAGTCTCTGGGTTCAGAGTACTTGTTCCAAACGCTTCATCGCATCTTCTTGATGGAATTGAAGTGGATTATGTCGACCGTCTCATGGGTGGTGGATTTAAAATCAACAATCCAAACGCATCCAGTTCATGTGGTTGCGGCGAATCCTTTGCTTGAGGAACAATCATGGGCATCATCAAACTCGATGCATACGTATTGCTGATCTCAGGTGACGATCGATACACATTCCTTGATGGCTTGTCGACAAACAAAGTAGAATCGTCCTGTAATACTGTTTTTACGACAACCAGTGCGAAAATCATCGATGTTGTTGATGTCATAGAAGTTGGAGACAATCTAGCCGTGGTCGGCTATGGACCGTACAAAGACAAGGTTCTCGACCACCTCCAACCCAGAATTCTGCAACAAAACGTTACGATTCGCGACATAACCACTCTGAACAATGTTTACCTGAGCACTGAAAACTATCCCGAAGAATCTGGCATAACCATGACCCACTCATACTTGGGTTGGTTAATCGTGACATCGATTAAAAATTCGTTGCAGGAATCGATGACTCTTGATCAGTTTACAGACTACAGAACAAAGAACATGATCCCATATCAAGGACATGAAATCACGCCAGATGTGCACCCATTCAATTGTGGCTTGGAAGAACTTGTCCATGAGTCTAAAGGGTGCTACATTGGGCAAGAAATTCTCACGCGAATGAGGAGTCGAGGAAAGATGGGCAAGCAGCTTGTACAAGTTCCAATCGACGCGGAAGATGCAACTAGCGTTGGAACTGAAGAGGCTCTTGCTATTCGAAGAACTTCCCCATAACGATATAACTTCATCAATCTTCGATTCATCGTGGAGAATGTTGCTGATAAGCCAGAACGACGATACGACATCGATTGGTTGCGCGTGATTCTTTTCGGGCTACTTATCCCGTTTCATGTAGCAATTGGTGTATATTGGTCAACCTACGGCGAGGGAATCAATCCGAATGTCTCGGATGATCCAGACGACCGAAAAGAACTGGCAGAAGAAGGAAACGATTACACATACGATTCCGTCGACCCAACCAGCATGTTCCTTCACTGGATGCACCAATGGAGGTTGGCCGCTCTCTTCATGATTTCAGGTATGGGTACTGCTTTTGCATTCAAGCGAAGAAGTTGGAAAACCTTCTTGCTTGAACGGCTACAAAGATTGCTGGTACCAATGTTCTTTGGGATGTGGACTGTGGGATTCGTTGGCGGAATCATCACGGGAGGTGTTGATCTTGATGGTAATTCATTCGTTGACACGCTCGTAGCCTTCTGCGTACATGTTCTGTTTACTTCGTTCCTATTCTGGGTACCATTGTTTGGTAAAATAATCGCTTTGGGCCACTTGTGGTTTCTTTGGAATCTCTTTCTTTACTCCGTACTATGCATCCCCATCTTCCACATGGTACAGAAGAATTCAGATGGAAAACTTGCACGTTTCTTTCGGTCTGCATTTACGTTGAGAGGAGGGTTCGGAATCTTCCTTTTGTTCCCACTGTTGCTCACCTCAACAGAATTGGTGTTCAAGCCATGGTTCCCAGGCTTCATTGGAATTGGTTATGAGTGGATATGGTATCTCGTGTTCTTTATTTTCGGTTACATTTGCATTGTTTCAAGAGAATTGTATTACGAATTTTTGAGGGCAAATAGAACCCTCATAACCGCTCTTACGGTTGTACTAACCGTTGCATTTGTATTCGTTCGGCTCCAACAGCATGAGGATGGTATTCCTTACATGGATGGGGGATGGATCGAAAACGATATTCTCCACAATCAAATGACCATTCTTAGTTGTTTTGTTCACAGTTTTCACGCATGGTTCTGGTGCCTCACTGTTTTTGCATGGGGTGCCCATTTCCTCAACAAGAACAGCACATCCCTTGCCTATCTCAATCAGGGCGTGTATCCATTTTACATCGTCCATATGCCACTGACATTCGCTGGACTGAGTATTGCAAAAGAATTTGGCTTCACAGGGATTCCTGCAGTCATCCTTAGCTGTATTTTTGTGACGGCTGGTTGTTGGCTGATCTTTGAAGTTGTGCGACGTACCGGCATCACGCGTTATTTGTTTGGCATCAAAAATACGAAACAAAAGAGATTAGTCGTATCCCAGGATATCAACCAATTGTGACTTGTAGAAATTGCCAGACGTTTGCAGCGAATTGAGTTCATCATCAGTCAATTCCAACTCAAAGATATTCTCGACACCATTCGAACCAAGAATGCATGGCACACCAATGTAGACATCATCCAAACCATATTGCCCTGTCATGAGACATGAAGCAGGGAGAAGTCGACGTCGGTTGTTCAGGACGGATTCTGCCATAACTGCCGCTGCCGATCCTGGTGCATAGAACGCTGAACCTCGCTCGAGCAACTTGACAATCTCTCCACCGCCGCCTGCGGTTCGAGCAGAAATAGCATCGATTCGCTCTTGTGACATGAGTTGCGTAATTGGAATGCCTCCTACGGTTGTGTATCGTGGGAGCGGTACCATAGTATCACCATGACCACCAAGGACCATTGGACTGACATCTTCTTCAGCGCAATTGAGTTCGAGCGCAATGAAGTGAGCCATTCGTGCACTATCAAGGACACCTGCTTGTCCAATGACTCGGTTCGCAGGGAAACCAGTTACTTTCTGCATGTGGTAGGTCATCAAGTCCAGTGGATTTGTGACAACGATAACAACTGAGTCGGGGGCGTGATCACGGATACCTGCACCAACTTGGGCAACAATCTCAGCGTTCTTACCGATCAGATCTTCTCGAGTCATACCAGGCTGACGTGGGAAACCACTCGTCACAACAACGACATCGGCACCAGCAATATCCTCATAATTGGACGTGCCAGTGATGGTTCCATTGTAGTTCAAAACATTCGCATTCTGACTCATATCGAGTGCTTTTCCTTTCGCAAATCCTTCGTAAATATCCAACAAAACAACATCCGCGATTTTCATATTCGCAAGAACAAAAGCACATGTTGCGCCAACGTTTCCTGCACCAATTACTGCGATTTTTCGACTTCCTCTTGACATGGTTTCTCGCCAGTTGTTGGTCATGGTCGAATGTTTTTAATCAAGATGGTTGGCTGTTGTCCCATTCGATAAGGGTGATGGGTGGTATTGAAGAACCCCCTCATGTTGGCAAAAAACAACGGTGTTATCATGAAGTTGGGTGTACTCAAAGAACCGGAAGGAGAGACACGAGTTGCTATCGTCCCTACAAGCCTCAAGAAGTTGCAAAAAGCAGGTTTTGAGGTTGTCATCGAATCGGGAGCAGGCGTGGCTGCAAACTACCATGATGCTGAATATGAAGCAGCCGGAGCAACCGTAGGCAGTCGAGATGATGCACTTGCATGTGAGACGATTATCACCATTCGATTCCCAGGTGTTGAAGGAATGAAAGAAGGCACAAATCTTGCCTGTGTATCGGATCCATTCCGCAATCCACAATTCGTCAAAGACTGTCTTGCAAACAAGATTACACTCCTATCAATGGACATGATTCCACGACGTTTGAGTCGTGCCCAATCAATGGACGTGAACTCAAGCCAAGACAACCTCGCAGGATACAAAGCGGTTCTCCTCGGTGCAGCTCACGTTCCAAAGGGCATTCCTATGATGACCACCTCAGCAGGAACAGTACGTCCTGCAAAAGTGGTGATTATGGGATCCGGTGTTGCTGGTTTGCAAGCCATTGCAACAGCAAAGCGACTGGGAGCAGTCGTTTATGCCTCCGACGTACGGAAATCAGCAGCAGAACAGATCGAGTCTGTTGGTGGTCGATTCATCGAAGTTGATGGGATGGACGATTTCGAGGATGAAGCCGGTTATGCTAAGCCGCTTACTCCTGAATTTATCCAGAAGGTCAACGATACAGTATGTGGAGTCGCATCGGATGCTGATATTATCGTCACGACGGCGCGAATCTTTGGCCGTCCAGCGCCAATTACCGTTCCATCGAGTGCGGTTAAGGAATTCAAATCTGGAGCGGTTGTTGTTGATATGAATGCTGATGTGGGCGGAAACTGCGAAGATACAGTTGCAGGTGAAGTCATCACAACTGACAATGGAGTCATCGTTGTTGGAACTTCAAATTTACCAGGTACAATTGCGACAACTGCAAGCATGTTATATTCCAACAACCTCACCACGTTCATTACTTCACTCGTCGATGATGGAGCCATCGTCATCTCTGAAGAAGACGACATCTTGGTCGGTGCCCCAGAAGGCAGCGATTTCTATGTCAACGGTATGGGAGGCGTTCTCATCTGTCAAAACGGAGAAATGCATCCAAAGCAAACCCGATTGGGAGGTGCCCTTGAATGACCCCTGAATTTTTGATTGGAAACATCACATTGTTCGTACTTGCTATTTTCCTTGGATTTGAACTCATCACAAAGGTTCCTGCAACACTCCACACACCATTGATGAGTGGTGCAAACGCCATTTCAGGAATCTCGATCATCGGAGCCCTCATCGGTGCAAATGTAGCGTATGACGGCGGTGCTACGGCCGTTTCAGGCATCCTTGCATTTGTTGCGGTTGTCCTTGCCATGATCAACGTCGTTGGAGGATTTGCTGTAACGAATCGTATGCTCAACATGATTGCTGGTAAAAAGAGAGGAGGTGCCTGAGATGGAAGATTGGATCTCACTCGGCTACCTCTTGTCTGCAGCCTTATTCATCTTCGGTCTGAAGAAACTTGGACATCCTCGAACGGCACCATTTGGGAATCAACTCGGTGCCCTAGGTATGCTTGTTGCTGTTGTAACAACCATCCTTCAAATGGGTCTAGGCGATGGAATCGAGTGGGTACTCATCGGTGCTGGCCTTGTCATAGGTTCGCTCATTGGACTGTGGATGGCCATACGTGTCGAAATGACGGGTATGCCAGAACTTGTCGCTCTTTTCAACGGATTTGGAGGTGCCGCATCTGCGCTTGTTGCTCTTTCTGAAGTCTGGAGGTACATGGAGGATCCTTCCAATGTGCCAACCGACCAACTTGAGATAACCGTCATCATGGTGGCTGCAGGCTTGTCTGCACTCGTCGGATGGATGACACTCACCGGTTCCCTTCTCGCTATGTTCAAACTCAAGGGAGGCGTAAGCATCTTCGGAAAGTGGATTAAAACTCCAACATGGGGCCCAGTTTGGCTGAACCCAGTCAAGGTCATGATGGTGGTTGGCGTTGCAGTTCTCATCTACCTCAGCATCGATGCACCAACCGATGAGAACTACCTTTGGGGAATCATCGGTATTTCGTCCCTACTTGGTATTGTCCTCGTCCTTCCGATTGGAGGAGCCGATATGCCTGTTGTCGTATCCCTCCTGAACTCGCTCTCTGGTATTGCAGCTGCCTTTACAGGATTCATCATCGGAAACTCTGTGCTGATCGTTGCAGGTTCATTGGTCGGTGCTTCTGGGCTCATTCTCACCTTCATTATGTGCAAGGCGATGAACCGAACGCTACCGGATGTTCTGTTCAAGTCCTTCGGAGGTAGTGGCGAAAAGGAATCTTTGACACGCACAAAGGTCGGATCTGACCCAGACGAAGTTGCAATGATGCTTGACGGAGCACAGAAGGTCATCATTGTCCCTGGTTACGGAATGGCTGTATCACAATGCCAACACCAAGTTAAGGAATTTGCTGATCTCATCGCTGAAAAGTACGATACGGAAGTCAAGTACGCTATTCACCCAGTAGCAGGTCGAATGCCAGGTCACATGAACGTACTCTTGGCAGAGGCAAACGTTCCGTACGAGCAACTCATCGAAATGGATGAAATCAACCCTGAATTCCCTGATTGCGACGTTGCTCTCGTAATTGGTGCAAACGATACAACCAACCCTGCTGCACGCAGTGGAGAAGGTCCTCTCGCTGGAATGCCAATCATCGATGCGGATGCTGCTCGAACTGTGGTCATCGTCAAGAGGTCGCTCTCTGTTGGATATGCGGGTGTTGACAACGATCTGTTCTACATGGACAAAACCATGATGCTCTTTGGCGACGGAAAAGCCATGATGACTGGACTCAACAACGCCATCAAAGAGTCCTGAATCCATGGACTTGAAGGAACGTTGAAAGGATGAATTGAAGTGGCCAAAACGGAGAGGGAATCATGAGGTCGAAGACGCTTCTCATTTTGTTGCTTTCAATTTGCCTTCTTGCGCCGGTTGTTGCCAATCCAAACGGTCCTCCATGGATCAATCCAATCAACGGCGGATTGACCGTTGAGACCGGATGTACCTGCCACGGTGATGGCGTTCCATCCAACGATGTCGTCGTATCAATCTCAGGCGTCCCACGTGCGTACGCTCTTGGAGAATCCTATGAATTCACCATCAACCTCCAACATGCATCGTATGACAATGGAGGTTTCTTGCTCAGCGACTATGGATCAGGGACGTTCGCGGCAGGAGAAGGTACACAAATCGTTACCGACACCGATGGCTCTGAACCAGGAGCAGTATCACAGACAGCTCCAAGCAACGATTGGGTTGTCACCTGGACTGCTCCATCAACGGATGTCGGAGATGTTTCCTTTTCACTTGCTGGTAACGCAGTTGATGGTATGAACGGTGCGAATGAGGGCGATAACTGGAACCTCTTGTCGTTCTTCATTTCCTCACCAGGTACAATGACCAACGATGATGAAGAGAACCTCGCATTGCGGACCATCAGTGTTGGAGACTTTGAATCACTCTTTGTTGCTGAAGAAGACCCAGAAGCACTTGAAGCCAAGCGACAAGCAGAGATTGCTGATGATTTCTTTACAAACGGCAATCTGTTCTATTGGACGACCTTGTCCATCATTCTCGTCGGAGCAGTTGTTCAAGGTGAATTCTACGAACGCCGATTTGGTGGCGGACCTAAGCACCTTGACATGCGACTGGCAGTTCCACAAGGAATTCGTCGAGGATTGCTTACACTCGCTGTGTTCCTTGCCTTTGGATGGGCAGTTGATGACGGTCAACCTTGGGGCTATGCACTGGTTCTTGGAATGCTCACACTTTGGGGTATGTTCGGCGTATACCGAACCATTGTACAAGCACGGGCAGACCCTGAGCACCAAGATTTGGTGTGAGGGAATCATTTGCCCTCTTCCGGTAGCTTGAATCTCGAAGGAGACTCTGCTTTACCTGTTCAGGTACATTTCGATACCCTAACGCAAAAAGCAACGCTTGGTTTTGTTCTCATTGCAGTGCTTACGCTCGGAATAATGACGACCATTGATGAGATACTGAACGTGATTCTTGCACACCTCAATCCGTGCGGAACGTCGGATTGTTTAACACTCTACGAACCTGCATCATGGAGTGTTGTGCGTTGGTTGAGTGCCGTATTTCTTGCAATCTTATGTGTTCTTCCGCTTGCATTGAGATCGATGTATCGATTTGCTGAGTCTGGTTTAACCCAAGATGAGCAATCTATGTTGAAGCGTTGGATGCTCTCTTCCGCAACACTGGGCTACTTCACATTGTTCGTTTTGTTTTACGTGTTCATTCCGAAGCTGTATGATGTTGGTGATTCCATCCATTCCGACATGGGATTAACCGCCCAGTATGATGCCGTTTCCCTGTTTGTTCTGAGCCTATCGATCTTTTGGGGGCTTCTCATCACATACATCCTCGCATTTGCAACAATAACATCTGGAGCACTTGGTCTCATCACCGAGAACAATCAGGATTGGTGGCGAATTCGTTTGCTCGGAATCGGTGGTCTCGTACTCTTTCTCTCACTTCCAGGACGATGGAACGGGGTCAATATCATCCTCCTTAGTTTGATGATTGCCTATCTTGAATTCTCCATTCGCAGAAGCATACGTGTTTCGAACGAGATATACAATCCTTCAGCCATTTTTGACCACGAGGGGCGTCGACGCTACGTAATGTATGTCGATTGTTCATGCCAAGGTGTTGCTTATCCAATCGACACATCACCAGAACATACTGGTCTCCTTCGGTATGAGGCTCTATGCGAAAACATCGGTGAGCGACATCACTTCATTTCGATGGTGTCCAAACACCAACTAACCGATGTGATCATTGGAGGATGCGATGCTTCACCATTGCCTGAATCGTTTCAGGACAGTGTTTCTTCCGCACGTTGCACGTTGCGTGGCCTTGACCTTCTCGGTCTACAAGGCTCGTTACCCAACGACAACATTCAGTTACGTAAAGAAGTCAGTATCCATTTGGAAAACGTGGTTGATCCTTGGTCTTCAAAACAACGTTTGGATGCATGCATGCGTCAAGTTAAACCTGAGGAAAGAACGAATTTGAGATTTGTGGATACAAAGCAATGGCCTGAATTAAAACAAGGCACGTTGCGAATATCTGGAAAAAGCTGGTCTGATGATGAGAAGGATACAATTCTAATATAATTCAGACGCAGAACCCAACAATTGAAACGAACCGATGAGGTCAGTTGGACATGGGCAAAACGGGACAAGCCATAGGAATGGTCCTCTGCTTGGTTCTTGCCGTTGCCTCCCAAATATACTCAAACGAGATCAATGACTTGTTCCAAATCGATGTATCAAGCCCAACGGATACATCTGCGCCTTTGGTTGGTTTGCAAACAAATGAATCGTGGTTTGTAGTTCTCGTTGATTTCGAATCGAATCAGTTGAACAATGATGCGAAAGCACAAATCGAATCTGAATTTCAGGACTATTCTGGAGAGTATTTTAGCCAGGCGCTTGGTCAAGAGGTGATTGTGAACATCACCATACACCATGAAATCATACGAGCACCCAAACCGCTATCAGCTTACGGTAACGATGGACAATACGGTCGAGATTATGGCGATGGCACTGAATTCCTACCTGCTCTACTTGCAACACATGTTGTCGAATCCATTAATGTAGCAACGTTATCGGAATACGATTTAAACGAGGACGGAGTTGTTGATCGGTTTCTCATCCTGCATTCAACACTTGCTCAAGAACAAGGTTCTGGTTCATCAAATCGCATTTGGTCGCATTTCACGTCGTTCTCAGAGCCCATCAAAAATGGAGATGTTACGTTTGAACACTACACAATGTCGTCCATGCGACATGGAATCAATGGATTTGGAACGATCCTACACGAAATGATGCACCAGTTCGGAGCCTACGACCTATATCCAGTTCACGATTCAGGTTATTCGGGTTCATGGAAAGGCATCGGTGTTTGGGATATCATGGCCAGCGGTAATTGGAACGGAGGAGGTGACACCCCCTCCTTACCAACTGGGCCCACGATGGCTGCAATCGGTCACGGAGCGACGCGTGAAGTTTCCCTTGAATGGCCATCGACTTCTCCCAGTCCTTGCATTGGTCCAGTCATCGCATTAGACGATCGAACCTATGGTGGTGATAGGATTCGAATTCAGGTTTCCAACGATGAATTCATTTGGATTGAGAAGCGAGTGCAACAAGGGTACGATGCATCGTTGCCAGGGGAAGGTGTTCTCGTCCTCTTCGAAGACTTTGCAGCTGGTGATTCAGCACATAATGCGATGAACATTGACCAACGAAGACCATATCTCAAAACGATTGAAGCGGATGGTAACCAAGAACAGTTACGCGGTGTTAACGATGGTGTTGCGAGTGATTTGTTTCAGCCAGGTGATGAATTTGGTGAACGTGGCATTCTCATACGCGACCACGACGGTATTCTCGTTCCGTGGCACGTCCGAATTGTTGAGGTTGAAGGACAATGGAATCTCGAATTTCATTCCATAAATTGCTCGCCATCCACACGTATCGATTTCAATGATTTTGGCACAACGCTCCTACAAGAAGACCAACTTGTATTCGAACAGTCTCCGAGTGAATCAACGGAACCATGCTGGGGTACACTTGATGGTAGCGATGGCCGTCAAGTCACCTATACAAACGCATCAGCAATTGGTTCCAAACATTACGGGACATTCTCTGATGTTGGCATGATTGACTCGACAGCCACGTTCACTGGTACCATACAGTGTGGAGATGATGTCTTTGATGTACAAACATCCATCACAACACTTGGCTCGATTCCTCTTCCAATTAGTATGCGTTTAGAGGAGACAATACCTGTGGTTGAAACCAGTACACTCAGCATACCCTACATGGGTGAAGGAATTGGATCTGCAGAATACACGATTGAAATTGAAGGACCACTGTCACGCATCGCCACATCAGAACCGACAGTAGAGATCGAGAATGGCAACGGTACCGTTGTCTTGAACATCGATCCACAAGGGCTCCTTCAAGACAACATGTATGTTATGGGAACGGTTCATCTTTACTCGTTCAACGGTGAATCATGGACAATTGATGTTGAACTCAAGGCGGTTGAAGATGATAAGATTCCCTTGATTGGAGATCAATCATTCGTGCTTGCGCTGTTCTTCCTCATTTTCTCGGTGTGGTTTGCTACCTCTCTGTTTACACGCACTTCAACAAAGAAAGAGCCCGAACAAAAAGAACATTATGAGACTGTGGAATTTTTACCTGGTGACCATCTTTGAATTCTTAGGTACTCCCATGCGTCTCCAACTGGAATAGCACAAACCCACTGTTTGTGAACACCTTCAGCAAGTCGAACACTCAAACATACGCCTTCCCATGTTGTTGCAGCCTCTTTGTATGGTTGAATCAACCATGGAGCATGTGATTCGTTGAGATCTCCATCGTACACTCTCCAACGACATCCATACTTGAACCCGGGTCGGAGCAACAAACCACGATTCAGTAAATCGTTCATCAAACGAGAATCTTCTGAAGGTGGCGCTTTTTCTACAATAATCTGCTCGATGAAAGAATCCTCTTCCTTCCTCAAAACTCTTCCAGACATATGCTCAACTCCAATTTGTTGCCAATTCCATGGTGTTTGAAGACCGACATAACTTCCCGATTCCGTGAGCGTACGATTGTTCCATTGGTTGAGAAAATTCGTCTTGTCTGAATCTCTCAAATCATCCCAAGAGGGTAAATCTCCAGTTGGATTGATTAAATCGATTTTGTACATTGTTACATCCAATTCGTCGTCGATAACGAACAACTCCGAATCGATGTTCATTTCGTTGGATTGGCGGCACCAGACGAGCAGGTTGTTCCAATCAAGAGCGTCGTGTGTGGTTGCAATTGAAACAGAGGACTGGTGGCCATCCTTGAGATGATTCCTGTCACGATGCCAACGAATAGCCCATGAGAGGTGTTCTGTATCTGATCGGTGAATAGAAGGTACAATCATTTCTCCACCGTTGCGGCCAACATCCAATATGATGGCTTCGTAGATCAAGCGTGGATTCTTCTCGAGTTCTAATTCAAGCCATGATGCATTGGGTAGTGGAACGTGTCGATGCCAATGACAAAACAAAACTTCTGAGGCCGTTAATGCGATTGAACCGTCCTCAAGACGACGCCCAAGTGCACTTTTCTCATACAAACGGGTCGAAAGTGGTGGCTCGATTTTCCACATATCCTCAAAGGTTGTGGGAGGTTGAATTTTTTGTGCATCATCTGAACCAACGTTGTCCAGATCGAGTGAGCGCGTCGTTCTCGCACGAGGCTTGAACTTTCGACGCTGCCGCACCATGATTGACCCTCTTGTTACCCACATATTGTTGCGTCGATGACCGATTGTCCTAAGGACTACCATGATGACAAACAAAATGGGGAGCGGTATGGTTAGCGGGTTCTTAGGAACACTTACCACTGAAGAGCGGACACTGCTCCATCTCCTCGACAACCAATTGCCAGAAAACAATTGGGAAGCTCCGATGGAACTGACCCAAGCAGGTATCTCGGCAGCTGTCCATGTACAACGAAAACATGTCCCACGGACATTGAAACGTTTACAGGAGCAGGACTTCCTCAATACAACCAGTCGTCATGTTCCCGGTGCTCGGCAACGACGACGAGTCTACTCATTGACACCCGCTGGTCGTGAACGAGCGTTATCCATTCTTGATCGAATCAAAGCAGTACCAGTGCAATCGGATGGGACGACAGTGTTGTTGGAATCTCTGCTCACGAGTTCAAAGAACACACTCGAATCACTGGCCCACATTGATGAACATATGAAAGTCCATTCAGAACCCGTCATGTCTCCTGTTTCCCATCCAGAAGGTTCTGCTTCACTGGATGCACAGGCCGGCGAAGCCCTTGTCCGTCGCATGTTTGCTAGGGCTTGGCAAGATGGCCGTATCACAAAAGACGAACAACTCTTGCTCAATGAAGTCGTAGACTTCCTTGGAATGCATCCTGATCGAGTTCGACGTTTATCCAATGAAGCGCGTCGAGAAATCAATGCCCCTCCTCCTGAAGAAATCTACCTCGAGATGTTACGCCAAGCGCTGGTTGATGGAGTAATACATGAAGAGGAAGAAGCCCTGCTTCGAACGGTTCAAATTGCATTCGATATCGATACAGAGACCCACGAACGTATGCTCAGAGAAGCATTGGAGCAGCCATACATCTCACCTGAGCTCGAAGCATACAGTTCTGTCCTCAAGACTGCGATGATCGATGGAATCATCACAAACGATGAGTCAGCCATGCTCGAAACATTGCGAGAGAAAACAGGTATTTCGGAACAAGAACATGCCATGCTACTTGCAGAATTACAAGATAAAAGTGAGGGATAATTATGGGAATGAGCGATGACGATGTGAAAATTCATGATGCTTTGAAGAAACTTGAACGTGGGTTGAAGAACATCAAACCAGCGAATGTTCTCCTTGTTGGCGATATTATGATGGATTGTTACATCCATGGTTTTGCAAACAACCTCAATTCTCGCGCCCCAGTTCCAGTCTTGAAAGAAATTTCACGTGATGTGGATGTAGGGGCTGCGGCACACGTCGCACGAGGTCTCGATTCTCTTGGATTGAAGAGTCAACTTCATGGTGTTGTTGGGGATGATGATTCAGGACTAGCCATCTTGGAAATGCTTGAGGAAGAAGGCGTTGAAACATCCGGAATTGCAGTACTTGAAGAACGTACAACCACTGTAAAAACGAGACTTTTGGGTGCACGAGAAGGCTTGGTCAAAGGAGAGCAACTTCTGCTTCGATGGGACATTGAAGATGATGAACCAATTCCTTCCTCGGCGTTGACAAACCTCATCGATCGTACAATCGAAGCCATTCCCCACTCATCTTGCCTCATCTTGTCTGATTATGGATTAGGTGTTCTCGATGATGCAGGAACTGAACGTCTCATCGCAGCTGCGAAGAAACACAACGTTCCCATCATTGCAGATCCAAAACTCACAGGCCTACATCGCACACAGGGAGTTGATTGGGTCTTGTTTCAGTCGAAAGGATTGGAACTTATGCGAAGACGCCTCGGTGCAACAACCGGAGCCGAAGCAGCATCAATGCTTCTCGAATCAAATGACTGGGAGCATCTACTGATCCTTGAGGGACAGGATGGTGTCACCATCCATTCGAGAAGCGCAGACACGGTTCATGTTCAATGCCTGCTTGAAGAAATACGTCAAATGATTGGACTCATCGATGCCGCAGCCGTCGCCGTTGCAACAGCAATCACGCTCGGCCTGTCCGTGGAGGAAACAGCTCAACTCGCAAATGCTGCAAGTGAGTGTATCCTCATCGCCGATCGTACCGATCGATTCGTATTGCGACTCGATGATATGGTCGATAGAATTGGTGAAATCGCTTGGTCACTCCAAGTTTCCAAACGTTGAGGTCATGGCATGAGTTCTTGGATGAGGCCAACAACCGCAGATGTTGGTCTACGATCCTTTGCCGCATCGAAGGCCAGATTGTTTGAAGAAACGACAGCAGGTATGCAGGATTACCTTCTTGCTTCAGAAATTCCATCTAAAGCCATACACCATACATCGGTCTGGACTGTACAAATACCTGTACATGATGATTCCAATGGACTGCTCTTGGTCAAGTGGCTTGAGGAAGTTCTCTTCATGGATGAGGTTGAGCAGAAATGGCTGGTTGATTGTTCGATAAAAATAGAGGAACTCAAAGGAGAACTTTCCTTGCAAGCCCATGTACGTTGGGTTAATTCCGGTGAAATTGAAAAAGAGGTGGAAATAAAGGCAGTAACACGTCAAGATTTGATGGTTGCAGAAGTTGGTGCAAACCAAACACTGGAATCGCCTTGGCCCGAAGTGCCAACGTTCGAAGGACCTGGTTGGTACAGCGACGTCGTGTTTGACATTTAGGTGGGAATCCCTGGGTGGACGCTCGTACTCAAAGGCCGTATCTACACACTTCCTCCGTCCCGGATCCCCACAGCACCCATGGCCCCAGGTAGGGATGCTCCGTTCCCGGCCTGACCTGTTCCCCCGGTTATCTGATTCCCGTTTCCCTCCGGAAACGGTTCACAACACCCGGATCATGTGGGGGCGAGACATCTACGTCCGCATGTAGGAACCCATGAGCCGCTTTCGCCGCCCCAAGGCATTCAGCCCACCATAAAGACGATTTGTGGTTCAGGGTACGCCTAGCTCCCCACCTATCCCGTGTCATCCTAGAACTGACTCTATTTCAATCAAACGCTGAAGGTGTTCAGACTTCTTCTTCGTATTTTGATGGACAGGATGTCTTGATGGTCTCGGCTTCGACAACATACATTCCGCCACTGTACTGGAAGATTCCTTCAGCGTACACAGTTCGGTTGTCACCCAAACCGTTGGAGATAGAACCAGCGTTTGAGTAGTCAATAAGCAGATCAAATTCTGAACCTTCCAAGATGAATGTCATTGCAGTCTCATTGATGCTTCCATCACGAATTTCGCCACGAACCGCAACCTCCTCGTCAATAAGTGCGGCTTTGTCTTCCATCAGTTGGTCAACGGTCAGTGTCGGTGCAGGTGCTTGGAGAAAAATTGTACCAAGAACGGCAATCGTGATAACTCCACCAATCAGAAGCAATCGGTTGCGATACGACAACATTGAATCATCCCTATCGACTGGACTGATGTATTTCAATATCTGCTCATGATGACTGTCGATGGTTCAGTCCAACTGC
>JBMYNT010000013.1:0-2097 GCA_049598575.1 Candidatus Poseidoniaceae archaeon | reverse complement strand
ATGGACTGATGTATTTCAATATCTGCTCATGATGACTGTCGATGGTTCAGTCCAACTGCTTCAGAAAGCGTATCCATGTTGTGCTGCCTCAACTTTCGATGCAACCCATGAACGATTGATTTCGTCAAACCAGGGCCCTCAAACACAAATCCTGCATAGGCTTGGAGAAGCGTAGCACCTGCGATGATTTTCTCCCAAGCATCTTCAGCGTTCATGATACCTCCTACACCAACGATAGGGAGTTTCCCTTCTGTATACGAGTAGATATGAGCAATCATGTCCGTACTCTGTTGGCGAAGTGGTGTACCTGAACAACCTCCTTGCTGTTTGTAGACGTTGTGTTGCTGATTTGGTCGATTGAGGGTCGTGTTTGTTGCTACAATTCCATCAATGCCACATTCCATTGCCGTATCCACAATGGCATCGAGTTCGTCTGTTGTAAGATCTGGTGCTACTTTGATGAGGAGTGGTTTTTTTGGCTGACCTTGTTGTTTGGCATTTTTCTGGTTAACATCAATGCACGCAGTGAGAATACCCTTCAGATGGTTGCCGTGTTGTAATTCACGTAGGCCCGGGGTATTCGGGGATGAGACGTTGATAACGAAGACATCGATGTATGGCCACAAACGATGCATCGTTGTAGAATAGTCGGATGAAGCTTCTTCGAGAGGCGTCAATTTAGATTTACCGAGATTGGCCCATACCGGTTTTGATTGTGGACCTGAACGTTGAAGTTGTTGTGCAACTTTTTCACTACCAGGATTGTTGAATCCCATTCGATTGACAAGGGATCGATCGGCACTGTGTCGAAACATTCTCGGTTTCGGATTACCCGCCTGTTCGAGCATTGTGACTCCACCTATCTCAGAAAAGGCAAGTCCAATCGATTCCCACCCACGAAGTGCCTCCGCACGCTTGTCCATACCTGCTGCAATACCGAACGGGTGATCAAAATCCAATCCAAAGCAGTGCGTTGGAATGTTTTTCTTTGGCTTGAATAATAGACGAAGGACTGCACGAAACACTGGATTTGATGATGCAAAGCGCAGCATAAGGAGCGAACGTGCGTGGGCTTTTTCCGAATCCTGAATGGCCAAAAGTGGTTTCGAAAACCAGCGAAACAGCCTGCCCATGGGCAATGGTCGAACCGATATCCTTCAATCCTTGCGTTTCTTCGGAGGGATATGGAGGAGAATTCAGCAAGATGGCTTGCTGTTCGTGAAGCGAGCAGACGCATCCTTATAGAAGAGGGTTTGATTCTAAACATCCCCCAAGCGCATGTGGCATCTTGGCATCGTTTGATTCTCAATATGGCAGATTCGATGCCACAACGATTGGAATTTCCTGAGATTTCTTCTGGACCGTTTTCTGTTGTCAAAAACGGCAAAGATCTGTTTGATTTTCAAATGGATGTCCCAAGCGATGAAAACGCTTTGTGGCTACCGTTTGAGGTCCAAGAGTTGATGACAGATTTTATCCAGATGTGTTCTGAATTGTTGCTTGCAGGATATCCTGGATGCAGTGGTTGTGGGTACCGTGATGATGAAGAAAAATGGGATGAATTGGCCCATCGCAAACGACTCAAAAATTCTGATTAATTTTACCAGATAACATAAGTTATCTGTTTGTATTTCAAGTCTGGCGAGCCTTCAAGTACAGTCGACAAACGCATTGAAAACATGAGCATCGTTGTCCTCGCCGAGAAACCTAGTGTTGCCGAAGATATTGCAAAGACGCTCAACATAAGCAAAAAGGAAGCAACACATTGGTCCGGAAAAGACATCGTCGTAACATGGGCAGTTGGTCACATGTTGGAACTCAAATACATGGATGACTACAATCCAGAATTCAAAAATTGGAGAAAAACTGCGGATGATTTACCATTCGTTCCCGAGGAATTTGAGTTCAAACCAAAATCAGGTTCGACCCGTAAACAGCTCACAGCAGTCAAGAAACTGATGAGCGATAAAGCGGTTACAGAAATTGTCAATGCATGTGATGCTGCACGTGAAGGAGAACTTATTTTCCAAACGATCTACCGACATTCCAAATCCAAATCGCCAGTATCCCGAATGTGGCTCCAATCCATGACAACAG
>JBMYNT010000012.1:0-39133 GCA_049598575.1 Candidatus Poseidoniaceae archaeon | reverse complement strand
AATGCATACGTCGATTCAAGCCCAACGGGATTGTTGCCAGTTGATGCAACAACTGTTTGGAACTATTCTTCGCCAAGGCCATCTGGTGCAGACCATGTGAACCTTTCATGGACACCTCCATCAACGAACCAAACTGGATTCTACATATGCAGCGCTTCGGATGCACGTATGATTTACGACTTGAGTTGTACCGATACAGGAGATAGTGCTGGAATCGCCGAAGCGGATCTTACCTGGAATCCAACGACCTCAACATTGACCGCTCAAAATATCTCATCTGGAGATGAATGGACACACTGGCGTTTGTATGCTTATCAAGGGATTGTAGACGATTATCTTCGAATCGGTGAATGGTCGCAAGTCAACACATTCCGGGTTCCGGATGACCAAGGCTACGATGATGGCGCTGGAAATCACACGGTCAACTTGTCAAGTGGTTCCATTTTCACCGATACGGGATTGCTTCCAGCAGCTCCAGATACACATACCGTTTCTTCTGCCTTGAATACAAACTACGGTGGTAGTACAACGCTCAAGTTGGGTGCAAGTTCATCCGGCGACCATGAGATTTTCATCGAATTTGATCTCTCGCAGATGCCATGGCCAAGTGCAATGACGCCGACCTCGACCATGCTTCGATTGTATCGAACCCAAGTCGCTGGAGTCTCTCCACTGACTGTGAGTGCTCACGCTTGTTCGACCTTCACAGAATCAAGTGTTACTGCACTCCAACCACCTGCATGCAGTGCTGCAGAAATCACACGATCAACACTTTCTGTTACGCCTCCATCTGGATGGCTCGAGTGGGACATTACCTCGCTTGCACAATCGAACATTGCGAATGGAAACCAAACAATGACCATTCAACTCAAGGCCGTAGGCACTGGAAGCAGCCTTCACACGTTTGCTTCTGGTGAATACGCAACGGAGTCCCTGCGCCCAACACTCAGAATCGATTATGTCGACAACGTTGCTGGTGTTGTACCTCCTGCACAGCCTGTACTGCTCTCACCACTTGATGGTGCTGTGCTGTACGATACGACCAACAATCTGTTGGAATCGCTTGACAAGCCTGTTCTCAATTGGAACACTGTTTCTGGAGCCACGGGTTACATTGTCACAATCCGTAACGTGTCTGGCCAGTACACCTTCAAATCTGCAACTTCAAGCCAGATCAGTGGAACAAGTTTCACCTTTGCCGACACGGTTGCGCCTGGTTCGACCTTCGAGTGGTGGGTCCAAGCCGTCAACGGTTCGATTCCAGGACCATCGTCCTCACGATGGATTGTTGGAGTTGGTGACCCACAAACCATGGACAACAACGACCATACGTGGACCTATGAGTTCCAAACTGGAAACGAGATTGAAGAACTTGCTCACACCAATGTCCAAGATGTCTCAATCTTTAGTGGCTTGACCGATACCAACCTTGATGGAAACGCTAACGTGATTGGTATTGATGCTGCTCAAGACGAATACCGCTTGTTGCTCAGTGCTGACTTCGGTCAAATTCCATTCAACCCAAGCATGAACGTTCACTCGGTCAGCCTCGGAATGTATCTCGAAGATTTGAACTTCGGAGCAGGTGCGACTGGCATGACCTTCACCGTACATCGCGTGATCACGACTGGTTGGTCTGAAACAACAGCAACGTGGAACGGAACTGGAACCACTATGTGGGCAGCTGCTGGAATGCAATCCGGCGTTGACTACGATGCAACACCAATCGATACGGTCTTCATGAGCAATGCACAAGCCATTGATTCCACCATTTTCTTTGATCTCGGACATCGAATGATGTACATCGATGGTGTTCACAGTTGGGTCATCATTGGAACGCCGACCCAAGGATGGATGGAAGTAGACTTCTCTGACAACAGCGATGAAACGTCCTCAAAGCGTCCGCTTTTGATGATGAATTACACCGATATTGACTCGATTAGCATCTCGCCGACCGCTACATCAACGGATGCAGATTCAACCGTTCAGTTCAGTGCTTCGACCTTTGATTACAACTCCTTGGTTGCGAGTGTTCCTGTTGTTTGGTCGACAAGCAGCGGTAGCATCGACTCCACAGGATTGTTCACGCCATCAGCAACAGGAACCCACACAATCACCGCATGTTTCGGTGTGATTTGTAAAGACGAGACAGTCACCGTTACTCCTGGTGCTCCAATCGACTTGGTTGTCACACCGCTTACGGCCACAATCACTGCGGATGAAACGCTTGAATTAACGGCGGACGTTGTGGATCAACACGGCAACGCTGTACCAGGTCAAAGCATCACGTTCACGCCAAGCAACGGTACCATGGGCGGTACATTCGGCGATATCTTCCAGCCTTATGCTGTGGGTGGACAAACGGTCACCGTCACGTGGCAAACAACCTCGATTGTTGTCAACGTCCTTGTTGAGTTGGGTGCACCGACGACCATTGAACTCACAGGTTGCACAGGCGTTGTGCCTGCAGGAACTGAATGTGAAATCACAACAACGCTGTACGACCAGTTTGGAAACGTCATCCCACTTACTGAGGCAGGTGCCCTTTCGTATTCCGTCAATGATGGATTCTACAGCGAAGCGACGAGCATGTATTTTGCCAACACCGTTGGTACGTGGCAACTCTCAGTTACATCTGCCATCGGACTGTCGGACTCAATTACCATTCAGACAGGACACGGTCAAATGGCTTCGTTGGAAATTGTCCCATCCGTATGGGACATCACGGCCGACGAGGTCGTCTTCCTCAACACGACACGAATCGACGTTCAGGGTAATCGATTGCCAGTGACCCTACCACTTGCAAATTGGACCTCAATCGATGATGGCGCGTTGAACATCACGCTTGATCATCCAGTCCAATGGATTCCAAACGGTCTCGGTGCTCGAGTCATTTCCGCACAATATGAGACAACGTTTGCATCGATCACCATCAACGTCTCTAAGGGTGTGATGGTTGACATGGTCCTCATCGTTG
Organism: Candidatus Poseidoniaceae archaeon; assembly: GCA_049598575.1. Classification (GTDB taxonomy): domain Archaea; phylum Thermoplasmatota; class Poseidoniia; order Poseidoniales; family Poseidoniaceae; genus MGIIa-L2. The sequence goes on along the minus strand of JBMYNT010000012.1, from coordinate 36,156 downwards.
ATTCAAACGATGCAGATGACCAGACCTTCAGTATATCAGCTGATGAAACACTCGTCGTCAAGGCCAAGGCGAGCGATGCGAAAGGCAACCGATGGACCATCGATGTCAATTGGACCGTTGCTCATCCAGATTGGAACGAGCAATCTGTGTTGTTGTACACATTGTCCGATGAGACCGAATTCATGCCGGTCTTAGCCTCGTCAACCGCTTATGTCGTACGTGCAGAATACACATACGACGGCCAACTGTTTAGCGAGATTGTGAACGTTGAGGTCTCAGAAGGTATCATCCAAGTCTTCACCATGAACACCATTGCTTCCAATGGTGATACTGGAACAGTGTACAACATCAGTGCAGATCACTCCATCGATTTCTCTGTCGCTCTCAGTGATGGTGATTTGAACCCACTCAGTGTTGATGTTCTGACGTGGCTGTTTGAGGATACAGATTCTGGAACTGTCACCGATATCACCTCGGACTTTGTCGCTGATGGCTACCAGTGGGAAGCAACAACTGTCGGTAACTATCGATTGCTTGCTTACGTTGAGAATGCAGATGGATTCAACTATACTCGTTCTGTTGACATTTCTGTGTACCATGGAATCGCTGTATCGCTCGACCATGCGCTCAACACGTTTGATGAAGACGCAGGCGAATCGATTGACATTACCATTACCGGTACAGACAGCGATGGAAACACCTTCCCACAAGATGTTGAATGGGTTGAGGATGGTTCTTTGTCGGACCGAGTGATCCCTGGTGTTGCATCAGGTACGTACACCTACCAAGCATCCGCTGCTGGTGACCACGTCATGGAATATTCAACACCGACAGTTTCGAACACATTCAATTTGAAGATTTCACCTCAGATGATTGTTGATTTCATCGAAGTTGAGTTGTCCGCTGTTACAGTTGAACAACAGGCTTCAATCGACGTAACTGTCCAAGCCTTTGACCGATTTGCCAACCCGATTCCAGTCCCAAGCAGTGCGCGTGTCGATGCTACTGGACGCGGAACAGTTGAGAGCACAGGTCAAGGCACATGGAAGGTGACAACCTTGGACAGTGGTCCTCAAACCATCACCGTATCAGCAGGTCAAGTCAGCGAGAACTTCGACATTGAGGTTACTGGCACATTTGGAGGATTCTTTGCTGCAGGTGGTACGTTGTACTACATTGGAGCAGTGTTGGTTGGACTCATTGTTGCCGTCGTTCTTGCACTCCTGGTTATGGCAATGCGCTCAGGTCGAGGTGACGATGATTGGGATGACGATTACGATGAGGATGATGAGGATGATGAGCCACGATCGGCTCCTGGTCCGTCTGGTCCAGCACCTGGTCCATCGGGTCCCGCTCCAGGACCGAGTGGTCCAGCTCCGGGTACAGGTCCATCAGGACCTCCTCCTCAGGAAGAGGAAGAGAAGGAAGATACCAGTTGGATGGTTGACCATCGAACCGATGATGATGGTACCGAATGGGCTCAAAGCGAAGATGAAACTTGGTACTATCGAGAGCCAGGACAAAGTGATTGGGTCGAGTGGCAGGATTAGGTGATCGCATGAACAAGCAGCAGACTGCACTGTTTTTGTGTAGCGTCATGCTTGTTTCCGTTGTCGCCACCCTCCCTGTTACAGCGGCAGGACCTCCTGCACAGATTGTGATTTCAACACCCTCAACAGTCATTTCATCCGATGGTGTCTTGCAAATGGAAGCGACCTTATACGACGCTCTCAACAACGTTGTTGATGGTGAAATTACATGGTCTGCGACGAATGGGACCATCGAAGATAGCGGTTTGTTCTTCCCCTGGTCAGCCGGTCAAGTAACCATTCGTGCCGAGCATGCAGGCTTCAATGATACCGTTGTCGTTACTGTCCAAGCTGGCTTTGGTCAATCCATTGAGATCAATACCTCTGCCCAGCCACGAGCGAAATTCCCGTACACACTGCAAGCGAATCTCATCGATTCGCATGACAACCCTCGTCCTGGACAAGATGTTGTTTGGACCGTTGATGGCCTCTATGTTGGCCAAGGAGAACCGTCTTGGACGCCTCCATCGCTCGGCTTGTACGAGGTGGTTGCTCGATACGATCAGTTGGAACAACGCGTGACCATGGAAGCGATTGCTGGTGATCCGTACGAGTTTTCGTTCCCATCTGATTTGGTGTTGCGGAGTGGTGAAGGACTGCAGCTCTATCCAGATTTGTTGGACTCCTTTGGTCAAAAAATGAACAACACGCTCGCTGGAAACAAGGTCTGGACAGTCGAGAATGGAACGATTACACCGGTTGGTTACTACTACGCTTCAGCCCCAGGTATCTGGAATCTGTCCGTACGTGCTGGCTCTGTATGGGGCAACAGTACCATCCGAGTCGTCCCTGCTGATGCCTCAATCGTTGAGATACAGATTACACCTGAAGCAGAAACTTACGTATCAGGGGAAGTCTATCGCCTCGATGCTATTCGCACAGACTCACAAGGCTATTCTTCTCCAGTTCCCATTCCCATCGGAAACTGGACGGTTGGCAATGGCATCCTTTCTCAAGTTGGAAATGAGGTGCATTGGACACCTGGTCAAGCAGGGCAAGTTAGCCTCCATGTCGTTGACTCGGATGTTCCGGCAAGCATGAACGTCGAAGTCATGCATGGCTCAGCAGACGCTACTCGCCTCGTTGCGAGCCAATCCAGTGTTACAGCCGGAACACAACTCGCGTTGGTGCACGAGGCCATTGATTCGTTCGGAAATGTTTGGCAAGTTGATGCCAATATCTCACAAACCGAAGGCACATTTGCGGGTGTTGACATCTTCTCATCGTATGTTTCAGTCATGCCCAAAGAAATGGAAACCATTGGCTTTACAGCTGATTACATCGATTCTATGTCAGGTACAACCTTCCAATCCGCTTGGTCAAATGACGTCGAGGCGGGTCGTCTTGCCTTCATCCAACTACCAGAGTCTGGAACAGAAGTTGCAGCAGATTCCTTCCTCGATTTTAACCCAATATTCACTGATGCTTACGGAAACAGCATCGACTATGTGGCCGTCAACTGGACCATTTCTGGTGTGGATCGGACCCTTGAAATTCGGATGGCTGATGGAAAGTGGTACCCAACGCAAACTGGCGAACACGAAGTACGTGCCAATGCAGATGGAGTCTTCGCATCGGTTCGTATCAATGTGGTTCCCGGAACTGGTACCTCCATGCTCACCGACAGTGATGATGGATTGACCATTCAAGCAGGTGTTCCATTTGATTTGTTTGTCGAACTGGTTGATGTCCATGGGAACACAGCTCCCGCTGAAAACGTGGAACTGATGGGTGGTGCGTTTGTTGCTTTGGAGGCATCTTCGAGTGGTCGTGGCTTTTGGCAACTTACGGGACTGACGAGCGGAACCTACAAACTCGAACTTGCAGAAGGAGAGGCAGAACATTCCATTCCACTCACCATCGTTCCAGGCCAAGCAGTTCGAGTCATCACTGGTATGAGTAACGAAACGAGAAGCCAAGGCGAGGTAACACTCATTACCGTGTGGGCCGAAGATTCCCAAGGTAATCGTGTTGAAGTCAATCCAGATCAAACCTCACTTTCTTGTACCTCCGGAAAAGCAACACACGTCAAGTCGGACACGTGGGAAATTGAACTTGAGGAAGCAGGCTCCGACCGTTCGTGCACAGTCACATGGAATGGCCTAATTTCACAACAGTTCTACGATGTTGAGTCCGTTCTCCTCGGTGGTACACTCGGTTCCACCAACACAGCCGTCTCGATCATCATCGCCTTGTTACTGCTCATTTTCGTCGTGCTTGTCGTTCTTATTCGTCGTGGGAATGCGAAAGAGGAAGAGTGGGATGAGGAAGAATTCTACGAAGTTTCCGAGGAAGATGAAGAACGTCTCGTTGGAGACTCAAATGAATCTGTTGAGATGGATGTGGATGCTGAAGAAGGAACAGAAGCCGTTGAATCATCGAATTCCCAACCTGCACTCGACGATGCATTACGCCAAGAATTAGCGACAAAAGCAGGTCAAGTTGGTGTCATGCAAGCGGCTCCAGGTACACAGCAGGGTGGAACAGGATGGTATGTTGATGCGAGCACAGAATTGCAATACTGGAATGTTGGTCCTGATGGATCTTGGACTCGCGTTCAATGACGGTCAGTGGTCACATGGGTGTTGAAGAGCATCGAAATTGGAACGATGTCGATTATTCCAAATTGCTGAGTGGACGAGCCTTTCCACCCGACTTTATGTGGGGTGTGGCGACGGCTTCGCATCAAATTGAAGGTGGAAACACAAACAACTGGACTCGATTTGAACCAGGTTCGAAAAGTGGTCAAGAAAGCGGTGATGCGTGCGATCACTGGAACCGTAAGGAACAAGATATTGAGCTCATCAAAGACTTGAATGTCACACATTACCGATTTTCGCTGGAATGGAGTCGGATTGAACCTGAAATGGGTACTTGGAATCAAGATGCCATCGATTGGTACAGCGACCTAGTCGACCAACTCCTACACAATGGAATCCAACCCATGGTTACGCTCCATCACTTCACGAACCCACTCTGGTGGGAAGATATGGGGGCGTTTGAGGATGAAGCAAACATTCTGTATTGGATTCGATTTTGTTCAAAGATGTTCGAAGTGTTGAGTGATCGAGTTGAATGGTGGTGCACCATCAACGAACCAGCTGTCTATGCCTCAATGGGTTATGTTCTCGGAGAATTTCCGCCGGGTGAGCGTTCGTTCAAGAAAACTCGACAGGTTTCGTTGAACCTGATGCGAGCTCATGCTCGATGCTATCGAACGCTTAAGTCGATGGAGCATGGAGCGACAAGAAAGATTGGACTTGTCAAAAACATCAATCTGTTCGACCCATATCGGCGATGGAACCCATTGCATCGCTTCCAAGCAAAACTCTTGGATGGAATGTTCAATCGATGCTGGATTGATGGGCTGAAAACCGGTCGTTTCAAGCCACCTTCTGCCTTGAGAAGCGTTTCAATTGATGGCTTGAAAGGCAGCAGTGATTTCATCGGAGTCAATTACTACACGCATTTGCTGGCAACGCCATTCATGCCGACCAAGGTTGAGATCGACCCTTTGATTCGGCCTTGGGAGGAGCGAACGGATTTCCGCTATCCCATGTATGCTGAAGGGTTGAAGCGTGCCTTTGAGATGGTCGCTCCGCTGAATGTACCGATCATTGTTACCGAAAACGGAGTGGCTGATGATGATGATGACATGCGTCCCGAACATGTGCGGAGACATTTGCAAGTCACTGCCGAAGCCATTGAAAACGGTCTTGACGTTCGGGGTTTCTACCACTGGAGTCTGATGGACAACTTCGAATGGGCTGAAGGATACGAGCAGTGCTTTGGACTGTATCATGTTGATTTTGATACACAAGATCGAACGCTTCGCGAAAGTGGAAAATTGTATGCAAGCATAGCAGAATCCCATCGAATGCCACAGGTTGTCATTCTTGCAGGTGGCCTCGGTTCCAGACTTGGTGATTTGACCAAACATCAACCAAAGTCGTTGATTGAGGTGGCAGGTCAACCCATCCTCTCGCACATTCTTGACTGGGTGAAAGAACAAGGGTGCAACCGTGCGCTCGTGTTAACAGGGCATCATGGCGAACAATTCGATGGATTCCTCCATCCAGGTATTGACCTAACCTTCGTCAAAGAACAGGAACAATTGGGAACTGGAGGAGCACTTTGGAACGCCCGTGACCATTTGGAAGACGAATTCATTCTGCTGTGGGGGGACGATTACCATCCAATCCAATATGCACCCTTGGTGAATCTTCATCGAGAAGTATCCTCGAAACTGACCATGACCGTAACAACCGAACATCACGACAAAAACCTCCAGTATACCGATGGCCGGCTGATCCATTATGCCAAAGATAGCGATGTTCCAACAGAATTCAATGGATACGAAGCAGGCACTTCCGTCGTCCAGAAATCTGTGGTTGAGGCCTTCGGACAAGAAGGTAAATGGTCGTGGGAAAAGACAGTCTATCCAGCACTGTCAAAGGACATCCATGTTCATGTTGATAACACTAAATTTTGGGACATGGGGACGCCTGAGCGTCTCGAGCGTCTAGAAGAATTCTTCAACGAATCCAGGTCGTGATGGGACCATTGTTTCGTATTCGGGTAGGACCGATTCATTCTCAACGAGAACGAGAATCATCCCACCAAATCCCCCGCCCATCATTCGGGCACCAAGAACGCCATCCCTTGCTTGCAAGGAAGCGACAAGAGCATCGACTTCGTGCGTACTCACGCCAATCGTTTTCAATGAGCCATGCGTTTGGTTGAGTAGTTTCCCCAATGTTTCATTGTTGGAATGCATCGATTCTTCGACACGTTGATTCTCAGATTCCACATGAAGACGCTTCGTTTCCTCTGTCGAAGTGGTTCGATAATCTTTGGAATTCAAGGTTCGATGAATTCCCGAATCGACCAACTTGAAGGTCCAATCAGATGGGAGCGGCATCGTTGTTGTCGTCTTTGTTGAGAAATCGATGAGGACACATTCCCCTTCAAGTGAATGCATCATCGTCATTTGATCAAGCAAGCCGCAAGGTGTTCCAAGGACCACATGCTCCAATCGTTGCGCTTCTTCACAGGCTTCTTGTTTATCGATGCTCCCTCCGTGAACGCACAAAACGATGCTCAAGCAGAGTGCTGCCGATGATGACATCCCTTTTCCGATCGGAATCGAACTTGTTACCTCCAAATGTGCAGGAGGCCCGCCTGCTTCTTTCCATAGTGCTACAACCGTTGAATCACCATGATAGCCATCCTCGACAAATTCTGCTTCAAGCACCAATCGATGTTGGGATGCGAAGGCAAGAGAACATCCTCCTGCATAATCGGTATGCTCGCCAATGATGTTGATTCGACCGGGAATGGATGCACGACGTTTCATGCAAGTACATCCTCCGTTCTATCGAGGTCAAACCAGACAGGATAATGGTCGGATACGTCGGAGTCGGTCATGTCTCTATCGACACCCCATCGTCCAAAGAACCGGTCCTCAATGTCGCTGGTAAGGACAATGCGGTCGTAAGCGCAGTGTGTGTTTTCGGAGAAGGTTGTATCTGCCGAATCAGGTACAACCCAAAGATAGTCTGGGCTTCGGATGTCAAGCTGATTAAGTTCGTACGTTGAAGCATAACTGCAATCGGCATTGAAATCACCAAGAACAATGATGTCGGATTCGGTCGAATTTTGCTTGTACGTTTCAACAACATTGTGCAAAGCAGCTGTTTCATTGACGGCATTGGTAGGCTTGGTATGAACGGTGATGAAGGTCATATTTTCAAGCACGGTTCCATTTTCTGAGAGCAGATTGAACGATGAAATGAATGGTTCACGTTGGAATTCATCCAACTCTGAATCGTTGTGCAGCCACGCAGAATCAAATTGGAAGTGCGAAGTTCGGTAGTAAAACGCATACTGCTCCTGTCCTCCTTGATCGTCCTCTTGCTGCCCTGAGCGTTCACTCAGAACCATGGCGTAGGTGTCATTGGACGCTGCATTGATAGCATTGAGGAAGTCGTAAGGAACGGTTTGATCAAGATCTTTGATCTCTTGAACGACGAGCATATCGTACCGGAGGGTGATGTTGACGAGTTCGGATACAACATCCGCTTTACCCATTTTTGTTTCACCGAAGATTTTGATGTTGAATGTTGCAATGCGAGCGACATCTTCTCGACCTCGAGATTCAGAACGCGCTTCAGCATCTTCAGCATCATCTCCTTCAACCTCAACATAGACGGTTCTCCACAAGGGACTCTCATCTTGATGGACCAACAGTTGGATTGTCATCGGAAAAAGAATCAGTAAGGCCACGAGCATAACGCCTTGCAACGCGTTGTCATGCCGAGCCATGAAGTTGCATAGACTTCCATGTTATCAATCATCAAGGTCCTACTTGAACCAAGCATAGGTTCTTGACGCGAATGTCTTTGGTTGGAACATGGCTGAGGAAGTCTCTCCAGAAAAGGCGAAGGAAATCGTCGAGATGTTGACTGGAGGCGGTTCGATTGAATCCATCAACACCTCATTGGCCTTGGGAATTTTACCTTTGGTCGAGTCAATAGGTGACTTGGATCTCCTGCATCGTTTGGTCGAACATGCTCAGCAGGTTGCAGAGGACGACATTGAGAAGGGTTGGGCGCGATTTGAGTCTCTGAAGCGATACGCAGGTTCAATCGATGATGTCGCAGAATTAGCGTTCCATGCTGAATCCTTGGAAAAAGGGGCTCCGCTTGCAGCGGCTGTCCTCCATCATCATGCGCTCATGCTGCTCTCCATCGAGGAGATTGAGTCGGCCCAAACATCCATTCGACGTTCTCTGACATTGCGAGAATCCATCGAAGATCGGGAAGGCATCGTTTACGGCTTGGCAGTACTTTCGCGCTGTTCGCGACTCAACCAAGATTGGGATTCTGCCATTATCCATGATACGCGCCGGCTTGAGCTAGCCATTTCCATGCAGAACGATGTTCTTCGCATGGAAGCACTTGCCGATGTTGCGCATGCTCAAGCCAGTATCGGGGAACTTGCAACTGCGAGTGAAATGTATCAAGAAAGTCTCGACTTTGCCAAGCGCCTTGAACATCCTGCTGGTCATCTTGTTGCGAGTTGGGGCATTGCGGATCTTGCAGAAATTGAGACCCGATACGACGATGCTCTTCTCGCATTATCGGATACGATGCACTTGTTCATGCAACTTGGAATCCCTGCTCCAGACCTACTGAAAAAACGACTCCATGACCTTACAGCACTCGGTGAGGACGTCAATTAATGGTCGAACGGGTTATGTGATTTGACGTATTGGGAAATTTGGGGCGAAGTTGATGGAACACGACATTTTCTTTTCCATCAGCCAAACGCCCGACGCAGATGGTCATATTCCAGATGAACAGACCATGCTTCGAAACTACTTCGAACAACTCGAGTGTGCGGATTCCTTGGGCTTTGGTGTTGGATGGATTGCTCAAGCCCATCTTTCAACTGAAACACAGAAATCCAACAGCCGACCTGTCGTTCCACACTGGCAAGGTGAAGTTGGACTTTGCACCGATTTCCCACAATTCGCCATGGAATCGTTCCGAAGGACGAAGAACATCGAAATCGGAAGTGCCGTGGTCTCCATTCTTGCATCGGGTGGGCCCATTGCACAAGCAGAGAGGATTGCCAACACGTTGCAACTTCTTGCCGTCAACGACGATGCTCGCAAGCTCCACGTTGGCTTCTCAGCAGGACGATTCGAATTCATGGCTCGCCCGTATGGAATTGTACCACGAACAACTGTGGAAGAAGCTGCATGGCCGGCGTTACGAGGACAAATTTTCCTTGAAGCAAGTGAAATCTTCCTGCGACTGCTTCGAGGTGATGTTGTATCCTCTGATTCTGTACGATCGACCACATTGACACGTGAGAATTTCAGAAGCGATGACGACTGGCAACGTGTTCAAGAGGCTCACGGTTCCGATGCTGATGCCATCGACATTGACCGTCGTTACGTGTTTGAAGACATTCGAATCGTTCCGAATACATTTGACCGAAATCAATTGGTGCTCGTAGCAGGAACACACGATCCAAAAGCCCAAGTCTTTGTCAATTCATTCCTTCCGGTTCGTGTTTTCAATCTCTCGATTACACAACCGGACGTCATTGAAGCGACACACGAGCGTATGCGTTCCTGTTTCCATCCAGATGGTGGAGATTGGAAGCGGTCGGATATGCCACGAACCAGTTTTGTGTTTGTGAACGATGAACCGGGCATGACGCCAGAAGAGCAACGCCTAGCCGCTCATCGTGAAGCGGACGAAGCACTAGGTGCATATTGGAATGCGCTTGAAGGGACCATCGATCCAAACAAAGTTCAGAATGCAGCACAAAATGCATTGATTGGCAACGTTGAGGACGTTGCTCAACAATTGGTTGAACGCTTCCATCCAGAGGATCGTGTCATGGCATGGTTTGATTTCTTCAACCATGATAGCGCTCGAGTTTGCCGAAACATGCGAGCGTACATGGAAAAGGTCGCTCCACGTGTCGAAGAACTTCTCAAGGGTGATTGAACGTGGACATCAATCATCACGATCACTCCGCTGTCAAACCGGGTCGTCCTGGAAGCGAGTTGTTTCCAAATTCACCACTTGGTGAACAGGTCGAGGGCATCCCAACTGGTCGCGATGTGGCATGGGAGCCATTGGTCGATTACCGAAGGAACGGCGTTTCTGAAACAACCATTCACGGTGCAGTTGCATGGGCGCATGGTGATGAAGTCATCCATTCGTTTGGAGGAAACGTTCTCTGTTACGGTCGTTCGATGATGAAACCCTTCATGCTCAAAGCCTTCGTTAACGAACTCGCAGATCTTTCATGGGAGCAAAAGGCCATTTCGGTTGCAAGCCACAATGGAGATACAGAACACGTTGCTGCAGCACAATCACTGCTTTCAGAGTCGGAATGGCCTTTGATGTTGACACCATTGGATGTACCCCTCATCCAGTTTGGACGTCAAGTTCGTCGTCCACGACGATGGTACCATACATGCTCGGGTGAGCATGCAGCGATTCTACGAGGTTGCAGAGAAAAAGGTTGGAACCGTGCAGGTTACACCTTGCCGAGTCACCAAGTATTCGATGCGTACATGACCGAAATTCGACGCTTCCTTGGTGAGGATTGGACGCCACTACGGATTGCCAAAGATGGATGTGGATTGCCAACCGTCTCGAACACGGTTGCCGAACTGGCTCAAATCTATGCAGGACTTGTTCGCGACAAAGATGAAGATTGGATTTGGGAATCCATGGTTCGTCATCCCGATCTCGTTGGTGGATTCAATCGGCTCGATTCAACCATTCTCAAAGCGGGTGAAGGGACAGTCATTGCGAAGGAAGGGGCAGATGGACTACTTGGCCTTGCCATTGAGCACCCAGACTATCCGAAAGGCCTCGGTATCGTCGTGAAAATTGCACATGGATGGAACGCTCAAGCGACATGGTACGTTGCCAGAGCCATCCTTGGTGTCCTTGGTATTGACCTGAGAAACCCATACCCTCTTCACCGACAAAAGGCATTCATCGTTCCCGGAATCGTTCCAGAACAATACCTTGACGTCCTCGAGACAATTCCAACATGGGATGAATGGGATCCAGATCAAGACCGTTGGATGTACGATGCGGAGTTGGACGCATGAATGCGTTGAACTTCATTGATGGAGTCTTTGTTGATGCAGTTGATGGAGAGACGCTTGCAAACGTCAATCCTGCGACTGGGCAAGAGATCGGTACGATTGCTCGCTCAAAGAAAGCCGATGTCGAAGTGGCTGCTCAAGCTGCAATGCAAGCACGCAAAGACTGGGCTGCACTCTCCATGCTTGAACGAGCAAATTGGCTTGACCGAATGGCCGATGGTCTTGAGCAGCGCAAAGAAGAGATTGCACAACGCGAGTCAAGTGATACAGGTAAGCCACTTGCGCTTGCTCGTCGCGTCGATGCACAACGCTCAATTGACAACTTCCGGTTCTTCGCCGAATTTGCTCGACAACAAAAGCCGGAAGTGTTCGAGATGGCTGATGCGACCAACATTGTTCATCGCAATCCAGTCGGTGTTGTAGGATTGATCACACCTTGGAATCTGCCACTCTATCTGTTGAGTTGGAAGGTTGCTCCTGCGTTGTTAATGGGAAACACCATCGTAGCGAAACCGAGCGAAATGACGCCGCTTACAGCCGCATTGATGTGCGAAGTGGCTTCCGAGATCGGTCTTCCTCCTGGCGTCATCAATGTCGTACATGGCTATGGTCCAGAAGTTGGACAAGCCATTCTTGAGCATCCGTCTATTGGGGCAATTTCCTTCACTGGAGGGACGTCAACAGGCAGACATGTTGCTGCAACAGCAGCCCCCCTGTTCAAGAAACTCTCACTGGAATTGGGTGGGAAAAATGCAACAATTGTTCTTGATGATGCTGATTTGGACGAGGCCGTCAATGGGGCGGTTCGAGCAGGATTTACGAACGGTGGTCAAGTGTGTCTATGCGGTTCACGAATTCTTGTTCACCAATCGATTGCGGATGAATTCACTCAACGACTTGTAGAGGCTGTCGATGCAATGGTCTGCGGACCGCCCGAAGACGCCTCCACAAACATCGGCGCTCTCATCAGTCTCGAACATGTCGAAAAGGTCGAATCGTACATCAAACTCGGCGTTGAAGAGGGTGGAGTCATCTTGACAGGTGGTACACGAGAAATGACTGGTCCGGTCACCGCTACGAACGCTGGGGCCTTCCTACGACCAACCATCATCGATGGTCTTGACCACACGTCACGAACATCAACAGAGGAAATCTTTGGACCAGTTGTCACCATTCATCGATTTGATTCAGATGAAGAAGCAATCGATATGGCCAATTCCACGGAGTATGGGCTTGCAGGTTCGATCTGGTCAACAAACATTGAGCGTGCACACGCACTTGCTCAGCAAATCGAAACAGGAATCATCTGGGTCAACACGTGGTTGCATCGTGATTTGAGGACACCGTTTGGTGGTGTCAAGAATTCAGGCGTTGGTCGAGAGGGCGGCAATTGGAGCCTCGGATTTTTCTCAGAACCACTCAATGTTTGCATCAAACACAGCCAAGAATGATGGCGAGCCTTTGAAATGTTGAATTCAATCGGAAGCATGAGGCAGAACGATGTCGGTTCACAGCAAAGCAACGAAAGTTACGACGCATACGCTTCAAGAAATGAAGCGTGTCAACGAACCCATCACGATGTTGACTGCCTACGATTACTCACTTGCTCGCCTTGTTGATGCAGCTGGTGTTGATGTTATCCTCGTCGGTGACTCTGCCTCGAACGTGATGGCAGGTCAGGTGACAACCGTTCCTATGACGCTCGATCACATGATCTACCACGCTCAATGTGTCCAGCGTGCTGTTGATCGAGCACTCATTGTCGTCGACATGCCTTTTGGGACCTACCAAGGAAATTCTCGACAAGCTCTCGAAAGTGCAATCCGAATTATGAAGGAAGCAGAAGGCCATGCTGTCAAACTTGAGGGCGGTTCTGAGATTGTTGAATCGGTTGAACGAATTTTGACGGCAGGAATTCCTGTCATGGGACATCTTGGACTTACGCCTCAAAGCATCTACAAGTTTGGGACCTACACAGTTCGTGCCAAAGAGGACGAAGAGGCAGAGAAGTTGATCGAAGATGCAAAACTTCTCGAGGAAGCGGGTTGTTTCGCAATCGTTCTCGAAAAAATTCCAAAGGAACTCGCACAACGCGTTCAAAGCGAATTGAGCATTCCAGTTATTGGAATCGGAGCAGGTCCTCACTGCGATGGACAAGTCCTTGTTCTTCACGATCTTCTTGGGATTACAATGGATTTCTCACCACGATTCCTTCGTCGTTATCTTAACCTTGCAGAGGAAATCGATGGTGCCATTCGTTCCTATTGCGATGATGTCCGTTCTGGGGATTTCCCGAATGAATCCGAGTCCTACACGTCCTAGAAGTAGATGAAGGCAAGGACACTGCCGCCGAAGGCACCAACATTGACGGCCATGCCGTGCCAGAGGCCATATCGAAACGGTGGAAACTCAAACTGAAGCCAAAAGGAACTGATGAACAACCAGGCAATGGCTGGAAGGAATCCAGCAAGATAGACCGATGAGGTTCCGAACATCCAAACCATGGAGAGGCAACATGCTGTGACTGCAAAACCCATTGCATACTCCCCTGCGCGACTCATTTCCATTCCAATGAGTTGCTTGTAAATCAGTGGCGAAGCAACGAGGTACATTGCAAACGCACCGTGGACAGGATTTGGGACAAACGTGTTGATTCGAGGCATCACAGTAAGTTGCCATATCGCACCGAAGACCATTCCAATCAACAAAGGAGCCATCATGTGGCGAAGCATATCGGAGAAGATTTCGCTTCCTGTAACGCCCGCATCATCGGTGTCGAACGTCGGTGATTCTTCTGATGCTGAAGGCGCATCATCCATCTCCGACATGCTTTGGGCTTGGACCCTTCTCGTTTGAGGTTTAGCCTTCTGTTGCGATGCATCCATATGCGTCCTATGCTTGGTCGAACTATGGCCAAGGGTTCGATTGTTGCAGGCTGTCTTGCACCGCATCCACCTCATCTTGTGTACGCAGAAAATCCACCACAGAATGAACCAACTTCTGAAGGTGGTTGGGAGCAGCTTCGATGGGGATATGAACGTCTACGTGAATCACTTTCAAAGATTGATCACGATGTCTTGGTCATCCTCTCACCACATTGGCAAACATACGTAGGAACACACTTCCTTGGTTTGCCTCATTTTGAGGGGCTCTCGGTCGATCCTATTTTCCCCAATCTTTTCCGATATTCGTACAATCTTGACATCGATGTTGAATTGAGCAAAGCCATTCATGACAAAGCAGCGGATGCAGGTCTTGCTGTGAAGATGATGGAGAATCCAGATTTCCGTGTTGATTATGGAACGATCACAACTGGACATATGGTCAATCCGGCTTTTGACAAACCTCTTGTCGTCATTTCATCAAATCGATCTCGTCATTACTACTCGGTTGAAGTCATGCAAGAGATGATGATGGAACTTGGTCGAGTGACTCGGGACGCCATTCTCGAAAGCGGTAAGAAAGCCGTTGTGCTCGCATCTAATTCACTTTCCCATCGCCACTTTACAACAGAATCTGATGTTCCTGAGGACATGAGCAAAGAGCACATCACCAGCCATGCAATGCACCTCTGGGACATGCGAATCATCGATTACATGCGAACTGGACAAGCTCAGCGAATCATCGATGAGATGCCTGAGTTTACCGAACAAGCCATCGCTGAATCCGATGGTGGTGGTTTGACGTGGCTCCTCAGCACCTTGACTGTACCAACATATCCTGCCATCCTCCATGGATATGGAACCATTATTGGGACTGGAAATGCCATCGTTGAATGGCCCTGTTACGCTCACGAGGAGGTCTGAGTTTGACCAACCCTGTGCTTGCTTCGTACGTGGTTCCTGTCCACCCGCATCCTCTTTTGGTTCCTGAACAAAACGAAGGTTGGCAGAGGCTACGAGATGCTTTTGACGAAGCACGCCAACAGATTTCAGACAGTGGAGCAGATTTGATCATCATCTATTCGACTACATGGCCGAGCATCATTGGGCACCAGATTCAAGCCGACCCCAATCCAACGTGGACATTGGTCGATCAGGACTTTCATGACCTCGGATCCATGGATTATTCGTTCCGAATCGATGCTGAATTTGCAGAGGCTTGGAACAAGGCCAACCATGCACGAGGTCTTCAGAGTAGAACCGTTGCCTACAATGGATTCCCCATAGATGTCGGTTCGGTTGTTGCTCTGAAACTCCTCAATCCAGACAATGCGATCCCTGCAGTGATTGTTTCATCCAACGTCTATGCCAATCGTGCAGAAACGACAGTTCTTGCAAAATCGTGCCTTGATGTACTGAAATCAACAGGAAAGAAAGCGGTTGCAGTCACTGCAATGTCGATGTCCAATCGGATGTTCACAGAATTCATCGATGCCTCTGATGACAAGATTCACTCGCTCAAAGACGATGAATGGAATCGCAAGGTCCTCGAGTTCCTTGAAGAGGGGCGTCTCGAGGATGTTGCACAACTCTCTCGTACCATTCACCAGCAAATTCGCGTGCAGAAGGTTGTCACCTTCAAGCCGATGTGGTGGCTCTCCGCCATGAACGATAATCGAAACGATTTGACCGGTCGAGTCCTTGCTTACGAGGCATTGCATGGAGCAGGGGGCGCTGTTGTCCATCTTGACCCAACATCAAACGGAATGGGAGACAAGGAATACGACGAGGACGATGTTGAAGTCTATCATGGGGAACGCAATGTTCTCGATGCTGAAGAGAGTGGAAACACTCCTGAAACGAAACACGTTGATGACAACGGCCCAGCACTATGGGATCCTGCTGAAGGCAAGGATGCGGTGAACACAGATTCTGCGCCAAAACCAGTTGGATTGTACCCGCATGCTCGACGCGTTGGTGACCTTCTGTACCTTTCTGGTGTCGGACCTCGGCAGCCAGGAACAAACGCCATTCCCGGCGGTCCGATTCGGGACACAAATGGAGAACCGCTTGAGTACGACATCAAAGCGCAAACACGAGCGGTCGTCGAAAACATTGCTCGAATCCTTGAGGAAGCTGGGTCTTCGATGGAAAAGGTCGTCGATGTAACGTCGTTCCTTGTTGATATGGATCGTGATTTTGCAGGATACAACGAGGTTTGGGCGGAGACACTCGGCCATTATGGTCCAACGAGAACGACGCTTGCTATTCGTGCCCTACCGACGCCAATCGCGGTTGAAATGAAGGTCATAGCAAAAATCTGATTTCCGGAAATCGGGAAGGTGTATCCTCAAAAAATGCAAGAGCATATATCCTTTGTTTGCTTGTAGGGACTTGTAAGCACTCCATGTGCATGAATTCGGGGATTTTGTCATGCCAATTTCAAAACTCGATTCTCTTGTTGAACAAGGAACTGAAACCATCAAGAAGACCTTGAAGCGAAGCGTCGGTCTTGCTGGTGTTGTGATTATCTCACTCTCTGCCATGCTTCCAGGAATCTTCGTGACACCAACCTTTGCTGCTGAGATCATGGGTGCAGGAATCTGGCTTGCGTTCATCGTAGCAGCTGCAGTGGTTCTGCCCGCTGCTATTTCGAAAGCTGAATTGGCATCAGGCATGCCTTCGAGCGGTGGCTCCTATGTTTACCTCGAACGGACCTATGGGCCAATGATTGGGACCATCAGTGGTCTCGGGTTGTGGGCTTCGTTCTTGCTGAAATCAGGTTTTGCCTTGATCGGATTTTCAGCCTACTTCATCGCTGTAACAACGTATTTTGACATTGATATGGAAATGCTCGTTCTCTCCATGAGTGCTTTGGTCCTCATTACCATCGTCAACATTCTTGGTGTTAAGAAGGTCAAAGCAATTCAAACACCAGTCCTGTTCCTCACGCTCAGTATGCTTCTCATCACTTGTGCTGCCGCCTTCTTCTCGGCGGATTTCGACGGTGCACGTCCATTCAAGGCAGCCTTTGACACCGACCTTTGGACGCTTGCTGAAACATCGGCCTTCGTCTTCGTCGCCTATGCAGGCGTCACCAAAGTAGCCGCAATTGGTGGAGAAGTCAAAGATCCAGAAAAGAACCTGCCAGCAGGCATGCTGCTCTCTTTGCTCATTGCGACTGTCCTCTATGCATTGATTGCGTACCTGATGATGGCTGCTATTCCTGGAACGTGGTGGGAAGTTGATGGCAAAATTGTCGAGAATCCAATCTTTGTTTTCGCTGAACATGTAGCAGGCACTGAATTTGGTATTTTTGCAGCCATAATCTCTGTACTTGCTATGATTTCAATGGCGCTTGCAGGTATTCTCGCATCCTCTCGATTCTTGTTTGCGATGGGACAGGACAAGTTGCTTCCTCCAGCGCTAGAACGTGTTCACGAGAAGTACGAAACGCCGCACTGGCCCATCATCGTCACAGGTGTAGCAATGGGTCTTGCAATCTTTTTCGTACCCCTCAAGGATGTCGTCAAGTTAGCATCCGGGTTCAAGATTATGATTTTCATCATGATCAACACCTGTGTCATCATTCTTCGACAAACAAGTGATCGTCATGACTGGAATCCTTCCTACAAGGGCGCATTGTATCCGTTCATGCAATTGTGGGGTATTCTTGCAGGTCTGTTCCTGATTTACTTCATTGGAGACAAGGCATTTATTGGTGCATCTGCAGCGATCGCTGCTGGACTATTCACATACTTCCTGTACGGGAAGAAGCACGCAACGATTACCAAAACGCCTTTCCAATCGTTCATGAAGCGTGATGATTAGATTCAGCGTTTGTATGCATCAGAAGCATTCTTTCCTGCATCAACAAAGATGCCAGGAATTAAACCATGAATGAGAAGCTGAAGTGTACCGAGCGCAAATCGAAACGCAAGTTTGAACGCTCCAATCATGTGCTGGAAATATCCCATACCTACATCTTTGAGGTGACCCATGAATGACACCCGTTGGAGGTCCTTCTTGAGGTTAACTTGGATTGGTCTCTTAACACGATGGATTATGCGTTATTCAGATACTTCGCAGACGCCCACCATCAACAGGTAATGAAACGCCGCGAATCGCTCCTGCTGCAGGTGAAGCGAGGAAGGCGATGACTGAAGCAGTCTCCAACGGATCGATCAATCGCTCGATAGGAACTTGACTCATCCAACCATCATGAATGGCTTCGATCGATTGGCCGGTTCGCTCATGGATGGATTGTGCCAGACTCCCCAATCGCTCCGTATCGGTAAATCCAGGTAGAACATTGTTGATGGTGATCGAGGGATGAAGTTCTCGTGACAGGGATTTGGCCCATGAAGCCATGGCTCCACGAAGCGTATTCGATACGCCAAGGTTTGGAATCGGCTCGCGAACACTTGTCGAGATAATCTGAATGATTCGACCGTAATTGGCCATAATCATGCCCGGTGTGAGTAATTTCACTAAGGTATGTGCAGCGTGAAGATGTCGAGTAAATGGCTGGGCCAATTCCTCAACAGTTGCGTTCAACAATGGACCTCCTGGAGGCCCCCCTGCATTGTTGATGAGAATGTGAATCGGGCCCTGATCAAGAATTGGTTGAACGCATGCAGCAATGCCATCTGTATCCTCCAAATCCATGACAAGTGTTTGATGTTGGCCGCTCCCGAGTTCTGTCAGTTCATTGAGGAGGGAATTGAGTTGTTCCTCATTCCGTGATGCGAGAATGACGTTCGCTCCTGCTTTTGCCATGATTCGGGCAGTTGCTGCACCAATTCCACGACTTGCTCCACAAATCAGGGCAGTTTTTCCTTCGAGAGCGTTGTTCTGTAGCACGGCTTGGTCTCCTAAGAGGTCCATGTTTGGCCCTGCAGGTGCCCTAACTTAGTGGTTCGCTCTCAGAGCCAATCTAAAATTGCATCTTGCTGAACAAGCCAGTCATCGCTTGCAGCATCGATGATGCTGTAATGGTCGCCAGGTAGCCAAACCTTCTGCACATCGCATCCTTTGGCTTTCATAGCACGTGCGTAGGTCTCGCTTTGTTCGATGGGTACATCGACGTCTCGTTCTCCATGGAACAGGAGTACAGGTGACGTTGGAGGCAGATCGATTGGATTCAGATTCTTCCACAAGGATTCGTTTTCATAGGGTGGGCAACCCATCCATTTGCGAATTGCATCTCCTTCATCACTGAGTTGTGCATCATCCGCTCCGAATAAATCTGTAATCGGCGACTGAGCGATGGCAAGCCATGGTTTCCGTTCAGCTTTGCTTGCCATCAAAAGTGCGAGATGGCCGCCCGCGGAGTGCCCCATAACCATGCTTCGCGTAATGTCAATGCCCGGAAGCAGTGCAAGTTGCCCCCACGCTCGAAGAACATCCGATAGCGTGTCCATCCACACACCCTCGTCACCATCTTCCCATCGTCGAAATTCGATGTTCCAAGTGGCTACGCCTGCATCGCTCAAGGCATTCGCAATCGGTTGCATCAATTCGTATGTATACTGTTTCTTCCAAAACCCACCATGAATCAACATGATGCATGGAACACCGTGGTCGTTTTGGAATGGAGAAGGTTCATCGGGCATATGCAAGTCTGCGAATTGCCATGCCTCGGCACCCCACTGCATCCGATCGATTGGCATAATGGCCAACTCATGGCGTAACACGATGTCGGTCTCGTGGGAACAAGACGGTCTCTCGTACGTTTCGAGATCCGGTCAGGACCATCAAGAGTCGAGCAACACCAAGGCCCCAACCAGCGTGAGGTGGTGCTCCGAATCGGAATCCGTCGGTGTAGAAAGCGAAGTCTTCTGGATTGAGTCCTTTGCTACGGAGATTTTCCTCGAGGACATCGACATTGTGCTCTCGCTGTCCACCACTGGTCATCTCATCACGACCGTAATTGAGGTCAAATCCGCGACTGAGTTGCTCTCCTGTGACACCGTTTTCACCCTTCACATGGTGGATGTAGAACGGTTTCATTTCCATCGGCCATCGAGGTAGGAAGTGGAAGCCAGGATACTTGGCAGCAATGATGTCGCAGTGAGATGAATCGATGTCATCTCCCCATTGAATCTCTTCACCGGCATCCTGAATCATTTGAATCGCTTCACAGTAATCGATACGCGGGAACGGCAGGCTTGGAACCTCAACTGCGATGGGTTCCAATTCCTGAGATGCACGGTATGCATTGATGGTCTCAATCTGCTCTTGGTCGTTTTCTGCAACACACTTCCAGATGTGATGAATCATACGTTCTTGAACGCCCATGACATCCTCATCGGTCATCCAAGCTGCTTCAATATCGAATGAAATGAATTCGTTCAAGTGGCGATATGTGTCGTGATTTTCTGCTCGGAAGGCAGGACCGATCTCAAACACGCGCTCCATGCCACCAAGAATGGCGAGTTGCTTGTACAATTGCGGGCTCTGAGAGAGGAAAGCAGGTGTATCGAAGTACATCATTGGGAACAGGTTTGTTCCCCCTTCTGAGGCAGATGCAATGATTTTCGGCGTGTTGATTTCTTTGAAACCTTCCGTGATTAAGTGTTCACGTCCATATTGTAAGACGCGTGCTCGAAGTGTGAACATGGCGTTGACGTGTGCACGACGTAGGTCAAGGAATCGATTGTCCAATCGTGTATCAAGTCCGATGGAGACTGTATCGGTAATGCCCAAAGGCAGTGGAACATTGGCACGAGTGAGGACGTTGACATTGGTAGCAACAACCTCGTACGCAGGAGGAGGTGGTGTCTCGCCTTCCTTGACCTTCGGTGGTCGCTTTTGAGCAACGGTGCCTGTAAATTGTAGCGTTGATTCTCGTGTCATTCTCTGAACAAGATCGAGTTGTTCCTCTCCGATGGTATCGCCCTTGAGAAAGACCTGAAGCTTTCCGGTACCGTCTCGAAGGTCGACAAAGCAAATTGCGCCTTTACCACGATTGGCTTCCATGAATCCACAAACAGTGACCTCTGTTCCGACAAGGTCCGCACCCTTGTCTTGGATTTCGCCTAATGTATGTGTTCTGTATGCCGTTGGATGCCAGTCAGCCATGTCAATTCCTGCGTGATGTTCCTAAAATAGCAATCGCCAAAACCCATACCTAACCAAAACCAAACCTTTGATAATGAGAATCCAAGGGAACAAAGCATGACCCAACGGGTGTTCAGTTCCGAATCGGTAACATGTGGACATCCCGACAAGGTTTGCGATGCTGTTTCCGACGCGATCGTTGACGCCTGCCTTGCAGTCGATCCAAATGCTCGTGTTGCTGTCGAAACTTGCATCAAGGGTATGCAGGATAAGAGCGTCATCATTCTTGCAGGAGAAGTATCGCTTGAAGGTGAAACACCCAATTACGTTGCTATCGCACGGCAAGCCGCAGCAGAAATCGGATACACCTCTCACGACATTGGTATGGACGCAACAACGCCTGCTCTCTGCGATGTATTGGTCTATGTTACGACCCAATCGGCCTACATCAACCAAGGTGTTGATCGAGATAATGTTGAATCACAAGGTGCTGGTGATCAAGGACTGATGTTTGGTTATGCTTGCGATGAGACCGAAGCGTACGAAGAGCTCAAAGGACGCTATTTCCCATTGCCAGCAGCACTCTCACAACGCCTTTCCCGTCGTTTGCGAATCGTTCGTGAAGAGAACATTCTTCCTTGGGCTCGACCAGACGGAAAAACACAAGTCACTGTTGCTTACAACGAAGACGGTTCTGTTCTCGGTGTTGACACGGTTGTCATTGCGATTCAACACGACAAGCATCTCAAGGACCAATTTGGAGGATCGATCGACGCTGAACTTGAACACGTACGCCAGTCCATCCTCGAGCATGTTGTTGAAGTGACGATACCTAAGGAGCTGCTTCTACCGAATTACAAGCTGATCGTCAACGGTACGGGACGTTTCGCAGACCCAGGTGGTCCGTATGCGGATGCTGGTTTGACCGGTCGAAAAATCATCGTCGATACCTATGGGGGTATGGGCCGACATGGAGGAGGTGCTTTCAGTGGCAAGGATCCCTCGAAGGTTGATCGTAGTGCAGCATATGCTGCTCGTTGGGCTGCAAAGCATGTCGTTGCTGCAGGTCTTGCCACCAAATTTGAGATTCAACTCGCTTACGTGATCGGCGTGGCAGAACCTGTCAGTTTAATGGTCGACTCGTTCGGAACGGGTGTTCTCTCCGATGAAGTCTTGGCTGAGCGTGTCAAAGCAACCTTTGATTTCCGGCCTGCTGCGATTGCTCGAGACCTTGATTTGTTGCGTCCAATCTACAAGGAAACATCCTCTGGTGGACACTTTGGAAGGCCTCCAACAGATGCGGGTCATTTTCCTTGGGAACGCATCGACTCTGGCCGCATCGAGAACTTGCTTCAATCGTGAAGTTTTCATTCGCATAGCCGATTCGCTCAAGTGCTGAGAACACCTCGCTAGCATTGGTCCCATGTCGCAACTCTCCATTCGTGCGTTCGTTTTGGTCGGAATGATGCTGCTCGCAAGCGCAACTCCGCTTGCGCAGATGAGCAAAGCGGATCCAGAAATTGAGCTTGATGTGGACATGCCTCACATGATTCTAACTCCGGGAGAATCGATGAACTTGACCTTAACAATCCACAACAATGGTTCTTCGATCGAGACCTATGATGTTGAAATTGATTCAACAGTTTCACCACCACCAGCCGCTTGGACGGTAACACCAACGTCGAACACAGTATCGAACGTCCTTCCAACGTACAATTCAACGTTGACCGTTGTCGTTCAACTTGCTGAAACAGCAACTCCAAGCGACAATGGCATGTTCACCATCATCGTTTCTGAAAGCGATGGAACAGCTTCTTCAACCATCGATGTGTACGTTAGTGTCGCCATTGTCTACAATCCTCATTTGGATGCGACAGGTGTTGGCGATCAAGGGTTGTTGGCGATTGACCCGGGTCAATCGGTCGATCTATCGATTCCAGTAAGCAATTTTGGTAGTGTTACGGATTCGTATCTTCTGAGCGTCGGTGAAGAGCCTGACCTCAGTGGATGGTGGGCGAACTATTCCTCTGGCGGTTCTTCCAACACGACAACGACACCACCCGCGTGGTCAGCTTCGGTCAGTGATGTCCTCGCCTTTGGCAACTCCTACACGTCCGCAAATGGACTTTCATCCATGCTTGAAGAGTTGTTGCGAAGTGCGGACAGTCCGAGCAATACCTCTGATTTTACGAGTGGGGGATGGACCATCGCAGACCATTGGGATGACGTGAACACGACGGGAAGCGCCCAAAACCTCTCACTAGCATCCGGTGTGTGGGACACCGTCATCGTCCAAGATCAGTCCCAGATTCCAGGATTCTTGCGAACCAATTCAGATTGGCTTGCAAGCAAGAACGGTAGCGTCCAACTCGCAGATCGCATCGATTCAGAAGGTGCAGCAATGATGCTCATGATGACGTGGGGGCGTCGAAACGGGGATGCTCAGAATCCGATTCTCTACTCAAACTTCACAGTGATGCAAGACCGACTTGAACAAGGCTACATCGATTATCGAGACAACATTTCGCTGGAAACTTCAGCAGAGATCTACATCGCTCCAGTTGGCCTCGCGTTCAAGCACATCCATGATTCCATTGTAGCCTCGGGCGGTAACCCATTGTCGCCAACATCGACCTTTTACGGTCTCTATTCTGCCGACGGGAGTCACCCATCGACATCTGGCTCATATCTCTCTGCATGTGTTTTGTTTGCAGCACTCACAGGTGATTCTCCCGTTGGCTTGACCGACAATACAACCATGGATGCTGCCCTGCGTCTCACCCTTCAGCAAACTGCAGCGGAGGTTGTGTTGAACGGATCTTCTGAATACACCTATCCTTGGGAATCCTCAGGTGCCATTCAAACAATGAGTCAGCATTCTTCCTTCCCTGCTGGATGGGAGGTCCGGTGGTTGGACGACCAGCTTGAGAATCTCTCTGCAAACGGCCAAGTAACTGCAACGCTGCGAATTACCATTCCTTCCGATGCCAGTCCAGGCGCAACCGGTGTCCGATTGTACGCAGGTTCATTGTTTGGAAATGTGACCACATCGACCCTCATGGTTGTTGATGTCCAACCCGATTACGATTTGCAAGTCGACTTCCTGAATGCAGATGATGCGTTCTTGCCGGGTGAACAGACCAATTCCTCGGTTCGATTGACGAACACGGGTACAACCGACGCATCCTACGAGTACACGTTGACCGTGCTCTCTGGCCCGTGTAATGCAGCTCTCCTCTCCTATGCTTCTTCGATCGTTGTCGATGCAAGCGACGATCTTGCTTTTAGCGTCGATATCGGAAGCGCTGCCAACGTAGGGGACGTTTGTTCACTTCGGCTGACCTCAACACTCGCTTCCGATGCATCTGTATCGTTCGTTCGTGATTTCTCGTTTGAGGTCGACCGTGACATTGCTTTCACGCTTCAGGGTCCAAACGGAGCCGTTGTCATGGACCCTGAAACGGAAACAATGCTGGAGGTTCGAGTCTTCAATACTGGAAGCGAAACAGAAACGTTCTCGTTGCAAATCAACAGCAATGGGAGTTCTCCTGTATCGCTCATGCTCGACAGCGCATCAAGTGTCTCTGTTGCAGCGGATGCATCGGCAGTGTGGACCTTGAAGGCAGTCGCATCTGAAGGTTCACTTGGCCTACTTGAGCGTGTTGTGACGGTGACACATGACTCCATCATAAGCCAAAATTTGAGCCTTGAGTTCGACATTCAAGAACAAGCTAGTTTGAACCTGAGAGGTCCTTTGGATGGTCGAATCGTCGTTCAATCCGGAAACGAAGCGTCCGTCATGCTCACCATCGAGAACGACGGTACCTCAAACATCACACTGGACACCTTCACCATTGCAGGACTCCCCGGAGGGGTCAACGCCATACTGCCTGATGTCGATGGTTACATGCTCGAAGCAGGAGCAACGTACAATGTATCGTTCAACGTATCGGCATCCGCTGCGACAAGCGCACGAACAGATACACTCTCGCTTCAATTGCTCTCGGATTCGACCAATGCACTCCTATCGATTGAGTTACAGGTTGTTGATCGCTCGCTTGCACAATTGAGCCCGAACACCAATCAGATCATCGCAGGGCCTTCTGTTGCCTCAAATATTACCGTTGAAGTGACCAACATCGGAACACTCCAGGACACGTTCCTCTTATCGATTGGTGCAGGTGAAACGTCGAATTATTTCGAACTCTCCTTGTCAAAGACGTCGGTTAATCTCGGCATTGGTCAATCTGAAACGGTTGTTCTCAGTGTGCGTGAAACATCAACTGGAGCAAGTTCAACTGGATTGCCAATCAACATCGTTGCTACTTCAACACTCGATCCTGATTCAATCGATGTCGCACTCATCACACTTCTTCCAATGACTGCAGGCTCCGACTTGTTCGTCTACGAAAACGATGCAACTTCAGAAGCAGGTGGCGCCATTGATGGAACGCTCAAAGTCACCAATACGGGCAACAGTGTTGACGTCTTCACGCTCTCTTCCGTAGGTTTGGATTGTGACATTGAATCGTCCGTTCTCTTGCAGCCAGGTGCTTCTTCATCCGAACTTCCATGGAACTGCGCAATCCCTTCAAATGCGTTAGCAGGGACCAATGCCTTCAGTTTCAGGGCCGTTTCAAGCGCTCGTTCTGATGCGATTGAGAATGAAGTCGTTGTCTACACCGTTGATGCAACGTGGGATGCATCATCCGTTGCAGCCATTAGCATGGGCGATGAAGACTTGACAATCCCGTACCTTGGGGGCTCATCGACAACGGTCACCATCACCAATCTCGCAAACATCGCTATTTCAGGAAAGCTAACCATGATCGGAGTCGGCGACGGCGTTCTTGACATTCGATGGAACAATTCTTTGGGTGAAGTTACGGATGCATTCACTCTTGAACCCGGTGCATCAGAAATATTCGTTGTCCGGCTCAATGCACTCACATCGGAATCCACGGATGTTGAACTTCGAGTTCGTGCACTGATTCAAATCGATGGAAGCAGTGTTGACGCTGAATCCTCCTCGATTGAAATCGATGTCTTAGGTGAGGCAAAACCACCACAAGGTATCGAACTATTGGGAATTGAAATTGGAAAGCAAACGACATTGCAGTTGATCGCTGCGGGTTATGTTCTCTTTGCGCTCGCATTGCTGGTTCTCCGATTCAGGAGACCAAGTTCGCCTTCAACTGAATCTGAGGAGGAAGAGGAGGAAGAAGAGGAGGAATCCAAGCAATATGCTCTCGGTCCGAACGAATGTCGAATGGATACAAACCGACGCATATCCTGTCCTTCTTGTGAGGCACGTCTCGCCGTTCCTGGTGGAAACGAACCACCGTTCCGATTCACTTGTCCGACATGCGACTCGAGCATCCGTGTGGTGGAATACGGATCGGCTCCAAAATTCTGATCACGCTCTTCGTTGAGCGATGAGAAGGAATGCAGTATGACCAAAGGGGCCGTTGACTGGTCGTACGCCACCCTTGCTTGCCTTACCCCATTCTCGCTCAATGACTTCGCCTGCCCATTCAACGTCAAGACCGGCTTCCTCGCACGCAATCCAAGCCTGTTCGAGTTGACTTGAGACCGGACAATAACACGACACTCTGCCTCCAACGCTGAGCAAAGGAGCAACGGCTTCGATGGCGATGGAGTGATCTGGAAGGTCGAGTAGAACTGCATCAACGTGCTCTGAAAACGTTTGAATCTCTTCAATACAGGATTCGATTCTTCCATGGACGTGTGAATGCTTTGGAAATTCTGGGATGGCATTTGCAAGTGTCTTCAAATTCTCAAGCCCAACTTCGGAGTGTTCTTCTCTTGGCTCGACGGTGATGAGATGGCCGGATTCGCCAAGAACTCGGGCGAGATGCATCGATTGGCCACCTGAGCCCAACCCGGCTTCGAGGATTACGTCTCCTGGGCCGATGCCCAATCGAGCGATGAGTACTCCGGCATCTTTCGATCCAATGGTTTGGGCTCTCCGCTTCATGCCGGCGACCAACTCGGGGAGACGCGCAGGCAAGTGCGTGAAGATTTTCGAACCAATTTGTACCTCTTGTCCAAGTGCAATGTTCTCAATGGTCGATTTTGGATTGAAAACACCAATGCCTTTGATTTTCACTGTTTCATCGATGAGTTCAACGATGTGCACGCGTCCATTCTCCTCGACCAATGTCACAATGGATGATTCTGCCATGGTTGCGCGAATTCGTTTTCGTCATCAGTCTTTTGCAAAAATAATGAAATTTTTTGAATAAAAATGTTCAGACGAAAACAGAGTAGCATTATATATCGAATGGTGTTGCGTTTATCATGCAAATTAACGTCCGAACCATGGCTTTTACAATCGTGCTTCTCTTTGTTGGAAGTCTTATGGCAGGCTTAACCTCTGAGTACAACGTTATTGAACCAGAAATTTTGGAAGAAGAAATCATCGTTGCGAACCCATCCCAAGCAACTAGCCCGGGACACGTTGTCTTCGGCCAATACATCTCCTCTGACAATTGTGGTCACTGTTCCAAGACCGGTGGCGGTTCGGACGCCCACCATGCACTCAAGCAAAACCACCCTGATGAATATGTCTACATTACCTACATGTCTGCGTCCTACGGGGATACTGACACATCACGCGCTGGAAACGTCGCTCCTTACAACTGGGCATGGACAACTGGCGGTGCGCCAGATGCATACTTCGGCGATCGAACCGACAAGCGTCAGAGTGGTGCCAACAACCAGTACTCCACCTACGATTCACTGTTTTCAAGCGGTGGTGGAATGCACAGCACCGTCAACGATTACGGTATGACGGCTGCAATCAGCCAATCCGGTGCAACTTACAACATCGACATTACCTACAAGTACACCGGCTCCGGAAGCGCTGCAAGCAACATGAAACTCTATGCAGCTCTTGTCGACAAAGATTGCACCGGTTATTCCTACACCTCTGGCATTCCTCACGGATACAACTGCTGGATGGCTTGGTTGACCGCAGGTGACACCTACAAATCGAAGAGCTCAGGCTCGGGTAGTTCCTTCGCCAGCGTCACGCCAACATCCACATCGCAATCTGTTTCTTGGACCAGTGTCCCGGCTGCCGTCGTTCCTGGCGGACTCAGCAAGGCGGTTGTTATCGGTGTCCTCATGAGTGGTAACACTGTCTCAGTCGGCGGTTCAAGCCCTCACGTCTACCACGCCATCGATTCAACGATGGGGCCAAAGATGGACCTATCAATCCCAAGTTTCACTGTAACAAGCCCTGCTGGTGCTTCGTACGTCCGTGGTGACATCCTCACGCTCGATGCAACCGTTGCCAACTCGGGCGATCTTGAGTACAACAGCGGTGGTTCCGTCGATTTCTACTATGTCCTCAATGGAAACAAGAACTACATCGGCCAAGGCACGCCTATCAACACACTGACAACGAGCGGTGCTTCCCGAACGATGACTGCTCAGACAACATTCGACACAAGCGCTCTTCCCTCCAACGGTTGGAAGACGGTCTTTGGCGTCGAACTCTCAACCAGCGGCGAGAGTGTCACTTCGAACAACCAAGCGACAACCGACCTAGATCACGACCGTCCTCCAAAGTCCAAGACACCACAAGTCATCGGAACCTCTGAGATTAGTCGTGGTCAGTACTTCTCCGTCCTTGCTAAGGGTGATGCAGACGACAACGTCGACAGCATTGACACCTTGACCTTCGACGTCGAAATCTCTGAAGCCGGAAAAGGTCAATGGACAGGTGCTGTCGTCACCGGTGGCGACAACATCCTCTATCTAGGCTCGGCAAACGAAGGACGAGAGTACTCCGTTCTTCCAACATTGGACATGCCTGCTGGTCTCTACGACCTGCGCTCAAGGGCCGTTGACGCTCGAGGACAGACGTCCGGATGGTCAATGGCAACAGGTGCATTCGACCTCATGAACGCACCACCATCCATTACGCCAAACCAAGTCAACCCAGTTCCATGCGACATTTCCACCAAGGTTGATTTGACCGGCATTGTCTCCGACCCAGAGACACCACTCTCCGACTTGAGCATCACAAGCAACGATGCTGCCTTTATTGGATGGCACCCTGCAACAACCGAAGTCGAGGTTCGCTTTGCTTGGAGCCCAACACAAGGCTGCCCTCTCGGACAGCAGGGCATTGAGATCTTCATGGATGATGGTGCCAACTACGGCAACGATGGGCTCCCATACGGTACGCTCCTTTTCAACGTCCTTGAAAACGGACAGCCTCGTTGGCAAGCTCTGCCAACACAAATCGTTGATGAGGCTTCGATGGGAACACTCAGCCTGCTTCCATTCCTCTCCGATACTGACGACACCGGTGCCTCTGTCCCTGCCTCGTCGCTCTCCCTCGAAATCATCTCGATGACAAACAGCAACGTATTCGATGTTTATCTCGACACAACGAACATTGTCTTTGAAACATTGGATGACGATGTAAACGGTGAAACAACAGTCACCATCCGTGCAAGCGATGGTGAGCAGTTCTCCGACCAGACTTTGTTGATCAAGGTCAATCCAATCAACGACGCACCTCGTCTTGACCTCACTGGCCTTGAGATGACAACGCAGAAACTTGGCACGCAACGTGTCATCAATCTGATGGCGTTGCTCACAGACGTCGATAACCCTTCAAATGAAGCGTTCATCACCGTTTCCTCCGACGAGCAAGGGGCTGCAAAGTACAACCCTATCGATGGAACGATGACCTTGAATTTCCAAACTTCAGGTCTCCACACGGTCACCATGAACACGATTGATCGCTACGACAGCAACACCTACACCATCACCGTCGATGTCTTTGACGCTTACCCACTGTACATCACGAAGGTCGATGATGGAAGCGGTCACTTCTATGTCGAGATGGAGAACACCTACATTGATCAAATCCCAACGGCAAACATTTTCCTCACCGACCTTGCACCGACTTTTACAGTCATTGAAACCACATGGAACATCTGCAACGATGAAACCGGAACGTGCGATGGTCTCTACGAGGAGAACCTCGATATCACTCGCTCCTTGGTCGGTTGGTCAACGGAGTTGGACATTCCTTCCATCTTCATGCCAGATCAAAGCGCACGTCCATCAGGCTCCGTCTACAAGGACTACTACCAACTCTCCATTACCGCCTCCGACACCAACGGAGACGACTACAAAACAATTGCAAGCGTTAAGTGGGACATTCTCGAAGAACTCCCTGCACCTGTCGACATGGACGATGAGATGCTTGCATCCTACATCGACCGATTGAACGAAGAAATCGCTCAACTCGAAGCTCAGCAGAACGATGACACCATCCTTAACGAGCAATACAAGGAAGACATTGCAGCGATCCTCACAGACAAGCGTGCTCAATACGATACAGCTTGTGACGACCCACGAGCAAACTGCCCTGTTGAAAACATGCAATCTGGTGACACATCAGAGGCATCGAGTGATACCAACTGGATGCTCATCCTAGGTATTGTTGGCGCCGTGATTTTCGTCGCACTGGCCCTTGGTTTGATGATGTCCCGTCGTGGTGGCGAGACCAAACTCTACGAGACTGAAGCAGCATGGGATCAAAACACCTTGCCAATCCATGATACGGTTGCCAACTCCATGTACGGCGGTGCTGCACCGATCTTCCAACAGCCACTTCCACAACCTGCGGTCCAACCGATGCCTCAACCAGTCCTTCAGCCAGTTGCTCAACATGTTGCCCAACCCGTTGTTGCAGGACCTCCATTGCCACCAGGTGGCCTACCAGCCGGTTGGACCATGGAACAATGGCACTATTACGGCCAGCAATATCTCGACCGATTGCAGTACTAAGGCAATCCATCCACCCCTATGGCGTATGCTAAAGTCCTAAAGGGGAGGAGAGCGAGGAAACACTATGTCAGAGGTCGACCCCATGGAGGACGTCATCAGCGATGATGACTCTGAATTGGTCACTGTTTGGGCACCTGAGCCATCAAACGATGCTGACGACCTGCTTTCCTCGAGCATCGATCAGTGGATTGATGATGTCAAATTCGAGACAACGGAAGATGTTCCAATTCCTGACCGCCTCGTCGACCAAGTTATCGGTCAAGAAGCGGGTTCTGTCGTTATTCGAAAAGCTGCAGAACAACGCCGACATATGCTGATGATTGGAGATCCTGGTACAGGGAAGTCGATGCTCGCTCGCTCGATGACCGACCTTTTACCACAAGATGCCCTCGAAGACGTTCTGGTCTATCCGAACGAGGACGATGAAAATGAACCTCGTGTTCGTTCCGTCCCCGCAGGTCGTGCAGAGCGCATCGTTCGCATTCAGAAAGAAGCAATTCGAGAGCAGAAAGAAAAAGCGCAACGAATGCTCCTAATTGGATTCGGTGCAGTCGCTTTCCTTCTGGTTATTGTAGCCATTCCAAGTGGCGATATCCTCACACTGTTGTTCGGAATGTTCCTGTTAATGTTTGGATACATGTTCATTCGTAGCCGACTTGGCTCAGGCGATGAAGGACGCATTCCAAAGGTGCTCGTCAAACACGATTTGGACGAACGACCACCGTTTGTTGACGCAACCGCCACACTCTCTGGTTCGCTCCTTGGCGATGTTCGTCACGATCCGTTCCAATCGGGTGGTATGGAGACACCTGCACACGACCGTGTCGAACCTGGTGCTATTCACCGAGCCAACAAAGGCGTTCTCTACATCGATGAGATCAACTTGCTCCGTCTTGAAGAACAACAAGCACTCCTTACCGCCATGCAGGAGCGTGCCTTCCCAATTTCAGGTCGTTCCGAGCGATCTTCTGGTGCCTTGACCAAGACGGAACCAGTTCCTTGTGACTTTATCCTCATCGCTGCCGGAAACCTCGATGCTATCCAAGGCATGCATCCAGCATTGCGAAGCCGTATCCGTGGATATGGGTACGAGGTCTATGTGAACTCGGAAATGCCGGATACCAACCGTAACCGAAAGCGATTGATTCGTTTCATTGCTCAAGAAGTTCGTCGAGACATGGGCAGCACTCGAGAAATCCCTCATTTCGACAAGTCTGGTGTTGCATTGATTCTTCGTGAAGCACAACGTCGTGCAGGCCGTCGAGGCAAACTTTCACTTCGTCTTCGTGAACTTGGTGGATTGGTTCGAATCGCTGGAGATCTTGCCGCTGAAGACGGTGCGCCGTATGTCACGGATGCTCACGTTCTAGCAGCACGTTCGATTGCTAAGCCGCTCGAACAACAAGTTGCTGACCGAATGATCGAGCGTCGTTTGGACTACGCACTCATCGTCAACTCCGGAAACCGTGTTGGACGTGTGAACGGTCTCGCTGTCCTAGGTGCGAACTCAGGACTCTCTGACTTCTCCGGCATCATGTTGCCTGTGGAAGCCCTCGTTACACCTTCGCAAGGTGGCGGCGGCAAGATCCACGCAACCGGTGGTTTGAGCGATCTCGCCAAGGAGAGTGTCACCAACGTAAGTGCAGTCATCAAGAAGCTCACAGGTAAGGACGTCTCAGATTATGACATCCACATTCAGTTCGTTGACACACACGGTGTCGATGGTGACTCTGCCTCGATTACGATTGCAACAGCCATCATTTCTGCGCTGGAGAACATTCCAATTCGTCAAGACCTTGCCATGACGGGTTCGCTCTCCGTTCGTGGTGAAGTCCTCCCTATCGGTGGCGTTACCGCAAAGATTGAGGCGGCTGCTCGAGCTGGCGTCAAGACGGTCGTCATTCCACGCTCAAACATGCAGGATGTGTTGTTGGACGAACAATTCGAAGGCGAGATTGAGGTCATCGCAGTCGATACCTTGGACGAGGTCATGGAACATGCACTTATCACGCACGAGCAAAAGCAAAGTCTTGTTGAGCGTCTTGGCTCTGTCATCGACCGTTTGACGCCAGACTTGACAGGTCCAACAACCTCGATTTGATTCCCTGATTGAAGCATGACTTCAAAGGGAGGACTCCCTCCAGCAGACTATGGATGATGACGTTCAGGCTCCATCCACTCTTGATGCAGGGAAGGGCGCACTGGTCGTTCTCTTCCTCGTCACCATGATCGATATGATCGGTTTTGGAATTGTTATTCCATTTCTAACCTATCTTGTCGAAGACTTAGCTGCTGACCAAAACATCACCTCGACAGGAATCTGGGTCGGCTTGTTGATGACCTCTTATTCTGCAGCTCAATTCCTCTTCTCTCCAATATGGGGTGGGTTGAGCGACAGGATTGGCCGACGCCCAGTACTCATGATTGGCTTGGTTGGAAACACTGTTTTCTTTACCATGTTTGGTCTTGCAAACACTTTGTTGATGGCTCTTGTAGCACGTTTCCTTGCAGGGGTATTCAACGGAAACATTGCTGTTGCTCGTGCTTACATTGGGGATGTGAGTACACCGAAGCAACTCGCTACAAGGATGGGATTGATCGGAGCAGCATTTGGCCTTGGATTCACCATTGGACCGTTCTTAGGCGGAGAACTTTCTGCTCCTGCTGAGCGATGGGATGTCTTTGCAGGAACCATTCTCGATACGCATCCTTACCTCCTCCCTTGTCTTCTTGCAAGCGTCCTGTCAATCGTATCGCTTCTTCTAGCGTTCCGATATCTTCCCGAATCCCTCGCACCAGAAGCACGTTCAACTCGAACAACACAAACGTGGACTGCAACTATGAAACGTACGGCTTCCAATGTCCAGCGAATGCTTGGTACCAAAAACATCGGATCGCTGATGTGGGTCACATTCCTCTACATGTTTGGATTCACAGTCATGCATGCTGTCTTCATCCTTTACACGCAGATGGATCCATCCACAGGAGGACTTGGATTTAGTGAGGCCGATAACGGACGAATCTTTGCCTTAATCGGTATTCTCGGCATTGTTACACAAGGAGGTCTGATTGGACCTCTGACACGTCGATTCGGGTCATTGTTCATTCTACGATTGGGTTCAGTTCTCTCTGGAATCGGTCTTGTCTTAATTCCATATTCTACACTGGATTTCGTATGGGCTTGGATGATTTTCATCACAGGATGCATCGCCATAGGAAATGGATTGTTCCAACCATCTTCAAGCACGCTTCTTACCTCATTGGCTCGTCGTGACGATTACGAATTGGGTGCCGTCATGGGTTCACAAGAATCGCTCTCATCCTTTGCTCGAATCTTAGGTCCACTGACCGGTGGATATGTTTGGACCATTACGGTGAATCGCACTGGATTCTTTGACTACCATACAGCCTTCCATATCTGCGGCGTCTTGATGATGCTCGCTTTCCTTCTCTCGTTCAAAGTTAAATTTTCTCATGCCGAGCAAACGTCACAATAAATTCAAACGTGATATCGAAGAGAGCGAGGTATGGACGGGCAGGAGTCTGTGTTCGATAATGAGACGTTTCACAAGCGTCTCGGCAACCTTGCCTTTGCAGCAATCCTTCTAACGTTGCTTACGGTTTGGATGATTGAACTCAAAGGAATCTTCCAGCCGTTCTTCATTGCACTTGGAATTTATTTTGTGTTGAAACCCGGTTCTGATTATCTCTCGAAGAATGGTTTCCCAATCGGTCTTTCCTACGTGACGATGATTCTTTCTGCATTTCTGATTGTCGTCGCTGCGGGATATCTTGCCTTCGATCAAGTGAGTGATCTTGCTGATGATGACGATCGAATCAAGCAGTACAATCAGAAACTGGACAAACGCTGGAATCAATTGAAAGGGACGCCTGTTGTTGGCTCGTCCATCACTGAATCGTTGAACTCGACCAATGGGACGTTTACTGAAGACCTCGCAGAAATGGGTCTTTTGTCGAATGATTCAGGCATAGCCGATCTTATTGGGGGAGTTGTCTCTAGTGTAGGTAGCCTGTTAGGGATGGGTTTGACAGTATCCTTTTTCCTCATTTTCATCATCTTTGAAGCGAACTTTTTGCCTGGTCGAATCGAACGAGCTTGGCCAGGTGGTGTATCAGGTCGCGTTCAAGATATGCAAATCCAGATTCAAGAGAGCATCAATACGTATGTTGTTGTCAAAACGGGCGTTGGTTTAGGTACTGCAGGGATTACAGCCATCATCCTCTTCATCTTCGGAATCGATTTGTGGTTTACGTGGGCTTTGCTCACCTTCATTCTGAATTATGTACCTTACATTGGTTCATTGATTGCAACCATACCTCCATTGATTCTTGGATTTGTCACACTCTCGCCCCTTGCATGGTTTGTTATGCTCATTCTACTCGTGTCAAACCAACAACTCTGGGGAAGCATCATCGAGACAAAATGGGCAGGACGTGCATTGGACATCTCTCCGGTCTTGCTGCTCCTTACGACAGCGTACTCGTATTGGGTATGGGGTATCCTCGGCATGGTCCTGGTTGTTCCGTTCACAGTCATTTTCAAGATTGTTCTCGAGAACATCGAACCGACTCGTCCGATTGCTATTCTGCTTGCAGAACGAGCACCATCGATCGATGAGGCTTGGAAGGAGGCCATGAAAGATGGTCGAATCTCCAGTCATGAAAGCCGATCGTTGGAAGAACTTCAACGCATCCTTGGACTAAGCGACCGTCACATGACCAAGGTTGCAGCAAAGCATGCTATTGAGCGTTCTCTGAAGCGAAACCGCATCACAAAAGAACAGTACGGGTTCATCCAAGAGGCAGCATCCTTGTACGACAACGATGCCTATGTTCTTCAATTGAACAACATTGATGTTGAATCTGGACGATTGAAGAAATCGAACCGAATGGTCTTGGAATCCCTCTATGAACAACTGGAAGAGGAAGAGTGATCACAGAATATCTGTGAGAATCTTTTCCAGTTCAGTGTTGATCATGAGAATGAGTGTTCCGAATTCGGGCGGAATGTTCGGATCTTCGTACAACTCCTCAAGCTTTGATTGGGACATAGCGATGCGGACATCGATTTTTTTCCCCTTGTTCAGCAACCAGTTCTCACAGGTCTCTTTTGCTTGTT
>JBMYNT010000011.1:0-40751 GCA_049598575.1 Candidatus Poseidoniaceae archaeon | reverse complement strand
TCATGAGTGCGGGTAGGAGCGAAATGCTGAGTACATAGATTGCAAACAGACCGAGGGCAATGACCGTACCGAAGTTAACAAGGAACATTTGTGAAGAGAGCCTGAAGGAAAGGAAACCAACCATATCTGTGAAGATGGCTATGACCAATGCGGCTGAAGTTAGAACGGCTCCTGAACGAATTGCCTTCAGACGCAATTCAGTATCGAAATCTTTCATGGTAACACGGCCTTGGGGATCCTCGCGTTCCATATCCTGTAGAACTTCACGAATTCTTGTTACGACGTGAATTCCGTAATCGACACCAATGGCTAGCAGGAGAATCGGTATGCTGTTCATGGCCGCATTGAACGTGAGTCCGAAGATGCCTGCAGCACCATAGGTTGCCGCAATGGCGAGTATGGTCAAGCCGATGACGTACGCAGTATCTCGAACAGAACGGAACTTGATGTACAACAATACGGTCAAGAATACCAAAGCAAGCGAGGTCAATATTCCAATTTCTTTACCGATGTTCGCACTCTGCTCATACTGGAAGGCTGAAAACGAGAAAACTCGAAGTTCATCATCTCCTGTTTCATTCCGTAACTCAATAATTGAAGCGTCTGTCCACTCCACTATGAGTTCTTGGACATCACCAATGATCTCCGCATCTTCGTAATTGACTGGGTCGGTTGAAACGACCAAACTGATGAGAATCGGTCCATCGCTTTCCCATGGACTCGATTTGTCGTCCGCAGGCATGGTTGAAATGATGTTGCTTCGATGATCGATGTTCTGCAATCCAATGTACGTTCCTAGCGTGCCCTGAAGTGGCCCTGTTGTTGCCGCAACTGCTCCTACTTCTGCAGGATTTGTACGACTCTGTTGAAGGCCTTGAATTTGGCCGAGGAGCGCTCCGAGTTCAGCGCTTATGTTCAGGTTATCGTCCATTCGTTGTTGCCATTCCGTGACCTCACCAGGATTCCAATCACGCAATTCCTGTGCGGTTGGCGCAAACGGTGCAGGGATGGCATTGATGGAGGTTTGAAGGTCGTTGAGTGCAATGCTGAAGTTTTCTTCGCTTGCAACAGTGACGTTGGCAATGTGCATGGAGAGTGCGTCGCGCCATGGCTGCGTTGTGATTGGGTCTTGTGTGTTCAGCCAAAAGAGCGCAGAACCCGCTGGACCGCTCGTTGCGCTTCCGCCGAAGAGAGGTTCTTGGTACTCAAGAAACCGTTCGTTGGTTGTTAGCTCGGCTTCGATGCTTGCAAACTGCTCCCATGTGGATGTCTTTTTCATGTCGCCACCTTCGATTTCGTCAATGATACGAACGAAATCAAGCGATGCTTGATAGCGATCTTCAATCTCATACAGCAATTCAGTCGTATCGTTTTGCGGATAGAAGGCATCTTCACTGTTGTCGAAATTGATGAACTGAGCCATCGAAGAGAGGGCTAGGGTGATGACGATAATTGAAGCAATGGTTGCCTTTGGTCGTGTGACGGACAACGTTGTCAACGTGTTGAATGGGTTCTCCATAGTTTGAAGTGCTCGACTTTAGGTATAAATGGCTGTTCAAAAAATGAAACAATTCCTGCATGAATTTGAACACCCATTCATAAGTTCAGAGAGGGACTGACACCCATGAACAAAGCCCCAAAGTGGAAACGAGTGTGCAAATCATCGAAACTCAAGATGAACAAGGTCAAAGGGAAGGCCATTGGGACAAAGATGGTCCTTGTTATGCGAACTGAAGAAGGAATCTTTGGTAGCAATGCCCTCTGCCGTCACATGGCTTGGCCCATGCATTGGGGTGGGAAAATCAAAGATGGTTGTTTGCGATGTCCACTGCATCAAACGACCTATCATCCAGAGGACGGTTCGGTGAACGAATGGTCTCCTGCACATTATTTTCCAGCCTATGGACGATTCCTTGGTAAACTCCGAACACCATCCTCA
Source organism: Candidatus Poseidoniaceae archaeon (assembly GCA_049598575.1). Lineage (GTDB taxonomy): Archaea > Thermoplasmatota > Poseidoniia > Poseidoniales > Poseidoniaceae > MGIIa-L2. The sequence continues at coordinate 38,812 of JBMYNT010000011.1, read as the reverse complement.
TTGAAAACGTACGACGTACGTGAACACGACGGTTACGTTGAGATCGATCTCAACTCGTAATCACTCAACGTGGCGAAGGACTTGGTCTCGTGCAAAGTACTTCGGTCGGTAGATTGGAACGCCTTTTCCGTTGCGAACGACGACTCGCTCATCGTAGATTTGTGCTCCAATACCTGCAACTCTTGCCCAACCAAAGAAGGTCGTGTAGTAACTCGGGTCCTTGAGCCCAACGTGGTGCAACAAAGCACCAGATGCGATGTCGACGTTGGCGTTTGGATTGGAGATTTTTGGATTTTCTGAAAGGACGCGTGGTGCAACTTCTCGTAGCGTACGAATCACCTTGAAGTTCTCGTCATCAGGGCAAATCTTCTCACCAAGGGCAAATTGAACAGTCGCTCGAGGATCTTCTGCTCGAAGAACAGCATGGCCAAAGCCGAAGACAGGTCGTCCGGCTGCAAGTTCTCCACGAACGAATTGTTCCACTTCAACTGGGTCAGAGGTTCCAACACGTAGAACGAATTCCAAGCAGGATTGATTGGCTCGACCATGGAGTGGGCCGCTGAGGGCGTTCATCGAGCTTGCCATAGCGGAGTACAATGTCGCATGTCCGCTTGCGACAGCCTTCCCAACGAAGGTCGAAAGATTGCCACCACCGTGATCCATGTGAAGAACAAGGTAGACGGACAGAACACGTGCCAACTTCTCCTGGTCAACATCGAGTTGCAAAGTGTGCGTGAATCGTTCGACCATTGACAAACTGGTATCGTCCGCAGGAATGCCATCTGTTCGTCCTTCACGGTATCGGAAGAGGAGACCCATCATGCGTGGCATTCGAGCGACGAGATTGAGGGCATCCTCTCTCCAATCGTTCTTGCAGTCCCACATGCCGAGAGTTTGGATGCCGATGGCAAGCCAATCCATCGGATGTCCATCGCGTGGAAGTGCTGAGAAAATAGGATCGAAGTCACCAGGAATGGTTGCTCGCTGGGCAAGGTCTTGTTTGAAAGAGGAGGACTGTTCGGATGTTGGCAGTTCCTTGTTGTGAAGCAAATAAACAACGTCTTCAGGCTCCATTTCAGCAAGTTCCGCAATAGGGTAGCCACAATAATGGACGCCTTCGTTTGGAGTGACAAAGGACGTTCGACAGGTTCCGACTGGAACGCCTCGCATTCCGATGTCAAGATGAGCTTCAGTCAAGTTAAGCAAGTGGTTTGCTTCATCAGCCACAGTCTCACCGTTGTAAGCCAACGCGGTCATTCGTATAAAGGAAAGGACGGAAAGGAATCCGTTAGGTGTGCGAATCTACACCGAATCAGGAATCTTGCCACACACGAAAACCTTGGGTTGATTGTCGATCAGCATGGACATGCAATCGAATCTCATCACCATTGATGAGAATTGCATCCTCCGCAGTCAGCCCAGGGCATGTTGCCTTCACTTGTTTCCATGAGCGCTTGCTGCGCAAATTTTCAGCCCACCAAGGAAAGGCTTTGCACTGCTGTGGACGTACTTGATAGATGCTGCATTGCTTCTTCTCGTCGAGGTAGATGCAAATGCCATCGGATTGATTCGAGCGTAGAACATAACGGCCATCGAGTGTCGTTGTACAATCCCTTTTCAGAAACGCTTTCACACTCAATCTCGCATGGTTGGCGAGACGTTGCGCATCGGCACGGGACAGGTAGACAATACCTCCTGGTTCATCGCAACAGCGCCCACAATCCGGTTGACAAGAGAAGTGTACCCCGTCGGCCCACCAAGCACCTCTCATTCTTCTTCACCCAGAAGCCGAGTTGTTGGTCGAATCGTCGATAAGTGCGCAATTCGAATTTCTTCATCCTCCATTTCGAAGGCTTCCATCGCATCTTCACTCACCAAACCAAGTTCGTGTTCAATCACTCTCAATTCATCGACGATGTCGATGAGTTCGTTGGCGTCTGCATGGGCCGTTCGTTCGAGAAGTTCCTCCATCTTGAGCTCAAGATGGCGGAGGCGAAGATCGTCTCGAACCATCAATCGTTCACGTTCTGCAAGAGCTTCATCGATGGATGCATCGATTCCTGTGAGTACGTCTGCTGTGCGCTCAATATCACCGCCACTGACGGTTCCCAATTGATGTGTGAGGTGGCGGTCACGTGAATCCACATCGAGGACGGTTGGTGCCTCTGGTGTTAATTCATCAAGGGTTGTGCGCAGTTGCATTTCGAGCAAATCGTTTGCGCTGGTAAGGTCTTCAGCGGAAACTTCGGTTGGCTCCCAATCGTCCTCTTCCATCTCAAGGGCAGTCGTATGGAGTTCGATCCCACCTGCATCGACTTCGGAGTAGACTACGTCGGTTGCTCGCTTGAGAATGTCTGAGGCTAAGGAGATCGATGGTTCTGGAATTGAATCATTTCCCGTGATGGACCGCAACGAACGTCCTGCTAGCACTGTGATGACATCCTCTGGTTCGACAATGTTTTCTCCACGCTCATGCGCATCTTTCAGCATCGATATGGCCGCTTCAACACCTCTCCATGATTGACCTGAATGGCTGAGAACTTGCATGATGTGTGCATCCTCGAGGAGCATGCCGAGCAACGAAGTCTGATGCTTGATGTGCAAGGCCAAACTTGCTTCTGAAGCCGGAAGCATCGTTGAAGTCGATGCATGACGTAACAATTCCCACAGGCGTGAGGACGGCCAGTCTTGTGGGCTCGTGCCAGAAGTGCAGAGAATGTGGACGCCGAGATTCAGTGCGTGATCAATGAGATGGCCAACTGTTTGTGCATGGTCTTCATGTGCAGCAATGACATGAACATCATCAATTAACAGCAACACTGTCGTTGCGATTGCATCTTGCCAATCATTTGGCAATTGGCTCGCACCGACAAGTTCCGTAGCACGGATGATGCGAACATCACCATCGAAATACCGCAAGGCGCTTTGTCCAGTTGCATTGAGCAAGTGACTTTTTCCAACTTCGCTTACTCCGACGATGAGGTGGGGATTGTGCCGCTCTCCTAAATGGTCAATGATCGATTCACAGACGCTTGTTGCTTGTTCGTTTTCTGGAGTCACTTTCCATTGTTTGAAGGTCTTGCGTTGGCTCAATTCCAACCGTTGAGGCCAGTGTGTTTGGCTGGACAAGGTTGTTGAATGATGCAACCGTTCACCTTGCTTTGGAGCAGACAAGGTCGTGGAAATCCGGTTGGATGGCATGTTGCGTTGCTCATCGAGAATCGATGACCAAAGGGGTTGTCCCGTTGAAGAGAATCCAATTTTGTCTCCCAAACTTCCCTCTGGAATTGAATCATCGAAACTCCGTTCACGCAAATTCTTCATCCTCGACACTGGGTGGGATTTATCAAGTTCAATCGTAGGCTGATATTCGATATCCTTTCCAAGCACTTCTTTGCTGATGGCAGCCATCAGTGGTCGTTCATGAATTGGTTGGGATGGAACGAGACGACGTTCTGATGTCAGAGTGGATGGCTTGTTCAGAAGTCGTCCAAGTTTGGACGGATTCTCTTTGTTTTGCTCATCTTGCTGTTCAAGGCCTGCTTTTGCCTTTTGCAATGCAATGCGCAATCGATTGGTTTTCTCAATGCTCATGCGTCGCCCTCCGGTTCGTGTTCATTCGAAAACCGCTGTTTTGCTGATGCATGTTCACGTGCATGCGGGGATGTCTTTGGATTGGATGGTTGATGTTTCGGTGTCGAAATGGCAACCGGTACATGCCCTGTTGATTTGATCGGAGGGAATTGTGCGAGTCGTTTCCCTGCAGTCGATGCCACTGCTTGGTCGATACCACTCGTGGAGAGTGAAGGTTTCGAGGGTGGGAATGCAGGTTCTCTCGATGAAGCTAGGGGGACAAATTGCTTTGCATGGTTTGTATCAACCGCTTGTAAGTCTGGAAGCGATTTGTCATGTTTTGCAGCAGCATCCAACGTATTCCTTTTGGTCAATTGTGGAGTGAGTTTTCGCCGTCGAACAACACGCTGCGGCGTGCGGGGGTAACGTTCGAGAAGACGCTCCACTTGTTCGTCCATTGTTTCAGGTTCTTCGATGATAACTTCCTGCTCCTCGTCAGATTCTTTGGCCCATTCCATCATTTTCGATTGCAGTTCTTCATCCACTTTCATCGATTGATGTTCAACTGGCGATGGTGTCGGCGTAGTGGGTTGATGAGCAGTCTGCTCTGAAGCAATGACTGGGTCCAGTGTGTTCACTTCGAGGTGCTTTCCAAGTGCTGCCTCTTCTTCGTCATCGATTGCTTGGAAGTATGGATGTTCTGCTAGGATTTCGATATCCAACAACCACGATTGGAGTTGTTCTTTGCTCAAGTGCGAACACTCGCGCTCCAAACGAGCTCGTTGCTGTGTTGAAAAGGCATCGAGATTGGAGGAAAGGATCAACAAATTTCCATTCAAACGTGTCTGGTCGACAATGCTACGAATCATCTCAATGACCCTTTGCTCGCCATGGATGCCGGACAGGTACTCAATACCCTCCATGATTAAAGCGCATTTTTTGTGCTGCTTGAAGAAGGCATCCACTGTGGTTCGAATCGATTCAAGTGATGGGTCTAGTGTACGCTCATGCTCCGTTTCAGACAGCCAACGATAATGTTCCAATCCAGTCTTGAGATGATTCTCCATTCGAGGCGGTGATTGCCTTGAAAGAACTAGGAGCGGTTCGTTTAATTCGTTCAATTGATGAGCGAGTTGGAATGCATCGTCTGCTTCCATGCTATGTTCCAGCCATACTTGGCCACGTTGAACCATGGTTCCTTGTTGATTTCTCAAGCGTGCTTCACTTCGACGCCGTAGTGCTTCAGGGACCGACACGCTCGGTTTGAGTTCAGGTAGGCGTTCCTCTCGCTCGATTTTTCGACGAGGTGTGCGAACAGAAGCCCACCACATTTCCTCTTTTTCCTCTTCGTTTGAATTGACCAATCTTGCGCCGGGATACTGCGAGAGTGTGCTGATGTAGGTTGCTTCACTCATCTCGTGGAGGCTCATGGTTGCATCGAGCGTAGATGCATCGGACTCGATTTCAAGAAGCGCTTCAATGCCCAAGCGGTTTTTGTCGGCACGATGTAACGCTGCTGCGAGGGTTCCATCAAAGATGAGGAGATGACCAACACGCTCACCAACGTTTGGAATGTTACGAACAATCTGAATGGATCCATTTTGCTCGAGGGTCGCCAACTCTTGAGCAAGATGTCGCAGAACATCGACGCCACCGCGCCTCGTTTCCAACACATCTTCGGGAATAAAATCCACCAATTACCTCACCCCGCAAGAAGGAAGATTTGCTTTTATCTTTTGAACTGTGTGTCCCTCGATGGCAAATGAGAAGCATTTCAATGGTCGATGCTTTCGGCCATCCATGGAGGCATCACCACTTTCTGAAGGCGAAGCGGTTTTGCTCGAACGAGGTCGGCAAGATTTCGACAACGGTCGATTTTGGCATGCGCATGAAGCATGGGAAGATCTCTGGAATTCTCTCAAGGCACGTCATGCTCCTCAAGCTGAAATCCTCCTCGTCCAAGGCTTGATTCAAACAGCGGCACTCCTCTACAATCATCAGCGAAAAAAGACTCGTGGTGTCACCAATCAATGGGCGAAATTGACGCCGAAACTTGAACCATGGGACGTTGCTTGGGGTTTTGATATCGCACAGCATGTCAAGAACATCTCTGTGTTTTTTCACGATGTTGATGAGTGGCAACAAACCTATGAAAACGTTCGACTTCCTACAACCGATAAGGAGTGATGATGATGACGTTTGAAGAGGGCCTCCCCGATCACTTCATTGTCTTTTCACAAACACCGAAAGCACAGGAACACACTCGTCGGATTTTTGTTCGATTTTGTCTCTTCCTTCTCCTACCTTTCATCGGTATCATCGTTGTCGGAACTTCTTTCCTCAGCCTCATCATGATGGGGGTGTTTGTTGTCATTCTCGTTGCGGGCTGGAGCGAGTGGCGGCATTGGCAACGGATTCCATTCGCAGTCAGCCCCTCGCATCCCATGATGGAACTTGATTCCATCAAACAAGCAGAAGTCATGATTCGTCTTCACGATGGACGCTGGGTCGAGGCCGGTGAAAACCGATACAGGCTGATTCAGGACGATTTACTCTCAGGGTTCAACCTTGTTGCGTTGGATGACGATTACACCATCTTCGGTTATTTCACAGAGGAGAAAACCATCGGTGCTCGTCTTCGAAGAACAATGGCCTTGCTGAACCAATCTCTTGCTTTACGAGATGCGCACAATGAGGTCGAAGATGAGATTGAAGATGCTCGAAAACGGGAATCGATGGATTATGGGTTGCTTGACCGTGATTGGCCAGAAGAGATGGAACTCGAGGATGCTGCAGGTCCAATCGCCAAGAAATTGATGCGTCAAGAATAGCCAATTCGTTGATGCATGGACGGGTGCATTGATAGCCTCAAGGTTGCAGCACACAGTTATGGAACCTCACGTTCGTTGGTCGGAAGTGGTTTCACAACTCAAGCCAGAAGATGAAGATCTTCTGTTCGGAACCTCGTTGTCTCGTCGTTTTTCTCGACTCCCACTATGGCTATCCCATCCAGCCAATATTGGAATGTTCTATGGGTTCCTCATCAGTTTGGCTCTGATTTTTCCATACATTCTGCGATACGATAGCGTCAACGAATCGTTCTCGAATTGGTTGCTGTTTTCGGCTCTGTTCATGGCTGCATGCCTCGTGCTTGGATTTGCATCCTTGATTCTCGTCTCCTTTTCGAAACGGATGCCGATGACGCCTCCACGAGTCATCCTCTATCCAATGCCGTTTGTTGGAATTGCTTTGCTCGGTATGGATTATTCCAACATCCTCGACATCCCTAGTGGGCTCTCATTGTTTGTACTCTTACTTCCAGGGCCTGCATACGTGCACTTGTCCTGGGCTCCTCGTTGGCGCCTTCTATGCATGATCGATGAGGGTGTCAACCCATTCGATGCTCCAAAAACATACATGGAACCAATGGAAGATACAGCAGACAGCCTTGCTGGAGAAGACCTCGAGCTTCTGGAAGTCGTCGATGCGTTTGAATCAGAATAAACGTACTTCGTCTTGTTGGCACAAACTCTATTGGTTATCATCTGTGACATATTTGCATGGAAGCGAATGAATGCTTTATTGCATCTGTAGGTAAAGACTGGCACAGGATTGCGAATTGCAATGTACACATGAGTGTCAAGCGACGACTGCAACGCACAGTCATTCGTGGTCAAGAAGGTGATGATCTTCTCGATGAAGGTTCTGAATCGGCAGAGTACACCATCACTGGAAATATGTCCATGGCAGAATACAAAGAAATTCTGAAAATCTTTCGGGGTGGACAACCATGGTTCCACGACCCATTCGAAGACCGACAGATGAAAGCTCTGTTTTTGTCAGTCGATTACGACAGCGCATCAGGCGCATTCGTCTTCATTCTCATGGAAGATGCTGAGCAAGCTGAAATCAAATCGTGATCAAGTTCAGCGATTCCATTTCAGATGAGCCCAACCTTCGGCCCAATCGATTCCAACAGACGAAGAACATCGTCGAGATCGTCACGAGACAAACCAGCAGACATCTGTGTACGAATCCGGGCTTTATCTCGAGCAACCATCGGGAAGACAATCGCTCCGGCCATGACACCTTCCTGCTGGAGGTGAGTTGTCATCGCTTTTGCAGTTGATGATTCACCGCACATGATTGGAATAATCGGTGTTGTCGATACGCCCGTATCAAATCCGAGGGATTGCAATTCCTTGCGGAAGTAGTTGGTGTTCTCCCACAATTTTGCATGGTGTTCTGGTTCTTCCATGAGCACTTCAATCGCTGCTTTTTGTGCGGCTGCAACGCCAGGAGGTTGTGAACCTGAAAGAAGCCAGGATCGTGAGTGATTCAATGCATGCGTTCGTGTCATTTCTGTTCCAGCGAGGATTCCTCCTTGAACGCCGAGTGCCTTTGAGAACGAACCGACTTCGAAGTCAACCTTGCCTTGAAGTTTGAAATGATCAACAATCCCTCGGCCACCTTCTCCAAGGACACCTTCTCCATGACAATCATCGACCAGAACCATCGCTCCAAATTCTTCAGCGAGTTTGTTCACTTCATCAAGCGGCGCGTAATCGCCATCCATCGAAAAGACACCATCGGTGATGATGAGTTTACGATCTGCATCCTCATGCGCTCGTAGGACGGCCTCCAGTTCACCCATGTCGTTGTGAGCGTACACGCCTCGACGAGCCTTTGTTAATCGAACACCATCGATGATCGAACCGTGATTCAATTCATCGCTAATGATGACATCTTGTGGACCTTGGACCAATGTCGGAATGAGTCCAACGTTTGCGGTGTAACCTGCTGAATAAATCAAGGCTGCTTCAACGCCCTTGAAATCAGCAACGGTTCGTTCGGCTTCAAGGTGCAAATCCATTGTCCCTGCAATGGCTCGCACTGAGCCACTACCAGCACCATAAGTCGTTGTAGCGTCGACCATTGCTTGAACGACTTTTGGATGCGTTGTCAAGTTCAGATAGTTGTTGGCGGACAGCATGATGGTTGGTTTCCCTTCCATTGTGCAACGTGGTTGATTCGGACCTTCGAGCGTCGGCGGTTCCCAAAGCAGGGATTTCTCATTGAGTTCATCAAAGCGCTGTTTCATCCACGACATGTCGCCTGGCATGGTCTCACCATTTGCGCCTCGTCGAGGTTGATTAAGGGCTTTTGTGAGATGTGGCCTCAACACGCATGATGAAAAAGGAGAGGAGGTAGCGTGACGTTGTGCAACTCAATGGGATTGTAAGTAGCGGGTTGGGTCGAGCACATGTTTTCATGTCTCAACCGCATTACCAAGAACAATTCCGAGCCATTCTCGGAACTACAGCATGGCCGGGTACGCTCAACATCACCGTCGAGCAAGACCACCTTGTCCAGTACATTGCACTGAGAAACAAGGCTGGAATCGATACACTCGACGCTGATTCAACCTCGCTCGAACAAGCATCAAATGTTGACGTTGATGCCTTCGATGCATTACGCGTTCGTGGGTTTTTGCGGGATGGTGTCTCGTTTGGTGGAGCCACTGCCTATCGTGCGAAGATTTCCCATGATGATCACATCATTGATTGCGCCATCCTCATTCCAGACCTAACTCGACATGTCGATGTCGTCGAAGTGATTTCAGGTCCGTTTTTACGTGAACGTCTCGGTGTTGAAGACGGTGACGAAATCACGCTTCATGTTGGTGAATAATCAATCCCAGATGCCCATGTCCATGCGAGCATCTTCCGTAGCATGCACTCGTGGATCCCAGCGTGGTGACCAAACCAGGTTGATGTGTACGCTGTCGAGTCCGTCGGTATGCAATGCAGCACGATGTGCTGCAGCCATGATCTCAGGAGCTGCAGGGCATCCAGGTGAAGTGAGTGTCAAATCGATTTCAGCATGCAAACCCTCATCGCGATGTTCGAAGCGAACACCGTAGACAAGACCAAGGTCGACAATCGAGATGTCCAATTCTGGGTCTTCAACGGATTGTAGCGATTCCATGACGTCTGCTTCCTCGACCATTACTTAACCCCCGATAGGTCCTTCATCACCTTGTCAAACATGTTTCGAAATCCATTGCTTCGTGAAGGCGAAAGCGAATTGAGAATGCCCATTTCGACAGCGAAATCGGGCGTCAAAGCCTGCGCTGTCTCGATAGGTTGTTGGTCGATGGCTATGGTCAGAATGCCCATCAATCCCTGCACCAACTTCGAGTCAGCTCCTGAATAAAGTCGGACAGATTCATCTTCAATGTCAACTCGAACATGGGCTTCGGATTGACAGCCTGTTATCCGGGTTGAATCATCCCATTCAGACGTCGGCAATTCGTTCACTTCCGATGCAAGATCAAAGACATACTCCAAACGTTCCATTCGATCGTCAATGGATTTGAAATCCTCAATCAATTCCGAGAGTTGCTCAGGATACGTCATGCGAATCGCTCCAAAATATCTCGAAGGTGCGTCAAGAATTCTTCAGCATCCTCCATGGTGTTGTAAATGTAGAACGATGCACGGACTGTCCCGCTGATACCGAGTCGATTCAACAACGGTTGAGCACAGTGATGCCCCGTCCGGACCGCTACGCCTCGTGCATCGAGGAGATGTGCAAAATCCTCGCTATGGAGCGTTGGATGCAAGAAGGAAACAACCGATGAGTCATTGTCATCGTGCCTTCCATACACCGTCATGCCGAGAGAGCGAAGTTCGTCGGCAACGTATCGAGCAATCTCAAGAAGACGCTGATGTTGCTCATCGAGGTCTAAATTTCCGAGATAGTCAAGTGCAGATTTCCAGCCAATGGCTTCAGCAATTCGAGGCGTTCCTGCCTCAAATCGGTGCTCATTGGTCTGGTAGGTAGATCCCTCGAGCGTCACCGTCTCGATCATATCGCCTCCACCCATGAACGGCTTCATCTCTTGGAAGGTCTCTTCATTGACCAACAGACAGCCAATGCCCGTTGGACCACACATCTTGTGCGCAGATAATGCCATCATGTCTGCACCGAGTTCAGCCATGTTGATCTGGCAATGAGGTGCACCTTGTGCAGCGTCGAGGAGAACTCGTGCACCGTTTTGGTGGGCAATTCGAATAATGTCTTCAATCGGGTTTCGAACGCCAAGGACATTCGATGTATGGACCACACAAACGAGCCCTGCACCTTCGATTGAGGCTTCATACGCTTCCATATCGAGCGTCAAATCATCCTTTACTGGGACGTAGCGTAGTTCGTTCCCAAATGCTTCAGCAAGCATCTGCCAAGGGACAATGTCACTATGATGCTCCATTTCTGTTAGGACAATGGCACGACCTTTGAGTTGAGGATGTCCCCATGCATGCGCTGCAAGATTGATTGCTTCTGTTGTTCCACTCGTGAGAATGCAACGCTCTGCGTTGAACCACGATTTCAACGATGTTCGACACGCTTCGTATCCATCGGTTGCTTCACCAGCGAGGGTGTGGACCGCACGGTGCACATTGGCGTTGTGTTTTGTGTAGTAATCGTTCATCGCGTCGATGACAACAGCCGGTTTTTGTGTCGTCGCAGCATTGTCGAGATAGATAAGCCGATGGCCGTTGACCTTGCGCTGGAGTATTGGGAAGTCATCTTGAATGGCCATGCAATCACCCAATCAGTTGGCATTCAAGATGCACCGTCAACCGGGTTTGCATCGCCTCACGTACATGTTCAGAGTCGAGCCCAGTAAAGGAGTCAACAAGGAAGCCTTCAACAATCATTGAGGTTGCTTCGTCCTTCGATAATCCTCGACTCATCAAGTAATGCAATTGTTCTTTGTTGATCGGTGCAGATGCAGCACCGTGTGCGGCAGCAACCTCATTTGCCAAAACTTCGAGTTCGGGAATGGCTTCAGCTCGTGATGAAGGAGACAGTAAGAGGTTGCGGAAGACTTGGCCAGCATCGGTATGCTGTGCAACATCATCGATGGTGAGTGCACCCGTTCCAATCGAGTGGCTCCGGTCATCGCAGGCAGCGTTGAGCAACAAGTGTGAATTCGTATGCGGTTGTTGGTGATGGATTTCGATGTGATGATCATCGTGTCGCGTCCCATGTCCGTGGACGGCGATGAATTGCTTGAGAGAGGAATTCGAACCTTTCAGCGTTGAACGGATGTCGGATTTGTTTCGATGCCCTCCCATCGAGAGTGTAGCAAGTTCAAATCGAGCATCACGATGAAGCGACCAATCATCAACACGAACCATGACAGAATCGGTGGACAGTTCGTTGATTACGCCGACACTCAATTGTGCATTGGCATTGATGTCCCCTGTTAATGCTAAGCCGAACCAATCTGGTTCACCATGCAAGTGGATCACGATGTTTGATGCAGTATTGCAGGTAAAGTGGAGGTGTGTTGCGACTGCATGGCCTCCAGCGTGGATGTGAATGTGACCGTCGTTGTCATCGCAATCGATGGTCGTCGTCTCTTGGAGAACTTCATTGAGAAAGATTCGCGCGATATCCGAGGTCGGGAGTGGTTTGACTGCCGAGGGAGTAAGTCCAAAGTCTTCCGTCTTGATGGCTGCTGTATCGACCTGTGGAACAGTATCAACAGCGCCTGGATGGACCCGTGACCATGGCGTGTAGCGCCAGAGGTGTTCGGATCGACTTGGAACGTTGGCATCGAGATACGATGTCATCCAATCGAGCCCTCCATTTCCAATTCAAGGAGACGGTTGAGTTCAACGGCATATTCCATAGGTAGTTCTCGAGTGAAAGGTTCGAAGAATCCATTGACAATCATGCCCATGGCCTCTTCCTCAGTATGGCCACGACTCATGAGGTAGAACAGTTGGTCGCCAGAAACTTTGGAAACGCTGGCTTCGTGTTCAAGATCAGCGGTCGAGTTCCCAATTTCCATTGTTGGATAGGTGTCGCTTCGACTGTCCTCATCGAGCATAAGTGCATCACAAACGACCTTTGAGCGGCATCCAGCAGCCTTTGGTGTAACTTGGAGCATACCGCGATAGGATGAGCGTCCACCGTTCTTTGAGATGGACTTTGATAGAATGTTTGAGGTTGTGTTCGGGGCTAGGTGGTGCACCTTCGCACCAGCATCTTGGTGTTGGCCTTCTCCCGCATAGGCTACAGAGATGACTTCAGCGTGAGCTCCCTCTCCTTTGAGCAGAACTGCAGGATACTTCATGGTCAACTTTGAGCCAATGTTTCCATCGACCCATTCAACGGTAGCGTTCTTGTGAGCAACACCACGCTTTGTGACAAGATTGTAGACGTTTGCAGACCAATTTTGCACAGTTGAATAGCGGATCTTCGAACCTTCCATGGCAATCAATTCAACCACGGCGGAATGCAAAGAATCCGTCGAGTATGTTGGTGCAGTGCATCCTTCGACGTAGTGAATCGATGAACCTTCATCGGCGATGATCAGGGTTCGCTCAAACTGACCCATGTTCTTGGCGTTGATGCGGAAGTAGGCCTGAACAGGCATCTCGACATGGACGCCTTTCGGCACGTAAATGAATGAACCACCGGACCAAACCGCTGTGTTGAGCGCAGAGAATTTGTTGTCGGTGTGAGGCACGACCGTCCCGAAGTATTTCTTGACAATTTCAGGGTGCTCTTTGAGTCCTGAATCCATGTCAAGGAAGAGAACACCTTGTTCTTCGAGATCCTCTCGAATCGAGTGGTAGACGGCTTCGCTTTCGTATTGAGCGGTGACACCGCCAAGCCATTTTTGTTCAGCTTCAGGAATACCCAATCGATCGAAGGTTCGCTTGATGTCATCGGGTACATCGTCCCAATCCTTTTCCGTTTTGTCGGATGAACGCAGGAAGTAGGTGACGTTGTCGAAATCGATGCCTGCAAGTGAGTCGCAGTTGCCCCATGTCGGCATTTCACGTTCCATAAAGTGGTGATAGGCTTTGACGCGGATGTCCGTCATCCATTCTGGTTCGCCTTTGAGTTCCGAGATGTCGCGGACGACTTGTTCACTGAGCCCTTTGTCGAATCGGATGGTGGCAGATTCGGGATCGTGGAACCCGTATTTGTAGTCTCCAACTGCATCTTGAGCTTCTTGTGTCATTCACTCACCTCAAGCAAGGGCATCCACCCAATCGTATCCTTCCTTTTCCAGTTTGAGCGCAAGTTCAGGACCTCCGCTTTCAACGATTTTACCGTTGATAAGAACGTGAACAACATCTGGTTTGACCAAATCCAATAGGCGCTGATAGTGTGTAATGATGAGGCACCCGGTATCTTTTGCGACTGCATTGATGCCTTCTGCGACAATGCGAAGCGCATCGATGTCCAGCCCAGAATCGGTTTCATCGAGGAGTGCTAGATGAGGTTGCAAGAGCAACATCTGAAGAATCTCGAGACGCTTTTTCTCTCCGCCGCTAAATCCATCGTTTACGTATCGAGAGAGGAAGGATTTGTCCATATCGAGTTGCTTCATGGCTTCGTTGAGTTCTTGACGAAACGCCCTTGGCGAAGGGGCCTCACCTCGAACAGATGCAACGGACTTGCGAAGGAAGGTTCCGACCTGAACGCCAGGAATCGCTGCAGGGTATTGGAACGAGAGGAACATGCCTGCACGTGCTCGTTCAAAGACTTCCATGTCTTCGATGTTCTGACCCTTGTAGTGAATGGTTCCACTGGTAATTTGGTAGGCAGGGTGGCCCATGATCACGTTGGCCAGTGTGGACTTGCCTGCACCGTTTCGGCCCATGATGGCGTGAATCTCTCCACGGTTTATCTCGAGGCTAATGCCTTGGATAATTGGCGTATCTCCGACGGAGACGTGTAGATTTTCGACACGTAACAGGACTTCAGTCATGTTCTCACCCGTTCCTTGGTACCGTCACCCCCTTATCAATGGATGCAATCAATCATGATACTACGGCTTTGCAAGATTTCAAACGGCAATTCAATTTGGAGCAAACATGGACGACGATTTGGTTCGTGCTTACGCCCTTGAAGCGCAGAAGGCTATGGAAGAAGAAGCCAACCGCCGAATCGCTGAACTAACCGATCCGGAAGAAGAGGAACGGCTCATGAACACCCGCATCGCCGATGTTGTCGAAACCGAACACCTTGTTCCAGTTCTCCTCTCTCGCTTGGGGCCAGTCCGAGCAGCACTCGATGGCCATGGCGGCGGAATTGCTGTTTCAAGATGGGAACCTGCTTCTACAGGATTCAACCTCGTTCTCGACCTTACAGGAGCGTGTTTGTCGTGTGGTGCAGCTCCAGGCACGCTCGAAGGTGTCCGAAACGATTTGGAAAACGATTCAGAAATCAATCAAATTCAATTTTCATCCTCATTGCTCGACACCTTCGATGAGCTTGGTCGTGAGTTCATCCTCGCACACGGAAACGTCGAATTTGTTGATGTCTCGACGGGCAATTGAAAAGAGAAGGTCATGGGGTTGGTACTATGGCCGCATGGATGGATGGTGCTCGGGATGACCCAAAACCTTGCAAAGATAGCGACCGTGGTAAATTCGAAGTCGTCGCACGAGATGGTCGTGCTCGAATCGGGAAGATGCATACTGCCCATGGAGTTCTTGAAACCCCAGCGCTTCTACCGGTCATCAATCCAAACATTCGAACCATTGAACCAAGAGAGATGTGGGATCGATACGGAATTCAAGGACTTATCACAAACTCCTACATCATTTGGAAGCACGATGATCTGAAGCAGCATGCCCTTGAGAAAGGGGTTCACGATCTCATCAACTTTCCCGGCGTCATTATGACGGATTCAGGTACCTTCCAGTCCTATGTCTACGGCGATGTTGAGGTAGGTGTGGAAGAAATTGTTGAATTCCAACGTTCCATTTGTGTGGATATTGCAACCATGCTCGATGTCTTTAGCCGACCAGATATGTCGGAAGACGAGGTGCTGCAAGCGGTTCAGACAACCATCGAGCGGTGCGAAGCCTCAATTCTTGCTGCACAAGATACAATGCTTAACGGACCAATTCAAGGAGGAATCCATCGCCATTTGAGAAAGCAATCGGCTCAAGGAATGGGCCAATTTGACTTCGCCGTTCACCCCATCGGTGGCATTGTTCCAATCATGGAGCAACATCGATACAAGGACCTTGCAAAGATCATGCTCGCTACCATCGGTGAACTTCCTCCTGAACGTCCACGACATATGTTTGGTTGCGGACATCCAATGCTGTTCTCGATGCTGATCGCACTCGGTGCTGATTTGTTTGATTCTGCGGCCTATGCGTTGTTTGCTCGAGACGACCGGTTACTCTCTCCACAAGGGACCTATCGGTTGAGTGATTTGCATGCATGGCCTGAACTCGTACCTTGTGTTGTCAATTGGACGCCGGAAGCGGTGCGTAAACTCGACAAGAATGAGAGAACGAAGTTGCTCGCACGTTACAATCTCGAGATTACACTCGCAGAACTTTCGCGATGCAAGCAGGCGGTCCATGATGGAACCATTTGGCAACTTGCGGAACATCGGAGCCATCAACATCCTGCTTTGCGTGAAGCCTTCCTCTGGTTAACGACACGACCGTTCACTTCGAGTGTTTCCTCGGATTTACTCGATGATTTGGTCCAAGACGATCGTGCGGCTGCTCGAGATTATCACCCAAGTGGAGGTATTTGGGAACAGGATTGGTCTGAGGTTGTCAACAAACAAGCAACGCAACGAAAGAAAGGCGAGCGTTGGGGAGGAGAAGACACCCTCTCGCGCCCGCACATACTCGCCGCCCGTAAGCAGTTGCAGCATCGATGGCGACCTGCTTCTTCTGGTCCAACAGATGTCTTGGTATTGAATGGGAAACCAGGTCCTTGGCGCCAACGCTGTGATCTGCTTGTGCTCCGTCTCAAACATGTCTTGCCAGACCTTGAGATTCTTGTCCAAACGCCCCTTGGTTTGTTGCCGTATTCACTCGAAGACCTCAATCCATTTGCGCAGGTTGATGGCCCATCCTGGCTATGGAAACGTCGAATCAATACGGTCTTGCTTCGGCAAGAATTGCAACGACTCCACATCGATGCAGATCGAGTGTTAATCCTTGACATTGGAGCCGACTCTCTGATTCAAGATGCATCAAACCTCCTCATCAAACATGGTCTTCTCGAAGAAGAAATTCGAGTGGACGATGCTGCTCTGCCAGAACTTCGTGATGCATTGCGTCGCCGACAAATCCTCGATAAGTTGGTTGTGTGTTCGAATGTCGGATACAAAGAAGCTGCAGACACCATCGACTCCTGCACCTACATCATCGGTGGAACCGGTCGAGTGAAGAACGTCATCGACAAAAATGGAACCCATATTTTGAGTCCACGATTGACCGATGGTGGATTGTCCATCACCGATTTTGGTTCAAAAATTCTCTATGATTGTCGGACACTGCCTGTCGATGGAGGTGGTCAATATCAACCAACATCTGGTCTCGGACAAGGGCCCGCTGCGCTCATGGTCGAGCAAGATGCTGTTGAGTTCGTTCTGCGTGGCCGAAACGTGTTCCATGGATTTATTGTTGCTTGCGATTCTTGGTTGAAAGCTGGACAAACCTGCTTCATCGTTGACGAGCAAGGGACGTTGATTGGACATGGTCTTGCACAATGCGATGCTGATGAAGCGCTTCGCTTCAAGAAGGGCATCGCTGTTCGAACCAGAAGCGACTTTTCGAAGACGTTCAAATAGCCTGACGTGAAAGGATTCAAAGACTTCCTTTCCTTGTAAATGATGAGAACAATGGTCAACGACCTCATTATCGAGACCAATGAGTTGACCAAATCGTATGGTCCTCATGTTGCTCTTGATCAATTGAGCATTCAGGTTCACCGAGGCGCAACTGGCTTACTTGGGCCGAATGGAGCAGGCAAATCCACGTTCTTCAAGACAATTCTTGGGCTCATTCAAGCCACCTCTGGCGAGGGCAAAGTCCTCGGTCATGACATACGAACTGACGGACTGTCCATTCGTTCAAAGATTGGTTACATGCCCGAGTACGATGCGCTTGATGAGAACATGGATGCGATTCATCAGGTCCGGTACAGTGGTGAATTGCTTGGAATGAATCCAGTCGTTGCTATGTCAAGGGCCCATACTGCCATGGAATACGTTGGTCTTGGAGAGTTACGTTACCGCCCCATTTCATCGTTCTCGACGGGTATGAAGCAAGCGACGAAACTGGCTTGTTCGATCATTCACGACCCGCAACTTATCATTGCCGATGAACCATCGAACGGTCTTGACGCTGATGCTCGACAAGCCATGCTGACAACGCTCTCCAACATGGTCAACGCCGGCAATCGCTCGGTTCTCATGGCAAGCCACCTCATGGACGATGTTGAGCGCGTGTGCCAGAACATCGTGCTGCTCCACAAAGGAAAACTTGCTGCCCAAGGACGGATTGAGGACTTGAAAGCCATCGATCGAGAAATCGAAATCCATGTTTGGGGAATGGCCAACGAACTTGAACAAGCGCTCGGAAAAGAGGGTCTTGAAGTTCGTCGCGAAGGTCGGATGATGCGTATTCGTCATGATGGAGATAAGACCACACAAAGAATTCTCAAGTGTGCCGCAGATACGGGTGCACAAATCCGTCGGATGCATGAGTACGAAGCATCGCTCGAGGATTTGTTCATCGTCATCATGGAGCGCTTCGGGTATGGTGTCAAGTCGAGCGAAGATTTGCTCGCATCGCCTGCAGAGGCTCGAAAGGTGGATGCTCCAGAGTCAATGGGAGGTTCGGGAGCATGAGCGAAGAAGCGACCATCGATGCCTCCACACCCGTTACGGGACAAAGTCGAATGGATGCTGCTTGGGGCTCTGATTCATCTGACCAAGCATCTGTCGCCCAACCTGTTGCTCAAACTGGACAGGTCTTTGAACAGGTCTACGTTCCTTGGGAAGGGACATTGAATCCGAGATGGATGCGCAATTGGGCGATTTTCCGCCACCACGTTCTTGGCATCGTTCGTAAAGGCCATCGTCCATGGGGCGTGCCGACGAAACTTGTGTTAATTTTCGTCTTGATCGCATCAATGACCGACGTTGCTCTGACGCTTTTGTTCGCTGTTATTGGAGAAGCAGAATTGTACGAACTCTGGGGCGTTGGTCGAAACAATTTGTACGGTCACATTCTCGGATTCTTTCCACGCAACATGCTCTACTATCCTCTCGTTGCGGCCTTGTTGGTTGGAGGCGTCATCTCAGAGGATCGATCAAATGGAACCAGTGCGCTGTACTTTTCGAGACCGATCAACCGCTTCGATTATGTCGGCATGAAGTACCTCGCCGTTGCAACGATTCAAGCGTTCATCATCATTGGCACCCTGTTTCTGTACTACTTCGTTGACATCCTCGCTATGGGTCGTGGATGGGCATGGATTCTCGACACGTTTCCAATGTTCCTCACCACTGTGTTCTGTGCCATCTTGTTGGTCGTTACATACACCAGCATTGGCTTAGCTCTCTCTTCTGTTTCACGGGGGAAATTCTTCCCTGGAATCGCCCTGCTTGCCCTCCTCCTAGGGACAAAAACACTTGCAGCCATCGTCGAAGGTTTGTTTGACCGTTCCATTCTCTACCTGATTTCGCCGTATGATTCAGTGGCCCATGTTGGACAAGCTCTGATCGGAACGAACGTGGTCTATGACCATCCATGGATTTGGTCTCTAGCGTCAGTTGTCGCCATCAACGCCATTGCACTGTATGTACTCAGTGTCCGCGTATCCTCGATGGAGGTGACCCGTGAATGATTCCAGATCTTGCCCAAGAAGGGAAAGCTGAGGAGCAACAATGGGTGCCCCAACCGCAGGCACCAGTTGTCATGTTCAACAATGTGGGCAAGACCTATGGGCGCTACCAGGCCATTGGAGGGATTTCGCTTGCCCTTAGCGGTGGTGTAACTGGAATTCTCGGTCTCAATGGTGCAGGGAAATCGACCTTGTTCAAACTCTTGATGGGGAAACTTCAGCCAACGCAAGGAGAGGTGCGCTTGTTCGGAACCAATCCTTGGAAAAATCCAGCTCCTTATGCACGTGTTGGTTATGTTCCAGAAAATGAGAACATGTACGATTGGATGACTGCACATGAGTTCGTCTCCACCTTCGCCCGCCTCCACGGATTGACAAGAGATGAAGCTAAGAAAGAGGCTGAGCGCGTTCTGGAGTTCGTTGGGCTAACCGATGTCATGCACAAGAAAATCGGACGTTATTCCAAAGGTATGCGTCAGCGGGCAAAAATAGCTCATGCGCTCGTGAATGACCCAGATCTCATCATTCTCGACGAGCCACTGCAAGGATGCGATCCTCTTGCACGGACAACCATCATGAATGTGATTCGTGAACTTGGACGAATGGGTCGAACCGTTTTGTTAAGCAGCCATATTCTCTCCGAAATTGAACGAATTACGGAACAAATCGTCATACTGCACCAAGGCCGCCTGCTAGCGATTGGAAATCTTCACGCCATCCGTGAACAATTGGACAACATCCCGCATACCATCGAAATTGAATGCAAGGATGCAAAAGCACTTGCAAAGGACGTGTTGAGTTTGGATGTTGTCCATGGTTTGCAATTTCCGAGTCCAACCAAATTGAAAATATTCACACATCATTTGGGTGAATTCCACAAGCGCTTACCTCGAATCATCGTCGATAATGAGCACGATGTCATGGTTATCAACAACCCGGATGATGACCTTCAATCCATCCTCGGATATCTTACTGGAGGGTTTCGCTGATGGAAAAGAAACGTGGTGAGACCATCTGGACCTCCCTCGACCGGAAGGCAACGGCGATTGCTGAATTTACCATGCGTCAATACCGTACCCGGTTGTCAACATGGGTTGTTCTAGGCGTTGGATTCTTGGCAATTTCGGTCGTACTCCTCTTTTACATTGATGCGATGAATACCGAGATAGAAGCCGTTGACAACGATGGAGATTCCTACGACTGGGATGGAGATGGCTACGTCAACGGTCAGGAAATCAAGTATGGTACGGACATTTACGATTCAATGTCGCACCCTGGATTATTGTCGCCTCCAATCGAACCTGAACCGGCATCAATGTACATCAACGAAGACGATTATGATTGGGATTATTCCGATGCCTCGACGGTCAAAACAGGGTACGATAACGATGGGGATTGTACTGATTCAGCGTTGCTACCAAGCCAAAAAGACGACAATGGAGATGGTATACCATGCAACATCCTTCTCGTCTATGATGCGAGCAGTGGCACCTATTTCGTGTATGCAGATCCCAATGTCGATGAAGACCCAGATGAGAACCGATACGGAAAGGAAGCGCAACATCGAGCCTTCATTCTTGGAATCGGTAAACTCGGATTCGTTTTCTTGTTGAGCATCTTCATTCCATTGTTCCTTGCAACGGGCCTTATTCGCGAAGAAATGACCTCCGGGACGATGCAATACATGACGGCGAAGCCCATCGCTCGAGGTGAAATTTTCCTGTATCGCATGCTTGGATATCTCGCCATCGTTTGGCCCTATCTTCTCGTCGTCTGCACCCTTCTTGCACTTGTTTCAGGCTTCATGGGGCCTGGTGACCAATTCTTCAGATTCGCAGACCTAGGCGTATGGTTTTCAATCCTCATTGCTGCCTTACTTGCGACACTCGTCTACGGAATGCTCTTTGCTTTCTTGGGCGTTCTTTGGAAGTATGGAATCATTCTCGCCCTTCCGATTGCCGCTTGGGAACTTGGAATGGCGTTGCTCTCAATGTCTGTGCCTGAATCAAGTTTCCTTCGAATGTCGATTGTCGGTTGGTCGATGAGCATCATTGACTCTGGTGCTTACCTTGTATGGCCTGATATGGCGATGTTCACCGAGGCAGGTTCATGGGCGGGGGGTTCGAATCCTGATGGTTCCTTCTTCTTTGGCGGTGGCAACGAATTGCCAGGATACGGTGCGTTGCAATGGGCTCAATCCGACCTTGGTCTCGGTATGGGGCCGTATGCAACGACTGTTGTTTCTGTGATTGTTCTGTTGTTCCAGGCTACCTTTTTTTGGTTTATTGGACAACTGATTTTCAAATCCAAAGAGATAGTGTGAGGGATAGGATGGAAACCTTTGCTGGCGATTTCTCAACTCTATGGACGCTCAATCAACGTCCACCCATCGAACACCTCACATGGGATTGGTGGTGGTGGCTCGTTATGCTCGATGATGAGGAACATCCCATGGCGGGTAAACAACTGATGGTTCTTTGGTCAACCAAAGAAAACGACCATGTCCACATCAATGATGTGGAATGGAAGCCAAAAGGGACACCTGGGTTCGACGATCAAGGAGCCATTCAAATCGATGGCATGGTTTGTGCATGGTGGTTTGATGGTTCGGTTATGCATGACGAAATCATCGCCAAAGTCTGCGATATGGTGGTTCTTCCTTCCAACCATGCGTCATGGCCGGGCAAGGAAGGCCAAGGAGGCGGAGCGGTCGTTCCACTGCTGGAAGGCGATTGCTCGATGGGTATGCTGCCTGATCGCTCACAATTTTGGCTTAACTTGGACCTTACACATGAGGCCGTTCAATCCATTCAATTGAAGATGACACCATGGAATCCTGCCATGTCGACGGCTCGTGAGGCAACCGCTACCTACCTTGGGTCACTGGGTTATGACATCCTTCGCTTGCACGGTACAAAGGTATCAGGAACCATCGATGGTGAAGAAGTGAATGGGACCGCATATTTCCAAAAAGTCTGCGTTCAAGCTCCAAGTGTTCCTTGGTACTGGGGTGTTCTCCATTTTTCCGACGGGTCGTATCTTGATTGGTTCCTGCCCCATCTTTCAACAACCATCCTAAGTCGAGATCATCGAGAATGGAAGCGGCGAGATGTCTCTCACATTGCCGTAAGTCAGGGCGGTCTGTTCCATGATGCTGTCCATGGAAGAAGCGAACGCTTCAAACGTGTTCGTGTTGAAAAGGATCGTCAAGACAACAACCTTCCACGCTTCCATGTGAAACTCAAGAATGGCCGAACGACCATCGACGTTACAGTACGGGCCGTTGCACGTGCCTACTGGGACTTTCATCAACCCACACGTGGAGGCGTCTGGTCACACTTGACCTACAACGAATACCCCCTCGAAGTAGAATCGCTCACGATCACGGACGAGCATGGAGTAAGACGCGAAGCCATGTACGATTGGATTCGTGGTAATGCGGAACACAGTTGGGGCTTGCTTCATTAGGAAGATGATGCCTTTTTCTTCCCACTTACGGCAAAGGGCTTATGTGCTTGTGTGCTGAGAAGATACCGGTGCAAGCGCATGAGCGATGAAGAAGTACAATCCGAAGAGCCAGAAGGCGTCGACGTTGATACACAAGAAAAGGCCGCAGGTCCAACCAACGATGAAGCAATGAAAAATCGTTTCAAACTCATTGAAGGAGAGGAAGTTCTTCTAACAAAGTCTCCAAGCCCTGTTGGTTTCATGAACATGTACGTTCTTGGTTTGATCGTTTTCGGCGTTCACATGTTGTTCTGGAAACCAGATGCATTGTTGAACGAAAATTCTGGAGGCTTTGCGAAATTCATCGTCTGGGTCATGGAACTGGGTGGATCCAAACTACCATTCGGTTTCGTTGTGGTGATGGCGATCATTACATGGTTCAACAGGATGATGAACACATCCACCTCTGGCAAGTGGGTGACGGTTTGGTTGCTTCTTGCCACACTCTTGCCAGTTTTGATTCAAATCGATGGTCTCATCGCTTTGGTTCGTGATTTGTTCTCCGATGCAGATGTTGAACCATTCCTTGGTTGGCAATACAATTTCCTCATTTCGGGATTGGCCCTGACCTTGAGCTACTGGGCTCTTGTCTTCTACTATCAGCGAAGTTTCGATTATGCCATCACAAGCAATGCTGTCATCTTCAAGCATGCATTTTTGCTGAGCCGTGCTCACCGCCGTATCTTGTTCGACCGTATCTCCGAAGTTCAAGTTGAGCGCACACCATTTGGAACCATGACTGGTTTTGCAACCCTCACCATCCTCACGGATTCAGGTGTTGGTATTGTCGAGGAATCTGTCGGGGGAAGTGTTGGAGTTTCACCAAATTTGTCGGAAAATGAAAATGACACATCGGTCGAAAAAGCAGGGAAGGGCTTCCTAAGATCATTCTTTGCATTGATGTTCTATCAACGAACCATCAAGACCGTTCGACCAGATCCAAAACACTGTTTTTACAAGATTCGTGGTTGGGAAGACACCAAAACATTGCTCAATGAAATGCACAAAAAGCATAGCCAATCGACCAAATTGGACAACCTTGCAGAGATTCTCACACAACAAAACGAAGGACAAGAATGAACCGTTGTGTTCAAGAACCCCAAAAAATTGGGAAGACCGGAGAGAGAAACATGAGCGACGATGTAATGGCAGAAGCAATGGAATTGTTCCGCGCAGGCGACCTTAAGGGCGCTGTTGAGAATCTTGATGGAAAACTCCGTTCAAACCGTGACAATGCAATACTTCAGCACACTTATGCAGAATTCGCAAACATGCTCAACATGGAAGAACAGGATGATGTTGTTCCTGGAACCAAGATCATGATGTCGTACAAGAAAGCCATGGAACTTGATGAAGAAAACGATGAGTACATCGCTGATTTCGCATCGTTTGCACTCGAGTGCCGTCGTGTTCCACAGGCTGTCAAGGAGTTCCAACGTTACAGCCGTCGCCTCGAAATGGCAGACATTCCAACGGACGACGTTCTGTACATGGCTGCTCGCAACATCGTTGACACCATTGAAGTGATCGATCCTGAAAAGGCAAACCCAATGGTTCAACCATGGGTTAAGCAGGCACTCATTTGGGCTGTTGGCGGACTGGGATACAGCCCTGAAGAAGCAGCTCAAATCCTCACTTCGGACGATTGAGGTTCACGTATGTCGGATGCAGAAACTCGTCTGCATTTCCGAATCGGTTACTTGGGCGATGCATTTCACGGCAGCCAAATTCAACCCGATGTACGAACGGTACAAGGAGAATTGATCCACGCCTTTGAGAAACTGGGTTGGATTTCAAGGGATGCTGATGAACACAATCTCGTTCTTTCGAGTCGAACCGATGCAGGTGTCCATGTTCGTCTCAATGGGGGGACAGTACGCGTTGCCCAATCGCTTTGGAACAGCATCACGCCTCGCAAGTTTGTCCGAGCTGTCGACGACCTGCTCCCTGACGAAATATCGTTCCTCGATGTTCGACAAGTTCCCATGGATTGGAATCCGAGGATGGCAAAACATCGCATCTATCGATATCGTCTCGAAGGCATCGAATTTTGGAACGATCCGGGAGACATTTTTGCTGAATGGCTCAAACTGTTCGAGGGGACATACAATGCAAGCAATTTTGCTCGACTGGAACCAGGTAAGAACCCAATTCGAACCATTCTCTCGTGTACACCATGGATTGTTGATGGGCGTACGGTTGGGTTCGAGATCATTGGAGAAGCATTCCTCTGGAATCAGGTTCGTCGAACTGCCATGGCGCTTCATCTTCTTGCCTTGGGTGAAATCAGTACAGAGGATGTACAACGGGCCATCGACGAACCCGAAAACGAGGTTGATTTTGGGGTCGCACCTCCTGATTGGCTGATTCTGTGGGGTGTGGAATGGCAGGATGCTCCAATTCCTCAATCCGATGAATCAACCTGCAACTTTTCGCCTGCACCTGTACCGAGTCGAGAAGCTGAGCGAACCATGCGAAAACGTTGGCGTCAGGGTGCACGATTGGAGATGAAACGTATGCTGTACCTCGAGTGGATGCAACTTGGACAATTGCCTGTTGCCTACCACAAATCAAACTGAACGGTACAACACTCCTCCGTTCTGTTTAAGTCGGCGTATTTGAACCATGCAACATGAACGGAGTGGCACGAGGTTCTTCCCGTCGGAAGCGACTTCTCGCCATTGTACTTTTTTCAATGATTTTTCTCTCTGGATGCCTTGGTAGTAGTCAGGAAAATGCTCAACAAACGGACGCTGATGGTGAGATTGTTCTCGAAGTCTGGCACACATTTGCTGCCGAAAGCAAAGAAGAAGAAGTCTTCATGAATTCTATCTCGTCGTTTGAGTCTGCTTATCCAAACGTTACGGTCGAGGTCACGATGGTACCTTTCGGGAACGCAGATCAATTGTTCATGACTGCGGCTCAAGGAGGACAAGCACCTGATCTGATGCGGTTATCAAGTGACCAATTGGGTGCGATTGGAGAAGTTCGTGTTGATGGATTCCCACTTTTGGAAGACTTGCGCCCTCACCTGACACCACAAGACCGTGCTGTTTTCGAAGAGAGGGCTCTGCAAGCGATGCGCTATGGAGATGCCCTCTATGGAATTCCAGCGAGTCAGGATTGTCTATCCCTCATCTTCAACAAAGCACTCTTCGATGCACAAGGCCTTGCTTATCCTGATGAAACTTGGACTGAGCAAGATTTACTGAATGCAGCAGAACTCCTGACCTACCAAGATGTTCAAGGCTTGGCCATTCCCATCAAGACTGCGTATTGGTGGTTCCCAATTCAGGAAGGATTTGGTGGCTCCTTGTTTGATGAAAACGGTGAACCATCGCTTGATTCGAACGGTTCGAGTGATGCGATGCGTTGGATGCTCGATCTTGAGTTGGAACATGGGGTTGTAGCAACAGGCACCCAAATTGAAGGCATGAAGAATCAATTCATCTCTTCGAAAACTGCGATGATTTTTGATGGCCCATGGAACTGGGCAACCTACGAAGCAAGCCGTTTGAACATTGGTCAAACCCTCCTACCTACAGTTGAAAGTACGGGTGAACGAATGTCACCTCTTGTGACCTACAAAGGTTGGACTGTCAGCAAACAAAGCGCCAACAAGGTCGCTGCCACTGAACTCGCATTGTGGCTTTCATCGGAAGATGTTCAGAAAGAATTCGCCGTTGAAACCTACACAATGCCGACCCATGTTGCTCTCGAATCTGATTCGGACATCAACGATGATGCAGTACTTGCAGGATTCCTCGAGCAAACAAAAGAGGGTACACCAGCGCCAACAACGAGAGCGATGTCCCTTGTCTACGATCCCTTGTCAACCGCCTTTGAGCAAGCGTACTCTGGCATTGCATCGACAGATGAAGCGCTTTCCGGCGCAAATGAGCAACTCAAGGAACAGATTGAATCCATATCCCGAGCAGATCCCTTCCCACTTGCAGAAGGTTATCGCACGATAACAATCGAGTTTGAAACGACGAATGCTACATCGTATGATATCTATGTAGATGGCACTCTACACACTGAAATCCGTGTTGGATTGGGAAGCGATGGTTTGCTGCTGGGTTACGATTCATGCACGGATGGAGTCAACGAATTACTCCAATTGGGTCAACAAAGAATCGCATTGGCTTCAACACAAACCATCCAATGTGCCTTGACAGGTATGGTGCCTGAACAAGACCATCTTATCGAGGTATTTGGTGATGAGACCATAATTTTCTCGACCACTGAGCGTACCAGTGTTGCTGATGAGCGCCCCGAGGCAGGCGATACGTCTCCAGTGCTTTTCGCTCTTGGAGCGATTGTTCTTTCGTTGATTGCTTTGTTGAGTTTTGCGAAATGGAACGATACAAAGATCGGTCGTACAAAATCAAAACTCGCTCATTTCTATGTCGCACCTGCGCTCCTGGCTTTGGCGATTTTGACCTTCTATCCTGTGTTGTACGGTTTCTGGCTCGCCTTTACCGATGCGAATCAAACGCAACTTGGTGATCAATCGTTCATTGGCCTCGACAATTTCTTTGAGGTGTTTTCCGCTGAAGGCTTCCTCCGTGTTACGTTGTTTACACTGGTTTGGACTGTTGTGAACGTCTCGGCACACATCGGAATTGGGTTGTTCCTTGCCAACATGCTCCACAGAAGTCGCATTCAAGGAAAGGTTGCTTATCGAACACTTTTGCTGCTTCCTTGGGCTGTTCCGTCGTACATCTCCGTCCTTGTTTGGAGAGGGATGTTCCAGCCTGATGGATTTGTGAACGACTTGCTCGGTACCAACATTGACTTCCTATCGGATCCTACTGGAGCGCAAATCATTGTTATTCTCGTCAATATTTGGCTGGGTGTTCCATTCATGATGATGTCCATAAGCGGCGCATTGCAATCCATTCCAAAGGATATGTACGAAGCAGCTGAATTGGATGGCGTGGTTGGGTGGGCGGCGTTCCGACATCTCACGTTACCTAACTTGCGTAGTGCATTGATTCCGCTTACACTTCTCGGATTTATATGGACGTTCAATATGTTCAACGTGATCTATCTGATGACCGATGGAGGACCGAATCTGTACTTTGGACAACCCGGTCAAACGGACATTCTGATCACGTATGTCTACGACGTTGCCTTCCGGGAGGGTGCTTATGGTGTGGCTGCAGCATGGTCGGTCATCATCTTCCTGATGCTGTTCGCATTCTCTTGGCGATACATGAAACAAACCAATGCGACGGAGGCGGTAGTATGACGGATTCGACGGACATGCGTTGGTGGTATGTGCCAATGGAAATCGTGATGTTGAGGCGATGGCTTGTTGCAGCCTTCCTCGTCAATGTACTGCTTCTGACTGTCGATTTTCTTCGGGCTGAATCGGATTTGCTTCTTCTAGGAATCGTATCATGTCTTCTTTTCGCGGCTCTTCGAGCATCGCTTCCGAACGTCAACGATCATGTTCGCAGAAATCTCAGTCTCGTCTTAAGTGCCATCCTTCTCGGAATTGCCGTTTATCGTCTCCTACGAACTGAATTGACAGTGTTCAACATTTGGATTCACTGTTGGAGCTTGATTCCATCCGGCTTGACGCTGTTGTGGTTATCAGGGCGACCTGTGACGGTTTGGACCTCGAGGAAACTGTCCGATTCAGCGATTGAATACGGCTTGATGCGAAATGCGGCACTGTCCAAGAAATTCCATGCCACCTCAACCCACATCACGTTGCTTCATTTCGTTGCTATCACTGTGATTCCGTTGATTTGGATCATCGATATCGCCTTCTCTGAAGGCAATGCTCTCGGTGGTCAGATTGGTGATTCATTCACGACGGAACATTTCTCAAAAATTCTCAATGGAGATTCGTTTTGGACATGGTTGACAAATTCGCTCATCGTGAGCATTGGGACAGCCCTTCTCGGTCTGTTCATTGCGATACCTGCTGGTTATGCGTTCAGTCGCTACAAGTTCACTGGGCGCGATGTTTCGATGTTTTCGTTCCTGTTGGTGCAAATGTTCCCTGGAATTATCATTCTCGTTCCGTACTTCTTGGTCATGAAAACGCTCGGACTTCTGAACTCACACTTGGGTCTCATTCTTGCCTATTGTGTAACAGCTTTACCACTGTGCGTATGGATGTTGAAAGGATTCTTCGATACGATACCACGTGAACTTGAAGAGGCTGCTGCGCTCGATGGGTGCAATCAATTCCAGGTGTTCACAAAAGTTGTCTTACCGTTATCAACGCCAGCCATTGCTGTGACGGCATTGTTTAGTTTCCTAGCCGCATGGAACGAGTTCTTGCTTGCTTTAACGTTCAACACTTCGAACGATATGTATACGCTTCCTGTTGGATTGGCTTCGCTTATTTCCTCAACAGGGCAAGCATGGGGTGATTTTGCTGCAGCCAGTTTGCTCGTGAGCCTACCGGTTGCGCTGTTGTTCCTTTTCTTCCAGAAATTCTTGATCGATGGATTATCGGCAGGTGGCGTCAAAGGGTGAGCATATGGTAAGCGTAGAATTTGAGAACGTGAACAAACAATACGATGACGGATTTCAAGCAGTGAAAGGCTTGTCCTTGGACATCAAAGACAAGGAATTCCTGGTTCTTCTTGGTCCGTCTGGATGCGGAAAGTCAACGACGCTACGGATGCTTGCTGGCTTAGAGGACGTAACAGAAGGCGACATCCGGATTGACGGCATGAAGGTCAATCATCTTCCTGCTGGAGCACGTGGTCTTGGCATGGTGTTCCAATCGTACGCACTGTATCCACACATGTCGATTCGTGACAACCTCTCATTCGGACTAAGGATGCTGAAGGGAACCGAGAAACTGGAGGCTGAGGAGATTTCGAACCGTGTCATAGAAATTGCTCAACTACTGGAACTGGACGGTCACCTCGACAAGAAACCAAAGGAACTGAGCGGTGGCCAACGACAACGTGTTGCACTTGGAAGAGCTCTAGTTCGAAGACCAAAGGTTCTGCTAATGGACGAACCTCTTTCAAATCTCGATGCAGAATTGCGACATCAAATGAGAAATGAGATCCGTCGTTTGCACGATGAACTTGGAACGACGACCATCTACGTCACCCACGATCAAATCGAAGCGATGACGCTTGCAGACCGAATTGCGATTCTTGACAAAGGTGAGTTGCAGCAGCATTGTGCACCATTGGATGCCTACCACAATCCTGCGAATGAGTTTGTACGTTCTTTCTTATGCAAACACATCGATGATTTGGTCGACACAGCGAATTCGTTGTTCAAGCAACCTCAACAATCGGAGGTCCAGGAATGAAAACAGCCGCACGATTCTTGATTTTGATGATGATTCTTGTCGTCTTTTCTCCACTTTCGTCGAACGATGTTCGCGCATCATCGCATACAGCCTCTCCAATGACCTCGTTCTCGTTCAAGGGCTTTGCAACCGAGGTATCCGTTGTTGGTGAATGGAACTGGAGCGATCCAGTTCCGATGACGGAGCAAAATGGCATATGGAGCGCTGAGGTTGATCTTCAGGAAGGATTGTATTGTTACAAGTTCATTGTCGATGGAGAATACATCTTTGATCCAATGAATCCTGAACGTTCGTACTGTGGTGATATCGAGAATTCTCTCGTCCGTGTGCGTGATCATACCCGCCCCCACTTCAGCGCTGAACTTGTTGCCCAGTCTCTGGTTGTCTCGTATCATCCAGGCTCATCAGGAGCAGCCTTCAGTGGTACGCCTTCTGCGATAACTGGAGCCGTTTGGGATGCCCAACAACTCACCTGGACTTACGATATCAGTGGATTGGAAGATGGGAAACATTCGCTGAGGATCGATGGATTTGATGTCGATGGAAATCCTGCCTACGACTTACTCGTTCCATTCTGGACAGGACCTGCTGCCGAATTCGAGTGGCAAGATGCACTCATCTACATGGTCATGACCGACCGTTTCGTCAATGGAAATACCTCGAACGATGAGCCCACGGTCGGTGCTGCACAGGGGGCAGATTGGCAGGGTGGTGACTTTGCAGGTGTTACGCAAATGATTGAATCTGGTTATTTCGATGACTTGGGTGTTGGAGCACTTTGGCTCTCGCCATTCAACACTGCAGCCAATGGAACGGGTAAGGCTGCAGATGGTGTACACGACGTTTCTGCTTTCCACGGTTATTGGCCAACGGAGCCACGAGGCATTGAACCGAAATTGGGGACAGCGGAGGAGCTCCATGCATTGGTCGAAGCAGCCCACAATCACGACATTCGTGTCATGATGGA
This sequence comes from Candidatus Poseidoniaceae archaeon, assembly GCA_049598575.1. GTDB lineage: Archaea > Thermoplasmatota > Poseidoniia > Poseidoniales > Poseidoniaceae > MGIIa-L2. The sequence goes on along the minus strand of JBMYNT010000011.1, from coordinate 7,766 downwards.
CTTTGTCGTAAACCACGTCCATGAGCAACACACCTACTACGAGGACAATCCTGAGTGGTTCAATGCCGGTTGTATTTGTGGTAGTGCAAATTGTGACTGGACCGAGCACCGACTTGATTGCCAATTCACCTCCTACATGCCAGATGTCAATTGGAAAATCCGAGATGCTTCTGAGCAATTCATTGATGATGCATTGTGGTGGCTGGAAACCTACAATTTGGATGGATTACGGATTGATGCGGTCAAACACGTCGAAGACTTGGCAACACGGAACTTGGTGGCTCAAGTGAACGAACGCTTCGAAACAGTTGGAACCGATTATTACCTCAAGGGGGAGACTGCCATGGGATGGGCAGGTCACTCACTCGTGGACAATCAAGAACAGTACGGTACAATCAATGCGTACATGGGTCCTGATGGATTGGATGGTCAAGCAGACTTCGTGCTGTATCATGCTGTTGTTGACAATGTGTTTGTCTCAGGCAATGAGAATTACATGCATCTCGATTATTGGACCAACCGAAGTCAAGATCAATACCTCGATGGCTCAATCATGGTGCCCTATGTCGGCAGTCACGACGTTCCTCGATTGACCAGTCGAGCAGATACTGGTACCAACGATGCATTCAACCAATGGGCAGAGGATGGTCTTCCGGGACAGCCTGGTGATGCATCCGCGTACAATGCTGCTTTGCAAGCCTATGGTTGGCTTTTGACCACACCGGGTGCTCCATTGCTCTACTATGGTGATGAGTATGGGGAATACGGTGGTGCAGACCCTGATAACCGTCACATGTACCGGAACGCGAGTTCGTGGAGTTCGATGGAATCCCAATTATTTGAGAACATCTCTGAACTTGGTCAGTTGCGATCGAATTCGATCGCCTTACAGCGTGGTGAATACAGTACCCGATTGGCCATGTCGAATCTTCTTGTCTACAACATGACACATGAAGACCAAGTCATGTCCGTTGTTCTCAACCGTGGAGCGCCAACAACCGTCAATGGATTTGCGAGTAACGATGTTGTCCGTTTTGGCTCTTCTATGATGCAAGGTGGAACACTTTCTGTGGATGCACATTCTGTAACCGTCATCGAACTTGATGCTGAAGTTGACGCATCACCTGTGTACGGTTGCACCGATCAAACAGCAACGAATTTTGATGCATCGGCGACAGAAGACGATGGCTCGTGTGTATATCCGCCCGAACCAATTCTCGGCTGTACGGATAGCACGGCTACAAATTTTGATGCTAATGCAACAGAGGACGATGGGAGTTGTCAGTACGACACAGATCCTTGTGGTGATGTGTTCTGTGATGTTTGTCCTGAAGGATGGACCACAATACCAACTGCAGAGGGCGAATGTTGCCCAAGTTGTGAGGAACCAAGTCCGACCAACCAAACAAATACGACAACACAAACGAACGACACGACAAACGAATCAACGAACGAATCGACTTCAAACAACGAAACACAATTACCCGATCCGGGCAATGAAACCGATGGAAATCAGTCCACCCCCGGTGAAATGAAAACGTGTGAAGGATGTTGTGGAAATGGGTTTGAGGTTGCAGCCGATGAGCCTTGTCCAGTGGTCGATTGTGCGCCCTGTGATTCGGAAGGAACATCCGACTCGAAATCATCTGCGATAACAATGACGCGCTCGTTGCTGATTGGCGTCGTCGTCGTTGCAGCCCTTGTGCTAGCTTTTTCTGGGAAAAAGGGTAAAGGGAAAGCAGATGAATTCGATGAGATCGAATGGGACGATCAAGAGAATTGATTGTAGAATTCAAGATAATCTTGAATCATTCGATGGCCAGTAAATCCTGCTGATGCAGCAATACTTGCCTTCATCATGTTCGACCAACCATCGCCATCTTCCTCCCAGAGAGGAAGCACATCGTTCTCCAACACCTTGTATATGTTCTGAGCATCACGATCATCGTCTCGATCATCTTCTGCATTACCAATGGCCCATCCATTCACACCGTGGATGCATGCTTCTGGCCACCATCCATCCAGGATGGAGCAATTTGGAACACCGTTCATGGCTGCTTTCATTCCAGATGTTCCAGACGCTTCCATCGGACGAATTGGATTGTTGAGCCATATATCAACACCACTTGTCATCATCAAACCGGTGTGCATGTCGTAATTCTCTATGAAAGCAACTGGAATCTCGTCAGCGATTTGCTCTGCTGATTCGAAGATGTCACGAATCAATTGTTTCCCTCCCTGATCTCTTGGATGGGCCTTCCCAGAGAAGACGAACTGAATTTTTCCTGCACCAATCGTTCGCAATCGCTCCAAATCTTTGAACACGAGATTTGCTCGCTTGTAGGTTGCAAACCTACGCGCAAACCCAATCGTCAATCGATCCGGTGAAAGTTCAACTCCAGTTGTTGAGAAAACATACTCACGGAGCTGAGCGCGAGATGCCGCTCGTGCTTGGTTGAGTTCCTCTGTCGGTAACGTTTTGGCAGTGGCAATCGATTCTGGTTGCGTTCTCCATCCATTCAGGTATTGGTCGAAGAACGAAGCCATGACCGGTGACGTCCACGTAATGTGATGAACGCCGTTGGTGATGGGCTGAATCACTTGTTCATCGAACATAGTCATCGCAACATCAGCATTCAACTTCGATACAGCGTTCACCGATGTTGAAAGTGCGACGGCAAGATGCGACATTGAACATCGCGCGCCTTCCTCTGAGTCTCCAGCGTTACGAACCAATGCTCTTGCATCCTTTGGCAGGATGTCCCCAACAACTTGTTCGACCAAACTCCAATCGAAGCGGTCGTGACCGGCTGGAACTGGGGTGTGCGTCGTGAACAGGCTTCGCTTGGCCAATTCTTCTCTGCTCCATCCGCGATTCAAGAGTTCGAGCATGGCGAAGGTGCAGTGCCCCTCGTTCAAATGCAAGCCCTGCATTTCAACATCAAGGTGATCGAACAACTGGACACCACCAACGCCGAGGACGTATTCTTGACGGATACGCATGTCATCGTCTCCTCCATAGAGTCTAGAAGAGAGATTTTGATGTTCTGAAGTATTTGCATCATGACGCGTGTCGATGAAAAATACAGGAACTACGTGTCCTGATTGTCCGATGATATCGGCTTTCCATACATGAGCCGACAGTGTTTGGCCATCGAGTGTCAAAGTGATTGTCATGTCTGTTTTTGTCAGGTGTTTGTTTGGATCAAATTCAGGGAATGTTTCGGTCTGAATACCGTTGCTGTCAATGTGTTGCCGAGCATAGCCTTGGTGGTAGAGGAGTGTGACTCCAACAAGAGGTATACTAGCATCGGCTGCTGATTTGACGTGATCACCAGCGAGAACACCTAATCCACCGGAGTACGTGTGGAGTTCCGACCAAAGTCCAATTTCTGCTGTGAAATACCCTACCACAGGCATGAGTTATGCTCGTCAAATCAGGTTATGAGTTCTTTGTTGCTTGCATCACCTAACGAGGTCCTGCCAAGTAAATTTCCATGACCAGTTCTTACCTTTTTGGCCCGGTACATTCATTCTCGCCTCTTCGCCTAAACCGAGGTAGTCTTGGAGAGGAATGATGGAAATTGGTGAAGCCGTTGATTGTGCGAGACGAATCAATGTCTGCGAGGTTGTTTCACCTTCAAGTGCCAAAGAACGAACGTGTTCCTGTTCATCTTCGGAGGCAGATGCAAACCAACCCTCAGCAGTATTGTTGTCATGTGTTCCAGTGTAAACAATTTGATCCTCACAGATGTTGTTCGGATGGTGAGGGTTGGTGTTGATGTCGTCTGTGAATCCGAATTGAAGGACACTCATCCCACGTAGCTTGTGTCGTCGTCTGAACTCGATGACTTGTTCAGGGATGATGCCTAGGTCTTCCGCAATGATTTGGTCAGGAGATTCAACGAGGGTCATGATGTGGTCAAACAATTTGTCTTCAGGGCCTTTTTGCCAGTGACCGTTTGTTGCAACTTCTTCTGGATACGGTATGGCCCAATTGGAATGAAACCCTCGAAAGTGATCGATGCGTACGATGTCGTACATGCGAAACATTCGCCTCATGCGTTCTTCCCACCATCTCCAGTTGTCTTGTTCATGCGCCTTCCAGTCGTAGAGGACTGTTTCCCAGACCTGTCCAGTTTCGCTGAAGTAGTCCGGTGGAACACCGGCGATGTACGTCGGATAACCGTCCTCATCAAGTTGGAACAATTCTCGGTGCGCCCAGACATCTGCAGAGTCATGGGCGATGAAAATTGGCACGTCACCAATCATTTTCACGTCGTTGTTGCTTGCATGTGTTCGTAATGCATTCCATTCTGCAGCAAAGGCTTGTTGCTGAAGGATGTATGACTCAAGCAGGTTGTCAAACTCAGCCAACGCCTCTGGATTTCGGTTCTTAAGAGGCTCTGGCCACTCGTACCAAGGTTTGCCATCTTGGTCCTCTTTGATAGCGCAAAACAAGGCCCAATCCTTCAACCAATAGGCATCTTCTTCCATTGGAACATTTTGTTCCGATTCAGCAAGATTGCTCCACCCTGCAAAAGCCGATGGTGAAGCATATGGCGATCGGTATTTATCAGGCGGTGTGAGGGGCAGCATTTGCCAAAATGAGAATCCGTTTTCTCGAAGCCAGTCAACAAATCGATGCCCTTCGGACAATGTCTGTGATGGCAGTGAAGTCAAGTGACAGAGAATTCCACTTTGGTGACCCATCTCCATCAAATCCTTGCAAAGTCTTTCAAATTATCATATCTACGGTCAAGCCATGCGAAGAAGTGCTGTGATATTGTCGCTCCTTTTCTTAACTTCAACCATGGGTGGCTTTGCCACTTCACAAACACCTTCAACCATCACAGTGGATGGGGATTTGTCCGATTGGAGCGCTGACGAATTGATGTCGAGCAGCAACATCGATTTGCACATGACATGGGATGCATCCAATCTCTACATCGGATGGGATGGAACAGATTGGAAATCGACCACTGAGGGAGCAGACCTCTTCGTTTACCTCAACACCTCAACTGACGGATCTGTCCTGAGCAAGGACTGGGGCTTCTCTCACACGCTTCCATTTGCTGCGAATTATGGATTTGTTCTCGAGGATGATACGTACTTCCGCCTTGTTTCATACGATGGAAGTGCATGGGTCGACAGTGCCTATGTGGTTGATCTCTTCGCAGGATGGGAAGGGAACATGGTGACCGAAATTGCCATTCCATGGGCTGAGATTGGCTCACCAACATCGTTGGATGTCATGATGTATGCACAATGGCAAGACGAAGGAAATGTGTGGGCTTCGTTCCCGCACCAGAATCCTGCGAGCAACAATGGAGCTGAAACGTTCACACATGTATGGCACATCGAGAATGTCAACAATGCAACATCACCAAACCAACTGCCAGTTATACAACCAGCAGCGGCCGGTAAAGTTGATGACGCACTCAATCTTGCTATTGTTTTCCACCAGCATCAACCGTACTACAAGAACAAACTAACGGGCATGTATGAGATGCCATGGGTTCGTGTCCATGCCATGACAGAATACGTCGATTCACCTGGCATTCTTGCTGATACTGGAACGAAAGTAACGTACAACCTTGTGCCCTCGTTCATCGAGCAACTTGTCGATTACCACGAGCAGGAGACCCTCGATGTACATACAGACATCGCCAAGAGATCATGGGCAACAGGTGGTTATCCAAATGCAACAGATCTTGAACTCCACACCATGCAATTCCAATCGTTTTGGAACAGTGGTTGGATATACAACGTTTCCGAGGATGACCCGAAACTCGGTTGGCTTCACCCTTCGAGTGCACGCTACAAGGAACTCTACGACAACACACTCCACAATCTCAAACCTGCAACCATCATGGACGATGACCTCCTTCCACCGCAGGACTTCCTCGACCTTCAAGTCCTTTGGTATCTTTACCAATTCTCTCCTGATTACGTCCTCGGGTCCTACAACTCGAGTCATCGCGACCAAGGTCTCATCGATTTGTTCATGCAAAGTGGGAACTATGAATTGAGCGATTTGAACTACGTTCTCGATGCCCAACATGCCCACATGGGCAACGTCTTGCCGATGTACAGCGAGCTTGCTGCAAACGGACAAGTTGAACTTACAACCACACCGTATTACCATCCGATTATGCCTTTGCTAATGATGGAAGGCTGGACCATGGAAGACGGCATTCGCGTCAACAAAGAAGCATGGCCAGAGGATGTACAGAACCATCTCATCACAGGAATGGATTTGTTTGAGGACGAACTTGGTTTCCGTCCAACTGGAATGTGGCCGAGTGAGGAAGCAGTTTCTCCAGCCATGGTTCAACCAGTAACCGATGTTGGCATCGAATGGATGGTTACCGATGAAGAAATTCTCAAGCAATCGACCAATCAAAACGGCGACTACATCGATGTAGAGGATGTCACAAACTTGGCAACACCGTGGAAAGTCACGGGTGCTGATGGTGGTGAAGTAGCTGTCATCTTCCGTGACCGTGTCATCTCGGATCGTATTGCTTTCCAATATGGGACAATGACACCAGAAGCCGCAGTTTCTGATTTCATTGCCTATCTTGACAACATTCGACAACAACTGCTCGATGCTGGAGAAGACCCGTCCGAACATCTCCTCACTGTTGCCTTGGATGGAGAGAATTGGATGTTCATGTCCGAGTTCCAACATCAAGACAACGCTCGTCCATTCATGGCGGAATGGTACAGTCGATTGGCAACGCATCCAACCATCGTAACCACGACACCATCTGAATTCCTCGAAACAGAACCAACATTGCCAGAAATTCAAACCATTGGGACGGGCTCATGGATTGACGGAACGCTGCGTACCTGGGCTGGTGAAGAAGAAGAATCCCTTGCTTGGCAACGTCTTGTTGAAGCACGTCAGCAATTGGTCGCTTTCGAAGCGGACAATCCAAACGACCCAGGTCTTGAGGCTGCGTGGGAATCGTTGTACATCGCTGAAGGTAGCGACTGGTTCTGGTGGTATGGTCTCGATCAAGACAGTGGCTATGACGAGAACTGGGACGTTCTCTTCAAGGTCCATCTCTCCAACATTTATCGAGCGGTCAATCTCGATCTCCCACCTTATCTCCAAGACCTATGGACCAATCCTGCTGTTCCATCGCCTGCTGCCTCATCCATCATTGAACCGATGGTCGATGGTGTTGCATTACCCGGTGAATGGGACGGTGCTGCACGTTACGACGCACCGGTTGAAGGAGCACCATTCAACATTGAGGAGTTCTATGTCGGCTATGACGCTTCCAACGTGTTTGTCCGAGTGGATGCAACCACCATTTCGGAACTTGAGAATATGTCACTCGATGGCAAATCTCCTGATTTAGCCCTCTACTTCATGCAACCCAATGCGGTCAATTTCAACGAGGCAGAAACGAATTTCCGTACCTACTATGGCAACCAAATTCTCAGTTTCCCATCCAAATACATGGTTGCTTTTGATTTTGAAACCTTGCGAGACGATGGTCGTGCCAAATGGAACCTTTTCACGGCAAAGGGCAAGACTGGTGATCAGGAGCAATGGGTCTTGAGCGGAAGTTCTGGACTCGGTGGTTGCGCCGTTCAGGATGTCTATGAGTTTGTCATCCCCTGGTCCGAGATTGGGCTTGCACCACGTTATTCGACACGCATCAAGGTCGTCGCAGCTCTCGCTGATTCGCTCGCCTATGGTGATGGTGAAGACAAGGAGATGGCACCACCAGCACCCGCTGAAATGGTTC